>NZ_FPJC01000028.1:0-58955 GCF_900119265.1 Pseudomonas sp. NFACC04-2
GCCCCGTTAACCACGCTGGCCGAACGCAGGCATTGTGGAGTGGGCATCCCGGCATGGATGCCGGGATAGCCGCGCTGGGCCATGGATGGCCCTTCGCGGCGGGCCCACGGAACAATGCCTGCGTTCGGGCACACCGAGCCTAGGCGAGGTGCCGAGTGGTGGGGCTAAGACCTTTTGGTTACTTTTGGCTGGGCCGGCATTCCGGGCGTTTGCCAAAAGTGACCCGCCGTAAGGGCGGAACCCTAAGTGGCCGTTACCGCAGCAATGGATATGTACTCAGTCAAAAGGCTATAGACCGCTTCGCCAACAAGCCTCACCCCCAACGCCGAGGCTCCCCAACCAACTGCCCCTGCACCCCAAACAACCCCATCTCCCGAATCACCGCCAACTCCCCCTCCGTCTCCACCCGCTCGGCAATCAACGGCAAATCAATACTGTGGGCCGCCCGCTGGATCGCCTCGATGAACAAACGCTTATCACTTTCCTGATCAATGGCACGAATGTAACTGCCATCGATTTTCAAGTAAGCCAACCCCAGCCGCGACAAGTTGCCGATCATGCTGAAGCGCCCACCAAAGCGCTGCAGGCTCAAGGAGAAGCCAAGTTCGCGCAGACGCCGGGTCAACTGCTCCAGCACGGCCTGCTCCGGCAGTTGCTCTTCGCCAATCTCCAGGGTCAAGCGCGACCCAAGGTTGGAATGGGCCCGCAGGATTTCAAAGACTTTGTTCAGCGCCTGAGGATCGGCCAGGGTCGCGGAGGACAGATTCAGTGCCAGGGCTTGTTCGTGCCCGGCCATCTGCTCAAGCACCTGTTCAAGCATCAGACGATCCAGACGCGCGGTCCAGCCGAAACGCTCCAACCAGGGCAGGAAACGCCCGGCGGGGATGGTCTGGCCCTGCTCGTCCAGCAGCCGCGACAACACTTTGTAATGCAGCACTACCTGGGTGTCCTGGGCCGCTACCACCGGCTGGAAGTACAGCTCGAAGCGCTGATGACTCAAAGCCTGATCGAGCAAGGTGTGCCAGGCATGGTGATCGTCGCCGACGCTGGCCGAGGCACTGTGGTCCAGGCAGGCCCAACCCGGTTCGCCCTGGCTTTCGGCCTGGGCCAGGGCCTGATCGCCAAGCTGGAGCACCGCTTGCGGAGAGTCGCCATGGACGAACGGCGCCAACCCGATGGAGGCCACCGACGCCACGTCAGTCGCGCCGGTGGCGTGCAGGCTCGCCAGGGCGGCTTCGAGGTTCTGCGCCAGTTGCAGCGCCTCCTCGCGCACCAGCCCGGGGGCCAGCACCGCGAACTCGCCACCGCGAATACGCGTGACCAGGTTGAGGGTCTCCGGGTAGCGGGCGCATTCACGCTGCAATTGCTCGCCCACGGCCTGGAGCAACTGGTCGGTGCGCTGCCCGCCCAACCGCTGGTTCAAACCGGCCAGGTCCTTGACCCGCAGCAACAGCAGATAACCGGAACTGGCCTGCTCCGGGTTGCTCACCCGGGCGTTGAGCTGCATTTCGAAATAGCGCCGATTGGCCAGGCCCGTGAGGGTGTCCTGGTAGGACTCGACCCGCAGTTTCTCACTGCGCTCGGCCTGCTCCTGGAACAGCGCCTTGAGCTTCTCGACCATCTGGTTCATCGCCTGCACCACACGCCGCAGTTCAGGCGTGCGCGGCAGTTCTGGCAGGCTCAGGAACTCACGTCGGGCGATGGCATGGGACTGATGCACCATGTAGTCCAGCGGCTTGAGTTGGCGACGCAGCAGCAAGGCCCCCAGCACCGCGCTCACGGCGCCACACAGCAACAGCCAGCCCAGGCTGCCCAACGCGCTCTGCCACAGCTTGGCAAGGGCGAACATTGGGTGGCTGATCACTTCGACCCGCGCCGCCTGCTCCCAGCCGCGACTGACGATGGCGTCGCCACCGGCCGGTTCCAGGCCGATCAGCTTGACGAACCATTGCGGCACGCTGCCAGCGTCCGGCGTGCCGGTGCGCTCGACCAGGGTCTTGTCGGTGGCCACGTCGACCACGCGGATGGTCGCGTAGTAGCCGCTGTCGAAGATCGAGCTGACCATCAACTCCACCATCGCCGGGTCGTCGATGTTCGGCGTCAACGACAGCGCCAGCGCCGTGGCCGCGTCCTGGGCGTGGGAGCGCAATTGGTTGACGTACTGGGCCCGTGAGCTCTCCAGGCTGACCATGAAGCTGCCACTGAAGGCAACCACCAGGAACAGACAGATAGCGATCAACAGCTGTTTGAACAAGGACATCTGAGCGCGCGCTCCTAGTTAGTCGTCTCGACCGGAAAACCTTCGGCCTGCATTTTTTTCAATACATCCTGCCACCGGGACAGGCGCTTGGTGTCACCCACTTTCTTATTGCCCTTGGCGCCCGGCAGCCACAGCCCTTCGGCATTGAAAGAGTAGACCGGGAGCAAGTCGGTTCGCTGGCTGGCCGGCAGGATCCCGTCGATCAGGCTGTCGAGCACCAGCGGCATCGCCTCGGGCGTGGCGTAATAGGTGAGCACCATGTGGGCACGGTTCTGCCGCAAGGCCTTGACGTAGGTGATGCGCAGCTTGTCACTGGACACCCCGAGATGGCGCAGGCTGAAATACTTGGCGATGGCGTAGTCTTCACAGTCGCCGGCGCCTTTCCACAGGGCCTGGATCGGCGTTTCCCAATAATCGACTTCACGCCACAGGTCGATGTCTTCCACGTAGCGCACCTGTTTGTTGAAAAACAGGTTCACCACCTTGAGCTGTTCCAGTTCCGGGATCTGTTTCTGGGTCGCCAGCAATTGCTGCCACGCGTCGATCCGTTGCTGCCCTTCGCCCAGCGGGCCATATAACGCTTGCGCCCGCCGGCTGATCTGCGCAAAGTCCCAGTCGGCCCGCAGGCCGCCCAGCATCAGGCCGGCCAGCAACAATGCCGAACACAGCCAGCGCAAGGACCTGAGGACAGGGAACGGTGCAGCCAAGGGAAATACGTCCGAAAAGGGTCGTTGGAAATTCGTTGGATGGTGACGCCTGGCCCACCAAAAGACAATGGCAAGGTGCAATCACCGCAGGCAGACTAAACTTTAGTTCAGGAACCTCCGGTCGAGAGACTTTGACGTCTCGCCAACCTGTAACTAACGTGAGCCTGGATCCAATTTCTACTACCAATCAGGGTGCGTTGTCGTGACACAGAAGCCCAAGCCGCTTAGCACTATCCAGATCAACGGTCCCATTCCCGCTGACCAGGCACGCTCGATCATCGAAGGGTCTCTGCGCGAGGCCATCCTCGATGGACGCTTGCCTTGCGGTACCGCCCTGCGCCAGCAGGAACTGGCCGACCTGTTCGGCGTGAGTCGCATGCCGGTGCGCGAGGCGTTGCGCCAGCTCGAAGCGCAGTCGCTGCTCAATGTGGTTCAGCACAAAGGTGCCGTCGTGGCACCGTTGATCACCAACAATGCAGTAGAAACCTATGCCCTGCGTTCGGTCCTGGAGTCTTTCGCCTTGCGCCTGTCCATTCCCTTGCTCGATGACAGCGACCTGGCACTGGCCTACCAGTACATCGAACAGCTGGAAACGGAAACCAACCACGCCGAGATCGGCAAGCTCAACCGGCTGTTCCACATGTCGCTTTATCACAAGGCACCCAACGGCAAATTGCTGGACCTGATCGAGCGCGAGCTCAATGAAGAGGAGCGCTTCCTGCGCTTTCATCTGTCGTCCATGGGCCTGGGCAAGTTGAGCCAGGACGATCATCGCGCGCTGCTCGAGGCCGCGCGGGCCAAAGACATCGATAAAGCGATCGCACTGCTGGAACTGCATCTGGAAAAAGCCTCTGTCACCATGCGCCGGTACTTGGAACAGCCGCCGAAGCTGTGATCCCACGTCGGCGCTCCATCCGGCGTAAAAATTTCTTACATATCCTTCCGACTCACTTGTCGCCAGCGCGGCGCGGCCTGGCCGTGGCCGCGTCTCGTCGCCCCATCAGTTCAATGGCACTGCCATCGATTTGGGCTCACTCTTGCGCTTGTCGATTCAAAACAGACCTGAAGAAGTCAACGCCTGGCTGAGGCCAGGCGAATCGAAGCCAATACGCAAGGAGCGTCGTCCAACCGGCGGGATGATCGGATGTCCGACCGACGTCCTGCCCATAACATAAAACTTCCTTACTCCCCGATCCCTGAAGTGCTCCGAGTGAGGCATTCACTCGAACTATTCGATTCTGATACCGCTAAATCGGAAGGAGCTTCTTCGCCCCAATAAAACTTATATTAAAAGTTTTAAAACCCTTCTTCGCGCCCAATAAAACTTCAACTTTAAATAATTAAAAAAGTACTTGCCGCTTACTTGTTCCGTGTATTAGTTTTTTATTCGCCGCGTTACTGTCGGCCGTTCAGACTTGCTAAAACCCAAGCAAACAAGGGCATCGCAAGCCGAAAGCACGATCTAAAGAGAATGCTCAAGCCACTTTGGCAATTCATGGATTTCGGTTCAGGCACCCGCTCGCCTTCACTAACTAACGAGCCGCCCCCGAACAAAACATCATTGATGAGGACGTTCCAATGCAGCCATCCAAAGAACAACTATCTCTCAAAAAACACGAACTTGGCCAACATCCGGTTTTTTCCGAGATTACATCAATCGATCTGTTACGCCGTTTTATGGAAAGCCATGTCTTTGCCGTCTGGGACTTCATGTCGCTGACCAAGCGCCTGCAACGCGAGCTCACCTGTGTCCGCCTGCCCTGGCTGCCGCCGGCCGACCCCCACGCGGCCCGCTTGATCAATGAGATCGTGCTGGGGGAAGAGTCGGATGACCGCCCCGGCGCCGGCTATTGCAGCCATTTCGAACTGTACCTGGACGCCATGCGGGAAATCGGCGCCGATACCCGCGCCATCGAGCAGTTCATCACCTTGCAGCAGGAAGGCGTCAGCCCCGAGACCGCGCTGGACAGTGTCGAGGTCGAGCCGGCGGCGGCGCGGTTCGTCCGCCAGACCTTGCACACCGCCCTGCACGCCCCGGCCCACAGCGTGGCCGCCGCCTTCGTGCATGGTCGCGAGAGTGTCATCCCGCAGATGTTCCAGCGAATGTTGGACGCCTGGGGCATTGGCCTGGATCAGGCACCGACCTTTCGTTACTACCTGCAACGGCACATCGAAGTCGATTCCGAAGACCACGGGCCGGCAGCGGAAAAACTGTTGGCACGGCTGATCGATGGCGACCCGCAGCGGGAAACCGAAGTGCTGGCCGCCGCGCTCGCCGCCGTCCACAGCCGCGCGGCCTTGTGGGACGGCCTGCGCCAGAGCATGACCCAACCGGTTGCGCAGGTGATGCCATGAACGCCATCCCCTACCAATCCTTCGCCGATGCCTGGGAAAGCCGCGCCACGATCCGTACTCGACCACGGCGCCGGGTCGAAGACGACGACAAGCTGATCTTCCCCATGAGCCGCCAACCGCTGGTGCACAGCCAGACCTTCCTCAGCCACTGTGCGCAACTGCGGGACTTTGTGCTGGTGCAGAGCCTCTACAAGTTCATCAACGACGTGGTGATTTTCGAGACCGAACTGGTGGACCACACCGCCCGGCGCATCGCCAAGAACCGCTTCGGCATCGAATTCCCGTTCGCCTGCCGCTACGACGCGATGACCGTGGTGGTGGACGAGGATTACCACGCGCTGGTGGCGATGGACTTCATGCAGCAGACCATCGACATGACCGGCATCGAGCCCATCCCATTGCCTGGGCAGATTGAACTCAGCCGCGCCATACCGGCGACCCTGGCCCGAGCGCCGGAGCATTTGCTCAGCGCCGTGGAGCTGATCTGCATCGCCATTGCCGAGAACACCGTGACCAACGAGGTGGCCGCCTTCGCCCGGGACGATTCGGTCAAGGCCTCGATCAAGGGGTTGATGGCCGATCACTTGCTCGACGAGGGCCGGCACTCCGGTTTCTGGACGCGACTGGTGCAGATCTACTGGCGCACCGCGCCCGAAGAGGATCGCGCGGCGATCGCGCGCTTGATGCCCGGTTTCATCGCCCAGTACCTGGCGAGCGACCTGCAACAAGCATTCGACTTCGAGCTGATCGCACACCTGCCCGTCGACGAATCGGTACGCCAGTCGCTGCGTGAAGACGCCAGTGCGCTGGCGTACCCCATCAATCGTTTTCACCCGTTGGTGGGCAACATCACGCGCTTTTTCCGCGGCAGCTCGATGCTCGCGTCCCCCTGCGTACGCGACGCCCTTGCCGATTACCTGACCCCATGAGGACCTTTCGATGAGACGCCTCGACATTGCAGTGCCTGGCACCAGCCAGGCCATGACCGAACTGGCCCGGGAACTGGAGCTGCACGGCCACGCAGTGGTTCGGCACTCGCCAGCCGACCACGACGCGGTCGACCTGTTGATCGACGACGGGACGACACCGCGAGCCATTGAAGCCCGTTCATGCCTCCAGGTCCGCGTGGCGCTGTGCACGCTGCCCGGTGAAGCATTGCCGCAACCGGTGCTGGTTTTTCGCGACAGTGCGCAGCGGCTGTTGTGCCAGGAAGCGATCGCGCCGCAACACGATGGCAATGGCCAGTCCTTGCGCCTGCGTACGCTGGCGACGCTGGTCGAGACCGGCGCACGGCTGGTCAGCCAGTTATCCCGGGACGAAACCTGTTTCGATCACTGGCCAACGGTGCACGCTGACGCTGTCGACCCGCCCCTGCTCGGGCTCGATGCGCTGGAGCCGCTGGCCTTCGAGCACGGCCTCAATCGGCCGGCAGTGCCCTGGCTGTTGGCCGCCGCCGACGTGCCGGTGATGCACAGCATCGAACAGCGCCTGCTCGATGACGCCACGCAACCAGCCTTGTGGGTCGATGGGCATTTCATCGACTACAAATCCTTGCGCCGCCTGGCGCTGGGGTTGCAACAGGCCATGCTCGCCCGCCTAGGCCCGGCGACCGACCGCCCGTTGGTGATCGGCGTGTGCCTGCCCAAGTCCGCACACCTATACGCAGCGATCCTCGCGGTGCTGGGTTGCGGCGCGGTGTACCTGCCGCTGGACCCGCAACACCCGGCGCAACGTCGACGCTTTGTCCTGGACAATGCCCAGGCGGACCTGCTGCTGCACGACGGCAACAGCGACCTCGGCGACCTCTCGCTGCCAACGCTGAATGTCCATCAACTGCCAGCGCCCAAGCCCGGCATCCCGGCCTCGCTGATCCGGCGCGTGGTGAACATCGACGAGCCGGCCGTGGCGATCTACACCTCTGGCACCACCGGCCAGCCCAAAGGTGTGTTGCTCAGCCACCGCAATCTCAGCCATTTCTGTGCCTGGTACAGCGATTACGTCGGGTTGCGGCGCGACAGCCGGGCGTTGCAGTTTTCCACCATCAACTTTGACGCGTCGCTGCTGGATATCCTGCCGACCTTCATCCACGGCGCCCTGCTGGTGGTGCCCAGCGAAGACCAGCGCCGCGACCCGCAGCAATTGGTCGCGTTGATTCACCAGCAGCACGTCAGCCATGCCTTTTTGCCGCCTGCGCTGCTGAGCGTCATGCCCCTGGACATGCCCCTGGACATGCCGCTGGGCCTGACGCACCTGATCACCGGGGGCGATGTCTGCGAGCCGTTCGTGATCGAGCAGCTCGCGCCACAATGCCAGTTCCACAACATCTACGGCCCGACCGAAACCACGGTGCTGGCGACCACACGCCAGTTCGGTGTCGGCGACAACAACCGCAACCTCGGCGTGCCCATCGCCAATGGCCGGGTCCTGATCCTGGACGAACAATTGCAACCGGTTCCCCAAGGTGTCCCCGGCGAGTTGTACATCGCCGGCCCGGGCGTCGGTCTCGGCTATCTGAACGATCCTGCGCTGACCGCGACGCGTTACCTCGACCTGACGCTGCCCACCGGGCAAGCGCTGCGGGTCTATCGCACCGGCGATATCGGCCAGTGGACCGACAACGGCATCGAACTGTGTGGCCGCCGTGATAACCAAGTGAAGATCCGCGGTTTTCGGGTCGAGCCCGAGGAAATCGAACACTGCCTGCGCGACAGCCAGCTGTTTCGCCAGGTGGCGGTGGGGGTCGATGAAAAGCGGCGGATCCTGGCGTTCCTGGTTCACCCCGAACAAGCACACCCCGGCGCGGCCCTCCAGGCGCTGCGCGAGCATGTGCAGAACAGTTTGCCCAGCTACATGCACCCGGCGGCCTACGTCGAATTGCCCAGCCTGCCCTACACCAGCAACGGCAAGGTCGATCGCCGGGCATTGCTCGCCATGGCGGTGCAGGTGCACGCCGACGGCCAACGGCGCCAGCCGCAGAACGCCCTGGAAACACAACTGCAGCAACTGTGGGCCGAGCTGCTTGAATTGCCAATCGAGGACATTGCCACCGACGAGAGCTTCTTCAACCTGGGCGGGCACTCGATCCTGCTGTCGCGACTGCTGCTGAGCATCCGTCAGGTATTCGGCCGCAGTCTGTCGATCAACCGCTTCATCGAAGCGCCGACACTGATGACCTTGGCGAAGCTGCTGGACGACCCGGAACACAGCAGCGCATCGATCCTCAGCCCCCAAGCTTTCATCGATGCCGAGGCCGAGCTCCACCTCGATCCTCTGCCCATCAGCCAATGCGGCGATGTGCACAAGGTGGTGGTGACCGGTGCCAACAGCTTTCTCGGCGTGCACATCGTCGAAGCGCTGCTGGCCTGGGGCGCCACCGAAGTCGCGTGCCTGGTGCGCGCGAGCGCCGAACACAGCGCGGCCGAACGTTTCTCCCAGGCCCTGCGGGACAATCACCTGACCCATCTGGACCTCGATCGCGTCAGCGTGTACGCCGCCGACATCACCCAACCGCAATTGGGTTTGCCGGACGACGTCTATGCCCGCATCGACAGCACGTTCGGCGCGCTGGTGCACAACGCGGCCCACGTCAACCATGTACTCGACTACGCGTCGTTGGCACGGGACAACGTCGAGCCGATTTTCGAATGCCTGCGCCTGTGTGAAGGGCGCAGCAAGAAAATCTTCAATTTCGTCTCCACGCTGTCCGCCTCCAGTGCCCTGGACGCCAATGGCCAGGTGCTGGAACAGCCTGCCGCCGAGACGCCGCCGATCTACATCAAGAACGGCTACAACCTGTCCAAATGGGTCGGCGAACGGATCCTGCAACGGGCCCGTGACCGCGGGGTGTGGGTCAATCTGTTCCGCCCCGGCAACATCAGCTTCAACAGCCTGACCGGGGTCTGTCAGCCCCACAAGAATCGCTTGATGTTGATGCTCAAGGGCTCGATCCAGCTCGGCCAGGTGCCAGACCTGTCACTCAATTTCGACCTGATGCCAGTGGACTTCCTGGCCCGCTTCATTGCCTTCCACGCCAGCCGCTACCAGCCCACCCAAGCGGTGTTCAACCTGCACAACCCGCAGCCTTTGAGCTGGGACGCTTACGTCGCGTCGTTCCGCGACAGCGGCCGGGAATTTTCGCTGGTGAGCGTCGCCGAGTGGCAACGGCAACTGGCGCGGGTCGATGCCGACAATGCGTTGTTTGGCGTGCTGGGTTTCTACCTCAACGGCTTCGAGGAAGACATCGGCGACATCTCGCTGATCAGCCACGACAACGCCCGTGCCGGCGTGCGGCAGATGGGCGCCAGCTACCCGGAAAAGTCGCCGGCCCTGCTACGTCGCGGCGCCGACTACCTCAAGGCCATCGACTTCATTTGAAACACCCTCAACCCAAAGCAAGGAGCAAGACCATGACTGCATTTCAACCCGACACCCTGATCAAAAACCCCCACGCCTGCCAGGTCGAAACCTCGGTGGAGGTCACGGCCGACGCGGCGCGCGTCTGGGACGTGGTGGGTGATTTTGGCGGATTCAACCGTTTCATCCCGGCCCTGGAACACATCGAAATGACCGGCGAGGGCGTGAGGTCCCTGCGCAAGAAATTCTTCCGCGATGGTCAGAACCTGGTGGTGGAACAACTCAACAGCCGTGACGACCAGGCCATGCACATGAGCTGGACGCTGATCTACAACACCCTGGGCATCGACAACCTATGGGCGGCCATGCGCGTCGAACCCCTGGCGGGCAACCGCTGCCGCGCCACCTGGACCATCATCGCCGACCACACCGACGCCCACACCCCGTCAGGCTTCAGAGATTTCCTCCAAGGCTTCGCCGATGCGGCGATGGGAAATGTGCAGGAGATGTTCAAGTAAGCACCAGTCCCTAGTGGGAGCGGGCTTGCTCGCGAAGGCGGTGGGTCTGATGGCGATGATGGTGGCTGTACCGACGTCATCGCGAGCAAGCTCGCTCCCACATTGAGTTGGCGTGACCCCAAGATCCAGGCTCACCGCCAATCCCCTGTGGGAGCGAGCTTGCTCGCGATGGCGGTGGCTCGGCTTGCGACTGAGGTCAGATCTTGAAGCTGTCCACCAGTTGCTTCAGTCGATTGGCCTGTTGGGACAAGGCATCGCAATCCTTCAGGGTTTCATTGAGGTTGGCCACGCTTTGCTGGTTCAGCAGGTTGATGTGGCTGACGTCCATGTTGAGGGTTTCGACCACGGCGGTCTGTTCTTCGGTCGCGGCGGCCACCGACTGGTTCATGCCGTCGATTTCACCAATGCGCTGCGTCACGCTGATTAACCGCAGGCCGGCCTGGTTGGCCACTTCCACGCTTTCTTCGCTGGAGGTCTGACTGGCGTTCATCGTGGTTACCGCTTCACGGGAGCCGACTTGCAGCGAGGTGATCATCTTGTGGATTTCTTCCGCCGACTCCTGGGTACGGTGCGCCAGGTTGCGCACTTCATCGGCCACCACCGCAAAACCGCGCCCGGCTTCGCCAGCACGGGCCGCTTCGATGGCAGCGTTCAGGGCCAGCAGGTTGGTTTGCTGGGAGATGCCCTTGATCACGTCCAGGATGTGCCCGATGTTGTCGGTGCTGGCGTTCAGGGTTTCGATCTGGGTGCACGAGAGGCTGATCTTCTGCGACAGCTCGGTCATGGCCTGGATGGTTTTTTCCACCACCTGGCGACCGTCATCGGCCTGTTCGCTGGCACCGCTGGCATGCTGCGAGGCATCGGCGGCATTACGGGCGATTTCCTGGGTCGCGGCGCCCAACTGGTTGATGGCCGCAGCCACGCTGTTGGTGCGGGCACTCTGTTCATCCGAGCCGACGAGCGAAGCGTTGGACGAGGTCATCACCCGCTGCGACAGGTCATGCACCTGGCGGGTAGCGGAAGACACTTCCGAGATCGACGCATGAATCCGCTCCACGAACTGGTTGAACGAACCACCCAGCACCGCGAACTCATCTTTGCCCTGCACCACCAGGCGCCGGGTCAGATCGCCCTCGCCCTGGGCTATGTCCTGCATGGCGCGCCCCATGGTGGTCAACGGGCGCATCAATACCTGGATCAGCATGCTCAGCAGCAACGCAATGGCCGCCACCGCGACGAACATCGCAATCAACGCCGACGTACGGAACTGGCTCAACGGTGCGTAGGCCTTGGCCTTGTCGATCGACAGACCGATGTACCACTCAGCATTCGGCAGGCCCGCCACCGGGGTGAACGAAAGAATGCGGTCCTTCCCATTCAGCTCAACCTCCTGGATACCCTTGCCAATGCGCACCGGGGTGCCGGGGTAGATGTCCTTGAGGTTCTTCATCACCTGGTCTTTGTCCGGGCTGACGATCACCTGACCGTCGCCGCTCACCAGGAACGCATGGCCGATACCACCGAAGTCCACGGAGTTGATGATTTTCACCAGGGTTTCCAGGCTCAAGTCGCCGCCCACCACACCGAGCAGTTCGCCGTTGTGCTTCACCGGCAGGGCAACGGTCACCACCAGGCCACCCACCGCCGCCAGATAAGGCGGGGTCAGCATGGTTTTATCGGCGGTCACCGCCTGTTTGTACCAAGGGCGCTGACGCGGGTCGTAGCCGTCAGGCATTTTCGCGTCAGGCCGTTGGGTAAACACACCATTGGCCTGGCCCACATAAGTGAACTGGAAGTTCGACGTCAGCGCCGGTTGGTCGACCAACCCCGGCAAATCGGCAGTCGCCCCCTGATGCGCGATGTTTTGCGCCAGGTTTTCCAACACCAGTATCCGGCCACTCATCCAGTTCTGAATGCTGCTGGCCGTCAGGTCGCCGGATTGCTCGATGGACGATTCAAGGCTGCGGCCAATGGTGTTGCGCTGCAAATAATCGTTGTAGAGCGTGAACAGGGCAAAAGCCAGAACCACCACACCAGAGGCGGCGAGAAGGATTTTGTGGCTGAACTTTAGATTCATCTATGGGGCTTCTTATGCAAGGAGTGGGGGTGCATTCCAGATTGCAACGTTCCATATACAGCGCGGGCGGTTGTCAATCCGCTCCACTTTGGTGCACGCATATCAGTCTGTCGGCAAGCCTGTACAAATAATTAGGGATTCGAAGAAATAGACGACGGGAGGACAAGGCAGGCGAACGGTGGTTGCAAATTCGCCGGGCGATGATGACAATGCGACCTATTATCATTTGTAACATCCAGGCCGTCGCGTCCATGTCATCTCCCGAGTTTGCAGTACAGGCGCTCTACAGCCGGCATCACGGCTGGCTCAATACGTGGCTGCGCACCCGGCTGGGCAATGCCGCCGACGCGGCGGACCTGGGCCAGGACACCTTCGTGCGCCTGTTGCAGCGTAGCGAACGCCTGGAGCTTCGGACCCCACGCGCCTTTTTGCGCACCATCGCCCAAGGCCTAGTGATCGACCATTGGCGGCGAGCGGAAATCGAACGCGCCTACCTGGAAACCATCGCTCACCTGCCCGAAACCGAAACCCCAGGCGCTGAAGCCCAGGCCTTGATCCTGGAACTGCTCGAAGCCATTGCCAGGATGCTCGAAGGTCTCAAGCCGAAAGTGCGCAGGGCTTTTCTGTTGGCCCAGTGCGAAGGCCTGACGTACAAGCAGATCGCCGAACAGATGGGCATCTCGTTGCGCTCGGTGGAGCGCTACGTCGCCGATGCGCTGTACCACTGCTATGTGTTGCGCTATGAAAGCTGAGCTGGCGGAACACTTGCAGAGCCGCCGCAACGGCCCGTCGCAACAGGTGGTCAGGCAGGCGATCAACTGGCTGTTGCGCCTGCGCAATCACACCGCTCACCCGACCCTGCGCCAAGAGTGCGACACCTGGCGCGCCGCCCACCCTGAACACGAACTGGCCTGGCAACGGGTGCAATCGCTGCACAGCGAATTGACCTCGAACCTGCGGGCGGTGCCCGGTGCCCATATCGCCCTGGACACCCTGGAAAACAGTGCCCAGCGCCTCAGTCGTCGCCAGGCTCTAAAGTTTCTGTCGGGCATCGCCGTGATGAGCGGCGCGGCTTGGCTGGGCAAGGACCTGGGCTGGCAAGCGTGGAGCGCTGACTTCGCCACCGCCACCGGTGAACGCCGAGGTTTCCAGTTGCCGGACGGCACGCGGCTTGAGCTCAATACGCACAGCGCCGCCGACCTGGACTTCAGCGCCCGGCAGCGCCTGATTACCCTGGCCCGCGGCGAAATCATGGTCACCTGTGGCCGCGACCCGGGGCGGCCGCTGCTGGTGAAAAGCAGGCATGGCCTGTTCGAAGGGCTGGAGGGGCGCTTCGTCGTGCGCCAGGACAGCGATTGCACACGCTTGAGCGTCACCAGCGGACACGTCGTCATCCGTTCGCACCCCAGCAGCGATGGCCCGCCCATCCAGGTCGAGGCCGGACAAAGCTATCTGGTCACTGCATCGACAGCGGCCCTGGCACCGCCGCTGGACATGGACGCAGGCGCCTGGGCCGACGGCTTGATCATCACGCGCAACATGCGCCTGGAAGACTTCCTCAATGAAGTAGGACGCTACCGCCCGGGCTATCTGCACTGCGCGCCGTCGATCGCCGACCTGCGCCTGTCGGGGGTGTTCCGCTTGGAGGACACCGACAAATTGCTGGCCGTCCTGCCCCGCACGCTCCCGGTACAGTTGCGCTATCGAACCCGTTGGTGGATCACGGTGGAACGCCTGGCTTGATTTTTTTTGGCGGGTTTCAGGCCGGCGTCCGGCTAGGACAGTAAGCAACCCTTATCTGCCTTCAGCGACTCCTACGGAACCTACAATGACTGAGCGCGTACTTCTCAAGAACCCCTTCGGCTTCTCTTCGCAACCGCGCCTGTTGCGCCAGGCGATTCATGCCGCGCTGTTCTCCACGGCACTGGGCGTCAGCGTCGTGCCGATGCTCACGTTGGCCGCACAAAACGGCGTGACCGCCAGCCATCAGAGCTACAACATAGCCCCGGGCCCATTGAGCGATGTGCTGAACCAGTTCGCCCGCCAGGCCGGGATCACCCTGGCAAGCACCCCGGCGCAAACCGGCGGCGTCCAGTCCCCGGGGCTCAAGGGCGAGTATTCGCCCGACCAGGCTCTGAGGCAGTTGCTCAGCGGCTCAGGATTGGTTGCCGTCAGCCAGGATGGCAGCAGTTACGTGCTGCAGACCGAGACGGCTGGCAGCACACTGGAATTGCCGAGCACCGACATCAAGGGCTTCTCCCTGGGTAACGCGTTGGGCAGCATGGAAGGCTACAACGCGACCCACAGCCAGGTCGCCACCAAGACCAGTACCGCCCTGCGGGAAACCTCCCAGAGCGTGTCGGTGGTCACCCGCGAACAAATGGACGACCAGGGCGCGCAAACCGTGTCCCAGGCCATGCGCTACACCCCCGGCGTGCTGACCAACCCCTACGGCGCCACCCACCGCTACGACTATGTGGCGATGCGCGGCTTCAACGACGGCTCGGTGGATAACATCTACCTCGACGGCCTCAAGTCCATGGGTGACAGCGGCACCTACAGCTCCATGCAGGTCGATCCGTACTTCCTGGAGCGAGTCGACATTCTCAAGGGCCCGTCCTCGGTGCTCTACGGCCGCAGTTCGCCGGGCGGCCTGGTGGCGCTGACCAGCAAGAAGCCGCTGTACGAGGCCTATCACCAGATCCAGGCCACGGTCGGCACCCAAGGCCAACGCGGCATGGGCTTCGACTTCAGCGGCCCGGTGGATGACGAAAAACGCGTCACCTATCGCCTGATCGGCCTGGCGGACAGCTCCGACACCCAGTTCGACCACAACAAGGAAAAACGCTTCGCCCTCGCCCCCACGGTGAACATCGACTTCAGCGAGGACACCTCGCTGACCCTGCAAACCTACCTGCAGCATGACCCCGACGGCGGCTACCACGGAGGCATGCCGGCCAACGGCACCTTGCATCAGCGCAACGGCCAGCGGATTTCCGAGCACTTCTTCGAAGGCGAACCCGGTATCGACCGCTATGAGCGTGACCAACAGTCGTTCGGCTACCAATTCGAACATCGTTTCAACGATGTCTTCACCGCCCGGCAGAACTTCCGTTACCTGGACTCCAAGGTCACCAACGATCAGGTCTATGCCTACGACTGGACCACGCCCACCAGCAACGAGCTGAACCGCTACTACACCGGTGCCGAAGAAAAGCTCCATTCCTTCATTGTCGATAACATGCTGCAAGCCGAATTCTTCACTGGCGCCACCCAGCACACCGTACTGATGGGCGCCGACTATCAGCGGCGCAAAACCGTGGTCGACTGGACCAGCGGCAGCCTGGCGCCGATCAACGCCTTCGACCCGGTCTACGGCAACTCGGCCATCAGCTACTTCAGCCCCACCAGCTACCTGCGGCGCCTGGAGCAGACCGGCGTCTACCTGCAAGACCTGATCGAAATGGACAAGTGGCGCTTCTCCCTCGGCCTGCGCCAGGACTGGGTGCAAACCTCGGATGAGAACCGCATCGCTGAGTTCGGCCGTCCGGAAGGCACCGAGATCAACGACAAACGCACCAAGCTCACTGGCCGTGCCGGGGCGCTGTACCTGTTCGATAACGGCCTGGCGCCGTACATCAGCTACTCCGAGTCGTTCAACCCGAACTCCTATGCCGACAGCGCCGGCAACCCGCTGCCGCCGACCGATGGCAAGCAGTGGGAACTGGGGTTGAAGTACCAGCCGCCGGGCACGGATGATTTGTACACCGCCTCGCTGTTCCGCATCGACCAGGAAAACCTGGCGACCAAACTGCCCCAGGACAACTTCTACCGCGCCATCGGTGCCGTGCGCTCCCAGGGCCTGGAGCTGGAAGCGCACCTGCAGTTGACCGAACAATTCAAAGTGCTGGGCAGCTACACCTTCACCGACATCGAATACTCGAAATCGATGGTCAGCACCCTCAGCACGCCCACCGACATCATCGAAAACAAGGGCAACTCACCGACCCAGGCCCCGCGCCACATGGCCTCGGTCTGGGCGGACTACAAGTTCGACAGCGGCGCCCTCGATGGCCTGCGCCTGGGCGGCGGCGTGCGCTATGTCGGCTATAGTTGGGCCGATGCGGAGAACACCATGAAGGTGCCGTCCTACACGTTGTTCGATGCCTCGGTGGGGTATGACCTGGGCAAGGTCGGCTTGAAGGGCGTGGACGTGCGCCTGAACGCGAACAACCTGACGAACGAAAGCTACGTCGCCTCGTGCGCGAGCCTGAGCTATTGCTACATGGGCGAAGAGCGCAATGTGGCGGCGACGGTGAGTTACCAGTTCTAAGCGTCACCCGTTCCCCGTGGCGAGGGAGCTTGCTCCCGCTGGACGCGAAGCGGCCCGTTTTTTGGGGCTGCTGCGCAGCCCAGCGGGAGCAAGCTCCCTCGCCACAGGTTCTGTTCTGGCCCTTCGGATGGGTTAACTTCAAACCCGAACCGTATCCCCTTCCTCCCGCACCACACCTTCCTGGCGCACAAACCGATTCGCCCGCCCGAACGTGCCGAAGTCATTGAACCGCACGCCCATCTCCCGCATCACCTTGTGCGCCACCGGCACCGTCAGTTGGCGAATGTAGAACGGTTCCTTCACCACGAAATGATGAATGCCATGACTGCTGCCGAAGTTGAAGCAGAACGCTTGCAACGGCCACAACCACCAGGGATTGAGCACCTGGGTTTGCTGGATGACGTTGCCCGGCTCGATGTCGCCATAGTAGTGCATGTTCGAACTGACGAAATGCAGGCAAAAGGTGCGCAACACGTTCGGCCCGATGATCACCACCGCCGCGATGTCGATCACCTGCATCGTCGCCAGCGTGGTGGCCGACCAGTCAATTGAAGTGCCCAGCAGACTGGCGACACCGTTGGCCCCGTGGAAACCGAGGAACACATACCAGGCCCCCCAGTGCAGCAACGCCAGCGGGAAATAAACCTTCAGCGTACGCTTGAGGATGCTGCGCTTGTGCGCCCATGTCTTGGCCCGCAGCAGGCGGATGAACGCTGACATCACGTTGTCGCCCACCATCAGCAACCGCGCCAGCCCCCAGGGTTCGCCGTTGGTGATCGCCCGTTCCTCCATGTCGGCCTCGCTGCCGGACACCTTGTGATGGTTGAGGTGCAGGTGGCGGCGGATCCACGGGTTGATTGTGCTCGGCCGCGCCAGCCACACCAGGCCCATCATCAGGTTGTGGGGCAGGCGCTGCTTGCGGAAATACATGCTGTGGATCAGGTCGTGTTCCAGCTCGTGGGTCAGGGACGCGAAAAAACCGTTGAGCAACAGGCACGCCCACCCGGCCAGGTGACCGTTGATGTAGAGCAGCGCCGAACCGATCATCCCAGCCAGGGCCAGCGCCAGGATGCCCGCGCCCAACGCATCCTGCTGACGCAGGATCGGATAACGCTGGCGCAACTCCTCACCCCGGGCCAAGACCACCTGGCGAATATGGGCGGATCGCTGTTGTGCATTCAATCGCTCGGGGCTTGCGCAAGTGCCGTGCATGGCTTACATCCTCTGTTAGAGATGTGCTCATCCTGCCGGGCGTTGTCCCATGGGGTGGTAGCCGTAAACGCCAACCTGTTGACCGCAAGCGCCAATCGTCATGACTGAACCGACCTCCCTCGCCAGCTGGACCCGCGCCCTGCGCAAGCAGCTCGATGCATTGGGCCTGGACAGCCATGCCCTGTGCGTCGAGGCGGGTCTCGACCCGCAATGGATGGACGACCCGAACGCCCGTTATCCACTCTCGGCCACCACGCGCCTGTGGGCATTGGCCGTGCAGGCCAGCGGCGACCCGGCCATCGGCCTGCGCGTGTCGCGCTTCGTCAGCCCCACCACGTTTCACGCACTGGGTTACGCCCTGGTGGCCAGCGGCAGCCTGCGGGAAGTGTTCGAGCGGATCGTGCGCTATCACCCGGTGGTCAGCGATGCGCTGACCCTGCAACTGAGCCGCGGCGAAGACCGCTACCGCTTCAATCTCGATGTGCCCCAGAGCAGTCCGTCACCGGCCTTTGAAGCCATCGATGCATTCGCGGCGATTTACGTGCGCACCTGTCGCAACCGCCTCGGCCGTGATTACGCGCCACTGGCGGTGTACCTGCGCCGCCCGGAACCGGCGGACCCCAGCCCATGGCACAAGGTGTTTCGCTCGCCGGTGCATTTCGGCGCCGCCCAGGATTGCCTGGAGTTCAACCTCAGCGACTTCGACAGCCACCTGGACGACGCCAACCCGGAACTGGCCGAGCACAACGAAACGGTGCTCGAACGTACCCTCGCGCAGCTCAAGCCGCTGACCTGGGAGCGCAAGGTGCGAGCGGCCATCGAGGCCCAATTGCCCGAAGGCGAACCCAGCGCCGAACGCATCGCCCAGACCATGCATCTGAGCCTGCGCAGCTTGCAACGGCACTTGGCCGACGAGGGCTGTCGTTTCGACGCACTGCTCAATGAGTGCCGGGAAAACCTCGCACTGCTGCACCTGCGCGATCCTCAATGCTCACTGAGCGAAGTCAGCTACCTGCTGGGCTTCGCCGATACCAGCAGCTTTAGCCGCGCGTTCAAGCGCTGGACCGGGATGACGCCGGGGCAGTTTCGGGATGGGTTGCGCTAGGGACTTGTTGCGCCTGGGCTGGCCCTATCGCGAGCAAGCTCGCTCCCACATTGGGAACGGCGTGACCGCGATATCTGCGGCAACACAAAGCTCGCTCCCACAGGGGTCAGGTCGATTTCAGATTGTGGTCAACCCGCGCAACCGCTCGATGTCGAGGATTTCGATCTCGCCATAACTCAGGTGGAGAATGCCCTGGGCCTGCAAGTCCTTGAGGATCTGGTTGGTGGTCTGGCGTGACAGCGAAAGCATCAATGCCAGTTGCTCCTGGGGCAGTTGCAAGATCCGGCGCGCCGGTTCGATTTCGCCGTAGCCTTCGGCGATCATCAGCAGGCGGTGGGCCACGCGGGCCGGGGCGGGCATCAGGCTCAGCTGTTCGAGGTTGATGAAGGTCAGGCGCAGCTTGTGACTCATCAACAACGCCAGATGCCGCCAGTAGATCGGTTGCGCTTGCAGGAAGGCCAGCAACGGCGCCTGCGGCACGTGCAGCAACGTACATTGACCCACCACGATCGCATCGTGGGTCCGTGGCTGGCCATCGAACAGGCAGATTTCACCGAACCAGTGGGGCGCTTCGATCATACTCAGCAGTGCCTCCTTGCCCTGCTCGTTCACCGCGCCTACCCGTACCGCGCCTTCCAGCACAGCATACAGGCCGCAAGGCGGATCGCCGCGCTTGAACAGCCCATGGCCCGGCGGTAGGCGGCGCACCCGCGACATCGCCAGCAGACTGTTCTGTAACTCAGCAGGCAAATGGCTGTACCAGTGACCGGCCATCAGGTGCGAGTGCCAGGGATGCGCGTTCATGGAAACTCCGGGATAAGTGTCGGCTAGCTGACAGAACATCGTGTGGAACCTGGGCATCATGCAGGCATCACCTCAGGAGGAACAACAATGAAAAGCCTCGTCGATCATCTCAGTCAATATGCCGCGTACCACCGTGATCCGCGCAACATCGCCAGTCATTTCATCGGGATCCCGCTGATCTTCGTCGCCGTCGCCGTGCTGCTGTCACGCCCCGGCTGGCCAATGGGCGCGGTGCTGGTGTCGCCAGCGCTGCTGGCGGCGGTGGCCAGTGCCTGGTTCTACCTGCGCCTGGAGCTGCGCCTGGGGGTGCTGATGACGGTGCTGCTGGGCCTGGCGGTATGGCTGGGCCAGGTGCTCGCCGGGCAAAGTACATGGGTATGGCTGGGCAGTGGCCTGGGGATGTTTGTGGTGGGGTGGGCGATCCAGTTCGTCGGTCACTATTACGAAGGCCGCAAACCGGCGTTCGTCGACGACCTCACCGGGTTGATTGTCGGGCCGTTGTTCGTGGTGGTGGAAGCGGGCTTCCTGCTGGGGCTTCGCAGCGAACTGAAGCGGGCCATCGAAGAGCGTGTCGGGCCGGTGGCGTTGCGCAACCAGCGTTCGGCGGCGTGAAAAACCATGCCCCTCTGTGGGAGCGAGCTTGCTCGCGATTGCGCTCGGCCAGACACATCCGTGTCGACTGATTCACCGCTATCGCGAGCAAGCTCGCTCCCACAGGAGTCAGGCCTTACCGCTCAAGCGTTACAGGGCACCAAACTCGACCCGTATCGTCAGCGCGCCGGTATTATCTTTCAGGCCAGACCCGTGCTGCCCGGTCAGGTCATCGTTGATGCACAGCTGCAGCTCCCCTTGCTGGTCGCCCGGCACCTGCGCCAGATCACCCACCAGGAACGGCTTGCCACCGTTGCCCACACGACCGATCAAGGCGCCTTCGGCGGCACCGGGCAAGGCATAGCTGCTGTAGTCGATGTGCCTCGAACCCCCATTGCCATCGACATTGCCGCCCTGCGGACTGGCACACCATAGCCCACTGACGTAGCGGACCAGGCGCGGTACCAACCCGTTGACCTGCACGCCAGTGCCCTGCCAGGCGATGTTGGATTGGACTTGCATCGTCACCGCCTTCAGGTCATTGGCCACGGTATCCCCAGCCTGAAACGACAGGGCCGCAATCGTCAGGCTCGGGTTCGAGGTGCCCGTACTGGGGAACACGCCATCGCCCACCAGGAACAGGTTCTTGTGGTCCCAACTGCGCTGGTCCTTGTCCACCACTGACTTGGCCGGATCATCGCCCATGCGGTAGGTGCCCATGAGGTGCCCCGCGCCCTGGAAACTGTACTCGTCACCTTTGTAGGTGAATTTGCCTTGGCCAATGGGTACCGTCAGCTCCACGGCACCGAGCAGCTCCGTAATGATCTTCGTGGCCAACACTTTCGCCTGCCTGAAACCTTCCTTGGTGTAATCGGAGAGGTCATAGTGGATTTCCGGGCGCAGAAGGCCAAGCCCATCCGTGTAGCCATCCGTCGAAGGCACGATGTAGCAATTGGAGTGATCGGGATTGTCCTCCACCTGCTCCACCAGGAACCCGATCCGAAACTGGCGGGTGAACAGGTCATTGAGTTTTTGAATCAGTGCCGTACCGTAAAGCACTTCACTGGGCAGCGGCGGTTTCTGTGTCGATGGCAATGGGTTGGTGCGGCTGTTGTTATCCCCATCGATAAAATCGGCGACGGTGACGTAAGGGTCGCCCACCGGCCAGTTCCAACCCTCGTTACCGATCTCGATGCGCCACGCCGCTCGCTGGCTGCGAAAGTCGCCGTCACGCAAGCTCTCGATGCCCGCCGTGGACACCGGGCCACGATACGGAAAGACCGACTTGCCTTCCGGCATCAGCCCCCACGCCAGGTAAATCGGATGGTCGGACAGGCTGCGTCCCACCTGCCCACTGCTGTTGGCCACACCGTTGGGCCAGTCCGGGGTCTTGGAGTTGAGCAACAATTTAGGGGTTTCGATGGCATGGGCGGCGATCACGTAACGTTGTCCGACAGCCACCCCATTTCCCGTCTTCGGCCCCTCGCCGAGTTGATATTGAATGAATTCGATGCCATTGATGTTCTTGTCCGGACCCACGTTCACTTTGCTGGCCACGGTCCGGTACATGACCCGGACCTTGCCGGTGCCCAGGGCTTTGTTCATGGTCACTGTAGCGTCGTACTTGGCCTGGATCGGGCAGATCGGCGTGCAGTTGGTATTGCCGGCACACACCCGGCGCCCGGCGTAGGGCTGGGAGTTGCGTCCGGCCGGCGTCGGGCTGACCACCAGTGGCAAGCCGTCGAACGCCTGCCCCGTCACCGCCGCGACAAAACTGCCATCGACCAGCGACAACGGAATGCTGTGCATCGGGAATGAATAGCCCTCGGGGAAAGTCATGCCCAGGTAGGCCTGGTCGGCGACATTGGCCGACACCCCGATTTCCGCCTCGGCCCGGCAATAGGCACTTTGCAGGTCGTCGTAGCCGATCGGCCAGTCGACCCCGACGTGGTACTTCGTCTTCAGGCGAAAATCGTTCGGCACCATGCGCAGGCACGTCCCGACCCAATGCCAGGTCGTCCCGCCGCCTACCCGTTCATAGGTGCTGTTGAACGGCAGCGGACCTTTCTGCACCAGATAGCTGACGTTGTGATCGTTCCAGCCCTTGATCAAGTCGGCGATAGTAGCCCGAGGCGCATTTTCCTTGGTCGGATCTCGCGGCGTGTCCAAGGTCGATACCGGAGGGTAGGGCGATTCCGGGGTTTTCAGGGTGGCGGTGTAGAAGCGCTCCAGGTATTGCGCACGGTTGACCGGGATCTCCGGACCCGATTCGAGGACCAACACATCCACGCCGGCCATGCCCAACTGATACGCGATGATGCTGCCGGCCAGTCCTGCGCCAACGATGACCACCTCTGCTTGTTCGGTACTCATGACGAGGCTCCTTGTGAGTGAGCGGGCACCCCGGTGTAATCCTCGAGGCTCGGTGGCGTCGTGTTCCAATAGCCGAAAAACATCTCGCTGTAGCCCATGGGGTGGGCCTGGGCAATTTTCCAGGCCCAGCTCTGGATGTAGGCCTGATCGGAGACCACCGTCTGGTCTTTCTCCTTGAAACTCCCCGCGTCATAGGGTTGGTACCAGACCCCCAGCAACCACAGCTTCATGATTGAACGCGCGGCCAGCACGGTTTTCGGGAGGACCGGCTGCACTCCGATGTCCACCAACACTTTGTGGGCAATCAGATCGGGATGAGACTTTTCAGCCGCCTGCGCGGCGAACTGGGATAGCAACGCATCGAGTACCTCCGGCGTGATTCGCGGCGTGATGAACGCAAGAAAGATCGGCGGCAGTCCCACCTGGTCGATCGCCGGTGCAAGCCGATCAGTGGGAATGCCGGTCAGGGCCGATGAAAGGCCAATGAAATTCTCCAGATCACTGCTCATGGCTGACTCCTTGTCGCGCCGGTGGACTGTGCGCGCTCGAGCAAATAGGTGAAGTCCGCAAAACTGGTACGCGGAGATTCGGTGACATGGGTGGCGGCATTGCCGTGACACGCCATACAACTGGACGACGCCTGGGGCACGGTGCCCTGGATGTAGGTTTCCAGCGTGGCATTGGCCAGGAATAACGGGGCCGGACTGCCCAGCGGGTTGGCGGCCGATATCTGACAGTTCGACGATGGGGCCGACGGCCACTGGGTACTGATCAATTGATAATTGGCCCAGACGCTCTGCGGATTGACCGTTCGCAACAGGGCTTGATAACGCGTGTTCAGGCTTTTGGTGGCCTCGGTCAGCGGCACTTCGCGCACGATCTGCGAAGGCGTCGCTTTCACTGCCGGGTTCCACGGCCGCGGTGGAGGCTGGTTGATCTCGCTCTTGCTGGCGGCGTTGTAGAACAGATACGGGCCCACCCGTTGGTCAAGGGGCGTGGATTTTTCCGGCACGTTGTTCACATGTTCAAAAGTCGACCATACCCATTGCGCGGCACTGTTGGTCTTATGAACGATGTGCAACCCCACCAGCCCGACCGGCTCTGACTTACACGACTCTTCGACAATCGGCCCTTTGTTCGGATCGCTGTTTCCCGGCGTATAGACCAGCGCATTGACCGTATGGAAATCCTGCGTCCGATCATTGCCACCCAGGACTTTCCACGAAGCCTTCACCATCAGCGCACCGACCTGCTTGGTATTGGAGGATCCGCAACTGAACGCCACGGCGTTGGTCGGCTTGGCGGCGAAAAACTGCTGCTGGCCTTCAATGCTGTACAGACCGTTGTCGACGATCCCGTTGAACATCGATTGATTGACCACGATTTCGTTGCGTGTGTAGGTGCCGTTCTGATCCACCAACGGACCGCTTTCGAAAGGTTGGATAAACTCATCCAGCACATCGGGAACCTTGCCCATCTGCTGCAGCAAGCGACCCGGCTTGAGCGACTTGCACGCATCAGGCAGGGTTGCTGGCGCATTCCAGGGCAGCGGCGCCTGGCCCTTGGCCCGGAAGATCTGGTAACTCTCCTTCCAGCTTTCCCACACCGTGGCGCCATCCTGCTTGCCAATGGGCGTGCCGGTATTCGGATCACCGTTATCCAGCGCTGGCCAGTTCAGGGCGATGAAGGTCTGCCATGACAGGTCATCGAAATCGGCTTGCAGGCTGGGCAGTGAAACCGGTTTGGTCACCGTGACATCGAAGGGTATCTGGGGGGACAACGAAGGGGCGGCGCTGGCGGCCGGGACCAGCAAGGCACTTAGCAATGCACAGCCCAGCGGGCCGTGCCGACTGACTTCCATTCTCATACTTCATCTCCTTGGCATCAGGGCGCCAGGAGATAACACCGGTCCGTCGTTGGACTCTCTCTCGCCTCCTGGCAAGTCAGAGTCTAGGTAGGGTTTGATTCAAGAACAGATGAAAAAGTAGAACCGATTGAAGCAAGGGCGAGCGGTATTATTCAGATTCGGAGGAAGTAGGCTGTGCCGTCGCCATCGCGAGCAAGCTCGCTCCCACAAGGTTTTGGGGATGACCGCAACGATGCAGCCACCGCCGAATCCATGTGGTAGCGAGCTTGCTCGCGATGCTTTTTGCTCTTAAAGGTTGGAAACCTTCTGCCAGACCTTCGGCTTGAAGAACAGCGTCTCACCCTTGGCCAGGCCCACCAGGCTGTCATGGTCCTTCACCACTTCCGCTTCGATCAGCTCGCTCTGGCCTTCCACCTTCAACGTCACCCGAGTGGTCGCGCCCAGCGGGCGGATGTCGCGCACTTCGGCGGCGTGGTGATCTTCCAGCTCCGAGCGCGACAGCGAAACTTCGTGAGGGCGGAACAGCACATGCCGATCCTCACCCAAGTGCAGGCGATTCGAGTCGCCGAGGAAGTGGTACACGAAATCACTGGCCGGGTTTTCGTAGACATCGCCTGGCGAGCCGATCTGCTCGATCACGCCCTTGTTCATCACTACGATCCGGTCGGCGACTTCCATGGCTTCTTCCTGGTCGTGGGTCACGAACACCGAGGTCAGGTTGATATCCTCGTGCAGGCGCGCCAGCCAGCGGCGCAGTTCCTTGCGGACCTTGGCGTCGAGGGCGCCAAAGGGTTCGTCCAGCAACAGTACCTTGGGTTCCACCGCCAAGGCGCGGGCCAGGGCGATACGCTGACGCTGGCCGCCGGACAACTGCTCGGGGTAGCGGTCGGCGAGCCAGTCCAGTTGCACCATGTTCAGCAGTTCGTGGACCTTGGTCGCGATCTGGCTTTCGTTCGGGCGCTGATTCTTGGGCTTCATGCGCAGGCCGAAGGCGACGTTGTCGAACACCGTCATGTGGCGGAACAAAGCGTAGTGCTGGAACACGAAACCGACGTTGCGATCACGCACATCGTGGCCGGACACATCCTCGCCGTGGAACACGATGTTGCCATGGTCCGGGGTTTCGAGGCCGGCGATGATCCGCAGCAACGTGGTCTTGCCACAACCCGACGGGCCGAGCAGCGCCACCAGCTCGCCGCTCTGGATGTCCAGGCTGATGTCGTCCAGGGCCCTGAAGGCGTTGAAATTCTTGCTGACGTTACGAACTTCGATCGACATGACTTATTCCTCCGCGGCGCTGGCGCGCAGGCGGTTGATTCGGTTTTCGCTCCACTGCTTGAGCAGCAGGATGAAGAGCGCCAGGATCAGCAACAGGCTCGCCACAGCGAACGCGGCCACGTGGTTGTATTCGTTGTAGAGGATCTCGACGTGCAGTGGCAGGGTGTTGGTCACCCCGCGAATGTGCCCGGACACCACCGACACCGCGCCGAACTCGCCCATGGCCCGGGCGGTACACAGCACCACGCCATAGATCAGGCCCCACTTGATGTTCGGCACGGTGACATGCCAGAACATCTGCCAGCCATTGGCGCCCAACAGGCGCGCGGCTTCTTCTTCCTGGGTGCCTTGTTCCTGCATCAGCGGGATCAGCTCACGAGCCACGAACGGCACGGTGACGAAGATGGTCGCCAGGACGATACCCGGCAGCGCGAACACGATCTGGATGTCGTGATCCGACAGCCACGGCCCGAACAAACCCTGGGCGCCGAACATCAGCACGTAGACCAGGCCCGCGATCACCGGCGACACCGAGAACGGCAGGTCGATCAGCGTCACCAGCATGCTCTTGCCACGGAACGAATACTTGCTCACGCACCACGCGGCACTGACGCCGAACACCAGGTTCAGCGGTACCGAGATCAGCACGGCGATCACCGTAAGCTTCAACGCCGACAGCGCGTCAGGTTCGAAGATCGCGGTGAAGAACGCCCCCAGCCCGAGCTTCAGCCCCTGGGACACCACGATGAACAGCGGCAATAGCAAAAACAGCGCGAAAATCAGCCAGCCGAGGCCGATCAGCACGCGCCGCGACGTCGCACTGCCGCGACGGGCAGCGTTGGTGGAGGCTGCGGAAATAGACGATTGGGACATGTTCGCGCCTCCTTATGGGGTTTCGATACGCCGCTGCAGCAGGTTGATCAGCAGCAACAGGACGAAGGAAACCACCAGCATCAGCACGCCGATGGAGGTGGCGCCGGTGTAGTCGTATTGGTCGAGCTTGACCATGATCAGCAGCGGCAGGATCTCGGTTTTCATCGGCATGTTGCCGGCGATGAAAATCACCGAACCGTACTCGCCCACACCACGGGCAAAGGCCAGGGCGAAGCCGGTCAACCAGGCCGGCAACAACGCCGGCACGAGGATGTGGCGGAACACCTGCCACGGCTTGGCACCCAGGCAGGCGGCCGCTTCTTCGACTTCACGGGGAATATCGGCCAGCACCGGCTGCACCGTGCGCACCACGAACGGCAAGGTCACGAAGGTCAGCGCCAGGGTGATGCCCAACGGGGTGTAGGCGATCTTGAAGCCCAGGTCGGTGGCGAACTGGCCCACCAGACCAGTCGGCGCGTACAACGCCGTCAAGGCAATACCAGCCACGGCGGTGGGCAGGGCGAACGGCAGGTCGATCATCGCGTCGATGATCTTGCGGCCGGGGAAGGTGTAGCGCACCAGCACCCAGGCCAGCAGCGTACCGATCACGCCGTTGATGATCGCGGCGTACAGCGCGGTGCCGAAGCTGAGTTTCAAGGCCGCCAGCACCCGCGGTGCCGAGATGATCGCCCAGAACTGTTCCCAGGTGAGTTGGGCGGCATGCACGAACATCGCCGCCAGGGGTATGAGCACAATCAGACTGAGGTACACCAGGGTGTAGCCCAGCGTCAGCCCGAAGCCGGGTATGACGGGGGATATGCGACGCGACATAGAAGTCCTTGGTTTACTGTGGGAGCGAGCTTGCTCGCGATAGCGGCGCATCAGTCAACATCAATGCAAACTGAACCGACGCCATCGCGAGCAAGCTCGCTCCCACAGGTTTGTGGCTTAACTGGCAGGCACTAAGACAAAACCCAGCTTACTGCGCCTGATAGATCTGGTCGAACACGCCGCCATCGTTGAAGAATTTCGGTTGGGCAGTTTTCCAGCCGCCGAAGTCCTTGTCGATGGTCACCAGCTCCACCTTTGGAAATTGCCGGGCGTACTTGGCGGCCACGTCCTTGTCACGCGGGCGATAGTAGTTTTTCGCAGCGATTTCCTGGCCGGCCGGGCTGTACAGGTGCTTGAGGTACGCCTCGGCGATCTCGGCATTGCCCTTTTTCTCGGCGTTCTTGTCCACCACCGCCACGGGCGGCTCGGCGAGGATCGACAGCGACGGCACGACGATGTCGAACTTGTCGGCGCCACCGTCTTCCTTGAGCGCCAGGAAGGCCTCGTTTTCCCAGGCCAGCAACACGTCGCCCTGACCGTTGTTGACGAAGGTAATGGTCGAGCCACGAGCGCCAGTGTCGAGGATCGGCACGTGCTTGAACAACGCCTGCACGTATTCCTTGGCCTTGGCTTCGTCACCCCCGTTGGCCTTCAGGCCGTAGGCCCAGGCAGCGAGGAAGTTCCAGCGCGCACCGCCGGAGGTTTTCGGGTTCGGGGTGATGACCGACACGTCGTTCTTGATCAGGTCGCCCCAATCCTTGATGCCCTTGGGGTTGCCCTTGCGCACCAGGAACACGATGGTGGACGTGTAAGGCGTGCTGGCATCCGGCAGGCGTGTTTGCCAGTCCGCGGGCAGGGACTTGCCCAGCTTGGCGATTTCATCGATGTCGCCGGCCAGGGCCAGGGTCACCACGTCGGCCCGCAGACCATCGATCACCGCCCGGCCTTGCTTGCCCGAGCCACCGTGGGACTGCTGGATCTTGACGCTGTCGTCCGGGTGCGCTTTCTTCCAGAAATTGACGAATTCGGCGTTGTAATCCTGGTAAAGCTCGCGCGTCGGGTCGTAGGACACGTTGAGCAGCTCGTAATCCTTGGCGACGGCGGAACCTGCAAAAACAGCACTGGCCAGGACGGCCAGGGCATAACGACGAATGGACGACATGGTGAAAGCTCCTGGAATTCTGATGTTCTTATGGCTTCTGGAAATTCGTTTGGCTTGTAGAAAAAGATCGCAGCCTTCGGCAGCGCCTACACCTAGCCCCCCGTAGGAGCTGCCGAAGGCTGCGATCTTTTGGTTTTCAAGACGGTTTATGGCTCGGCTGCTGCAAGCGGAATTTTTCCTTGCGTTCGATCTGTACCACCTGGGCGTTGTGCACAGTGATTTCCACTGCCCCAAAGCGCAGGTCGCGCAACGCGCTCTGGATCTCGCGCAAGATGGTTGCTTCGTCCTGGCCGTCAACGCTACGTAGGGATGCGCTCATGCTGCTGCTCCTTAAATGAATGCCTGGCAGTGGGCGGCACTGCTTGCGGCGTGGGAGCAATACTAGATAAAGCCGGATATTCTTAAAAAGACTATTTAAGAATTTTTATATAACCAAAATAAAAGGAAGTAGCCGACGTCCTACGGCAGGGGTGATTGGGGGGCTTTTCCCTGCCAAACCCTCGGATATTTCCCTCAAAACGCCGGGCTGTTCATGAACTAGGCACCCTGGTTTTGCACCGCTAACCTTGGTTCGTCATCGCAAAAAACGGTGACACGGACGTGCAAGTCCGGCGGAGGACACAATTGTGAATGGCTATTCATCGAGCATTTTTTTATGCTCGCGAATTGTTATGGCAGCTGTGTATGGGAGATCTTCGGGTCTGCCGGGTACTCCGACCGGTCTTGCACACCTATGCATAGCTGCCACCTCTCTCGACTGTGCAAGCGAGGCGGTGTTGGCTCCTAAAAACTTCGGAGTACAACTATGTTCAAGCCGTCACCGAATCCCCCGCAAAGCGGCCACAAATCCCGCGTCCAAGCGCAGGAAGAAAAAAAGCTCGATGACGCCGCCACCCGCGCCCTCGACTACTACCTCAACCCAAGCCCGCCTCACCGCCCGAACCCGACAAAAACCAACTCTTCATCGTCTCCCCGCACATCGACACCGAAACCCTGCTCGCCAACGCCTCCGAAGACCTGCTCTCCATCAGCACCATCGCCGCCGACCTGGCTGACGACGTGGACGACTCACGCCGCTGCATCGCCCTGGCGATCAACCGCATGGCCGATGGGGTGCAGTTGTTGGTTGAGCGGGCGTTGGATCATTTGGAAACAAAGGAGATGGCGGTGCCAGGGGCCAAGGGGTAGCACTTTGCTTTGATGCAAGCTGAGCTGACGCCATCGCGAGCAAGCCCGCTCCCACAGGGTTCTGTGTCGAACCGAATCTCAAGTTCAACGCCAATCCATTGTGGGAGCGAGCTTGCTCGCGATGGCGGTGGATCAGTCGCTATCGATGCAAGCTGAGCCGACGCCTTCGCGAGCAAGCCCGCTCCCACAGGGGAAACGCGGTCTCACCCAGAGCCAGGTCGGCTACTAGGCCGCCTCGCGGTGGACGTTGATCTCGGGCGCCCCGTTAACCACGATGGCCGAACGCAGGCATTGTGGAGTGGGCATCCCGGCATGGATGCCGGGATAGCCGCGCGGGGCCATGGATGGCCCTTCGCGGCGGGCCCACGGAGCAATGCCGGAGTGAGGGCATGCCGAGCCTAGGCGAGGCACCGAGTGGTGGGGCAGAAGCGTTTTGGTTACTTTTGCGCTTTTCAAAAGTGACCCGCCGTCAGGGCGGAACCCTAAGTGGCCGTTACCGCAGAAATGGATATGTACCCGATCACAAAATCCTGGCCAGCTGTCTGGCCGCCATCAATACCACCGACGATCAAGCAATAACCGGCGCCCGCCCCCAATCCAACTGCGCCGCCGCCACCGGCCGGCCAAACCAGTAGCCCTGCCCCAGCTCACACGCCTGTCCAAGCAAAAAGGCCGCTTGTTCGCGCTGTTCGATGCCCTCGGCGTGCACTTGCATGCCCATGCTATGGGCCAGGGCGATGATCACCCGGACGATCGCCGCGTCATCCTCATCCCACGGCAACCCCGCGACAAAGCCCTGATCAATCTTGAGCTTCTGCACCGGCAAGCGTTTGAGCCGCAGCAGCGACGAATAGCCCGTGCCGAAATCGTCGATGGCCAGGCGCACGCCCAGCTCCCGCAGGCGGTGCATTTGCTCCAGCGCCACCTCAGGGTCTTCCATCACCGCACTTTCCGTCACTTCCAGTTCCAGGCAAGCCGGATCCAGGCCCGTGTCGTGCAACACCTGGGCAACCTGCTCGTACAACTCGCGATGGGCAAACAACCGACTCGAGACGTTGACGGCGACGAACGACAACGCCACACCCGCCTGCTGCCACCGGCACATCTGCCGACAAGCCTGGTCCATGACCCAGGCGTCGACCTGGGCAATCAGGCCGGTACGCTCGGCGATGGGAATGAACTCGGCCGGCGACACCAGACCCCGCGTGGGATGCTCCCAGCGCACCAGCGCCTCGACACCGATCAGACGGCTGCTCGCCAAGTCGTGTACTGGCTGGTAATGAACGCGCAACTCCTGCTGCTGCAGCGCGCGACGCAGTTCGAAAGCAATTTCGACCCGTTGCTGCGCATGGGCGGTGAGTTCTTCGGTATACAGGGCGTAGCCGTCGCGGCCGGCACTCTTGGCCTTGAACAACGCCGAATCGGCATTGCGCAACAGTTGCCCAGCGTTCAGGGCATCACTGGGAAACAGGCTGATGCCGATGCTGGCATTGATGAACAACGCGTGCTCATCGAACCGCAGCGGTTCTTTCAAGGCGTCGAGGATGCGCCGGGCAAGCGCCGCGGCCTGGCCAGGCTGGGAACAGTTTTCCACCAGCACCGCAAATTCGTCGCCCCCCAGTCGGGCCAGGGTCACGCCCGGGGCAAACAGCCCGCGAAATCGCTCGGCCACGCCTTTGAGCAACTCGTCGCCGACGTTGTGGCCGAGGCTGTCGTTGATGTTCTTGAAGTGATCCAGGTCCACCAGCAACAGGGCACAGCCACGCTTGTGCAACTGCGCCGATGCCAGGGCCTGCTCGGTGCGGTCGGAAAACAGCAGGCGGTTGGGCAAGCCTGTCAGTGGGTCGTGATGGGCCAGGTAGGCCAGTTCGTGCTCGGAATCCTTGATGGCGCTGATGTCCGAAAACACCGCGACATAATGGCTGACTTGGCCGTTGTCATCGTGAATGACGCGGATCGTCTGCCATTGCGGGTAGATCTCACCGTTTTTACGCCGATTCCAGATTTCGCCGCTCCACTCGCCCAGGCTGACCAGGGCGGCAAACATGTCGCGATAGAAATCCGGTCCATGGCGACCGGACTTGAACAGATTCGGGCGCTGGCCCAGCACTTCGTCCCGGGCATAACCGGTGATCGCCATGAAAGCCCGGTTCACATGCACGATCAAGCCGTTGCGGTCGGTCACCAACACCCCTTCGCGGGTGCAATCGAAAACGGCGGCGGCCTGGCGCAGGCGCTCGCGATCGACGCCGTGCTCGCCTTTGGCGAAAAACCGCGAGATCCGCGCCCGGGCCAGGAAGATCAGCCCGGCGCTAAACAGTATCCAGGCATACCCGTTGATCAGGAGCCAACGCTGCCGGTCGGCGAATTGATCGAAGAAACTGCTCAATAAATAACCAACAAGCTGCAGCCAGAGGACTGACAGTACGAGGTAAAGCAGCGCTTCGCGCATGGCACTGCGTTGATAGGCAGGCATTCGGCCATCCATGTCCCTACAAAGAGGTGGATTATAGAGGAAGAAACATTCAGCCACTCTTATCTGAAAGGCCGACTGGTTTTATCTGTGGGGCTGGTGATAATGCAACGGCGGTTTCTATCTTTATCGAGGGCCCTACAGCCTATGTGGTACGAAGGTTTTCTTGGCTTGTCGGCCTGGTCACTGGTGGCAGTCACCCTGCTGATGACCCACGTCACGATCATTGCCGTCACGGTGTATCTGCACCGTTATTCGGCACATCGCTCCCTGGAGCTCAACGCTGGTCTCAAACATTTCTTCCGTTTCTGGCTGTGGCTGACCACGGCGCAGAACACCCGCGAGTGGACCGCCATCCACCGCAAGCACCACGCCAAATGCGAAACCGAGGATGACCCTCACAGTCCGGTCATCAAGGGCTTGTCCACCGTGCTGCGCAAAGGCGCCGAGCTGTATCGCGCCGAAGCGGAAAACCCGGAAACCCTGCGCATCTACGGCAAGAACTGCCCCGACGACTGGATCGAGCGCAACCTCTACAGCCGCTTCCCGCTGCTGGGTGTGGCAATCATGGGCATCATCGACCTGTTGCTGTTCGGCACCATCGGCATCACCATCTGGGCCATCCAGATGATGTGGATCCCCGTCTGGGCCGCTGGCGTGGTCAATGGCCTGGGCCATGCCGTGGGCTACCGCAACTTCGAATGCCGCGACGCGGCGACCAACCTGGTGCCCTGGGGCATCCTGATCGGCGGCGAAGAACTGCACAACAACCACCACACCTACCCCAACTCGGCCAAGCTGTCGGTACGCAAATGGGAGTTCGACCTGGGCTGGGCCTGGATCCGGGTGTTCAGTTTCCTGCGCCTGGCCAAGGTCCAGCGCGTTGCGCCGATCGCCCACCGGGTCGAAGGCAAGGGCCACCTGGACATGGACACGGCCATGGCGATCCTCAACAACCGCTTCCAGATCATGGCGCAGTACCGCCGGCTGGTCATCGCGCCGCTGGTCAAGCAGGAACTGGAAAAGGTCGATCACTCGGTGCGCCACCAGTTCCATCGGGCCAAACGCCTGCTGTCGCGGGAAACCAGCCTGCTGGACGACCGTCACCACGTGCGAATCCAGAACATGCTCGAACACAGCCAGGCACTGAAGGTGATCTACGAGAAACGCCTGGCCTTGCAGCAGATCTGGGTCAAGACCAGCAGCAACGGCCATGACATGCTCGCGGCCATCAAGGAATGGGTCCACGAAGCCGAGGCCAGCGGCATCCAGTCCCTGCGGGACTTCGCCGACCAACTCAAGACCTACTCGCTACGGCCTGCCACGGCCTGACCAGGCAACTGCACCACTGTGGATGAGGGCTTTTTTGTGGCGAGGGAGCTCGCTCCCGCTGGGGCTGCGCAGCAGCCCTTCTTTTCTTGTGAGCGCTTCGCGCTCAAGCGGGAGCAAGCTCCCTCGCCACAGGTCCAACACTTGGCATCTGACTCGCTAAATCCCCACGCCCTTCGTCGCCTGAAAAGGAACTTCGCCCCGAATCCCCTATCTCAAAGAGCACTTCGCCATCCAGGCGGGATTTGGAGAAAAGTGCGTGCGAAACAACAGCAGTGCACGTTCTTTGAGATTTGTGCCGATGGTCGACAAGAACCTACAGGATTACTCCCTACCTCATTGGCCCGAGGCGGCCCAGACGCTCATGGCGCTGATGCACGCCCAGGGCGAAGTGGCGCGCCTGAGCGAACGTGAGCAACTGTTCAGCTCGCTGCTGGTCAGCGTCAATGCCGTGCTGTGGGCGTTCAACTGGGAAACCCGGCAAGTGCTGTATGTCAGCCCCGCCTACGAACGGATCTTCGGCCGCCCCGCCGGCCTGGTCCTGGCTGACTACAACGAATGGCGCGACGCGATCTACCCCGACGACCTGGAGTACGCCGAACGCAGCCTGGCCGAAGTTCTGGTCAAGGGTGCCGTCGAAGACCGTGAATACCGCATCATCGCCGGCGACGGCCAGGTTCGCTGGCTGAGCGACAAATGCTTCATCAACCGCCAGGCCGAGCCTGGGCAACCGGTGATCGTGGTCGGCATCGCCGAGGACATCACCGAAAAGAAGCTGTTGGAAAGTGAGCTGCAGCGACTGGCAACCACCGATGTGCTGACCCAGAGCAGCAATCGCCGACACTTTTTCGAATGCGCCCACCGTGAGTTCGAGCAGGCGCGGCTACAAGGGACGCCCATGGCGTTCCTGTTGCTGGACATCGATGACTTCAAGGTGATCAACGACACCTACGGCCACCAGGAAGGCGATACCGTGTTGCAGAAGATCGCCGAAAGCGGCCGATCCGTGCTCCGGCGCGGCGACCTGTTCGGGCGGATCGGTGGCGAAGAGTTCGCGGCGGTGTTCCCGGGCTGCGCCCCCGACATGGCGTTGCAAGTGGCCGAGCGGTTGCAACGGGAAATCCAGCGCCTGGTGTTCCGCTGCGGCGAACAGACCTTCGGCATTACTGTCAGCCAGGGCCTGACCGCCATCACCCCTGAAGACCCGTCCCTCGACAGCCTGTTCTCCCGCGCCGACGCGGCCATGTACGAGGCCAAGCGCAAGGGGAAGAACCGCATCATCGCGGCCTGACGCCAATCGCAGTGCAGTTGAACCCGGTCATGTCACGGATCCTGTGGGAACAAGCTCGCTCGCGATGAGGGCGTGATATTCAATGATGGGGTGACAGTCATGCCGCCATCGCGAGCAAGCTCACTCCCACAGGGGCAGGTTTGGCGGTGCTACTTGCGGCGCAACCGCATCAGTTCCGGCAACCCGATCTTCAGCAACCGCGCCGTGCGCCCCTGGGCCAGTTCTTCAAGCCCTTCATGCTCGGTCAGATGGGCCATCTGCGCCGCCATGTTCATCACCAGCGCCTCGCGGGAATAAACCCCACCACCCAGGCTATAGGCTGCCGCGATCAACTCACGCAACTCCAGCGGCAGGCGCCAGCGAGTGCGCAGCGCCGAGCCGAAGCCGGCGCCGTATTGATCGAGAGCGTTCCCGACTTCCTCCAGCTCATCCAGTTCGCCACCCGCCTGCGCCCACTCTTCCAGGCACCGCAGCAGCGCCAGATCGCCCAGGCGATGCAACAGCCCCGCGCAGTAACAACGCTCCGGCTCCAGATCCAGCAAACGCGCCAGGATCCGGGCGTACTCGGCGGTGTGCAGGGACAATTCCCAGTAGCGCTTGGCATAGTCCGCCAGACAGGGAACGGTGAGCCGGGCGCAGCGCTTGAGGGTCAGGCCGAGGATCAGGTTCATGCTTTGCCCGGTACCGAGCTGGTGCAGCGCCTGGGCCACGGTCTGCACCGGACCGCCGCCCTGATGCTGGGCAGCGCCATTGGCCGCCGCAATCAGCACCCCGGTGATTTGCGGGTCGGTGCGGATTTCTTCTTCCAGCAGTTTCAGGTCCAGGCCTGTGGGGTTGAGGCAGCGCTTGACCGCCACCTGCACATCGGTCATCAGCGGTGCGCCTTCGGACAGATCGCGCCGTCGTTCCAGAAAGGCTATCAGGGTCAGCCCCGGGCCGGGGACCGGCACATCGCCGGCGGTTTCTTCAGTGCCACTCAACAGCAACCCTTGCAGACGCAGGGTCAGGCTTTCCCGGTTCAACGGCTTGGTCAAATACGCCGTCGGCGCCAGTGGAACGACCTCGCGCACACTGGCGCTGTCGTTACGCCGGCTCATCAGAATGAACGGCAACGGCGCCGCTCGATGCTGTTGGCGAAGGCCACGCAGGATCGTCAGGCCATCGACACCCGGCAGTTCCCAATCGGCGATGACCAGGTCGTACGCGTTATGCGCCAGCAAATCCAGGGCCTGTTGTCCCTCGCCGCAGGTGTCCACTCGGGCATCGCAGCGCACGCCCGACAGCACTTGCTCAAGCATCTCCCGGGACGCCGGGTCGGCCTCGGCGATCAACACACGCGGTACAGCAGGTAAAACCACAGCAGTCATTGCAACATCGCTCCCTTGCCATACATGCACCTTAGACAATGAAGGCCGTTCCAGACAGCTCAAACCTGCGGGATATGCCCGCGGACATGAAAAAACCCGCCGAAGCGGGTTTTTTTGTGGATCAGTGCACAGTCAGCGTTCGTCAAATCAGAGCTCGGAGAAACACTCTTCGATGATCGCCAGGCCTTTGTCCAGTTGCTCGTCCGGCGAAGTCAGCGGCACCAGCACCCGCAGAACGTTGCCGTAGGTACCGCAGGACAGCAGGATCAGGCCCTTGTCACGTGCCTTGGCCACCACCTGGGCCACTGCCGCGGCGTTCGGCTTGTGGGTGTCGCCGTTTTCGAACAGCTCCACGGCGATCATCGCGCCCAGGGCACGTACCTCACCAATGACCGGGTACTTTTTCTGGATAGCTTTGAGGCCCGTGACCAGACGCTCGCCCACAGCCTTGCAGCGCTCCAGCAGGTGTTCTTCTTCAAACACGTCCATCACCGCCAGCGCGGCCGCGCAAGCGATCGGGCTACCGGCGTAAGTGCCGCCCAGACCACCTGGGGCGATGGCATCCATGTACTCGGCCTTGCCGCACACACCGGCCAACGGGAAGCCGCCAGCGATGGATTTGGCGAAGGTGGTCAGGTCGGCGGCAACGCCCATCTGTTCCATGGCGAAAAAAGTGCCGGTACGGCCGGCACCGGTCTGCACTTCGTCAGCGATCAGCAGGATGCCGTGCTGGTCGCACAGGGCGCGCAGGCGCTGCATGAAGGCCTTGGGCGCTACGTAGAAACCACCCTCGCCCTGTACCGGCTCGATGATGATGGCGGCGATGTCACGGGGCTCGGCGTCGTTCTTGAAGATGCGCTCGATGCTGGCGATGGAATCATCGATGCTCACGCCGTGCAGTTCGTTCGGGTACAGCGCGCGGAAGATGCCGCCGGGCATCAGGCCCATGCCAGCCGAGTACGGCACGACTTTGCCGGTCAAGCCCAGGGTCATCATGGTACGACCGTGGTACGCGCCGGTGAAGGCGATCACACCGGCACGGCCCGTGGCGGCGCGGGCGATCTTCACGGCGTTTTCCACCGCTTCGGAACCGGTGGTGACCAGCAGGGTTTTCTTGGCGAAATCACCTGGCACCTTCGCGTTGATTTTTTCGCACAGTTCCACATACGGCTCGTAGGCCAGAACCTGGAAGCAGGTGTGGGTCAACTTGTTCAGTTGTGCGGTCACGGCAGCGATGATTTTCGGGTGCACGTGGCCGGTGTTCAACACGGCGATACCACCGGCGAAGTCGATGAATTCACGACCTTCAACGTCGGTGACCGTGGCGTTCTTCGCCGACTCGGCAAAGATCGGGTGAATCTGGCCGACGCCGCGTGGAACAGCGGCGGTGCGGCGGGCCATCAAGTCTGCGTTGGTCTTGCTCATTAAAATGTCCTCATTCGCCGCTCATCGGTCGGCGTAGTTCAAGGAATACATGGCGGGGAGACAACGGCGACAGCATGCGATGATCGACTGCCGCGGGGTTCCGGCCACAAGAATCAGAACGGGTGAAACACGCAAAGGGACAGCGCTCTCGTGCCCTTTGCGCTTGAAGCCGATCAGATACCCAGGCAGAGGTATTTGATTTCCAGGTAATCCTCGATGCCGTACTTGGAGCCTTCACGGCCCAGGCCCGAGGCCTTGATGCCGCCGAACGGCGCGACTTCGTTGGAGATCAACCCGGTGTTGACGCCGACCATGCCGTATTCCAGGGCCTCGGCCACACGGAACACACGGCCCAGGTCGCGGGCATAGAAGTACGAAGCCAGGCCGAACTCGGTGTCGTTGGACATCGCGATCACTTCGGCTTCGTCTTTGAAGCGGAACAGCGGCGCCAGCGGTCCGAAGGTTTCTTCCTTGGCCACGGCAGCGTTCTTCGGTACGTTGGTCAGGATGGTCGGCTCGAAGAAGTTGCCTTCCATCGCCTTGCCGCCCGACAGCACGGTCGCGCCTTTGCTGACCGCATCGGCGATGTGTTCCTGCACCTTGGCGACCGCTTTCTCGTCGATCAACGGACCGGTGGTGGTGCCATCGTCCAGACCGTTGCCGATCTTGAGCTTGGCCACCGCCACTTTCAGTTTTTCGGCGAACGCGTCGTACACCGAGTCCTGGATGTACAGGCGGTTGGCGCAGACGCAGGTCTGACCGTTGTTGCGGTATTTGGAAATGATCGCGCCTTCGACGGCCTTATCCAGGTCCGCGTCGTCGAACACGATGAACGGCGCGTTGCCGCCCAGTTCCAGGGAGACTTTCTTGATGTCCTTGGCGCATTCGGCCATCAGCTGGCGACCGATCTCGGTCGAGCCGGTGAAGGACAGCTTGCGCACGATCGGGTTGCTGGTCAGCTCGCCGCCGATATCACCAGCGCTGCCGGTGACCACGCTCAGCACACCTTGCGGGATGCCGGCACGGTGCGCCAGTTCCACCAGGGCCAAGGCCGAGAATGGGGTTTGCGAAGCCGGCTTGATGACCATGGTGCAGCCGGCAGCCAGGGCTGGACCGGCCTTGCGGGTGATCATCGCGGCGGGGAAGTTCCACGGGGTAATGGCCGCGGTCACGCCGATCGGCTGCTTGATCACGATCAGACGCTTGTCGGGCTGATGGCCGGGAATCACGTCACCGTAGATGCGCTTGGCTTCCTCGGCGAACCATTCGATGAACGAGGCGGCGTAGACGATTTCACCCTTGGACTCAGCCAGTGGCTTGCCCTGCTCCAAGGTCATCAGGCGACCGAGGTCGTCCTGGTTTTCGATCAGCAATTCGTACCAGCGGCGCAGCTTGTTGGCGCGCTCCTTGGCGGTCAGTGCACGCCAGGCCGGCAATGCCTTGTCGGCGGCTTCAATCGCCCGGCGGGTTTCGGCCGCGCCCATCTTCGGCACGGTGCCCAACACTTCGCCCGTCGCCGGGTTGGTGACCTTGATCGTCTGACCATTGTCCGCATCGACCCAAGCGCCATCGATAAAGGCTTGCTGGCGGAACAACTGGGTGTCTTTAAGCTGCATGTCGGCTTTCCTTAACAGCACCGCGCGCACGCGGAGCGAATTAGATTTGTAGAAAGGCGCCTCGGGGGCTGCCGTCAGGGAAATCATTCACCGGGCTGAAGCACAGAAATAACGCACATAAGCACAGACGTGCGGTTCAGCACCCAGACAAGAGCGTTTGAAATCTCAAACGAATCCTAGGGCCGATGGGGGTGAAGGACAATAGCCTGTTCGAAAAAAAGAACGAAAAAACCGAATTTGCCCGCTTTTTCTGATCAGCGTAGCCAACACCCGGCGAGCTGACCAAAAACGCAGGCGATTCAGCAGCATGGACGCCCGCCATGCATATGAGTATCATGGCGCCCGCGTCGCACCAGTAGCTCAGCTGGATAGAGTACTGCCCTCCGAAGGCAGGGGTCGTGGGTTCGAATCCCGCCTGGTGCACCATCTTCGGAATAAAAAGCCCCAGGTCGCAAGACCCGGGGCTTTTTTGTGGGCGCAGATCCCACTCAACGCTTGCGCAACGCCTCCAACCGCGCCGGCAAGTCTTCCTCGGGAAAGCGCTTGTGCAGCGCCAGCAGTTTCTCATCAGCGGCCTTGCTCTCACCCGCCTCGCGCAAGCGCAGGATTTCCATCAGGCCTTGTTCCAGCGATGGCAATGCTGTCGGCGCGGGTTTGCTCATTTTCGCCGCTGGCTTTTCCGCCAAGGATTGCACCGGGCTTGCCGGGGCCCTGGCCAATTCGCCCTGGGGCGCCATTCGGGTGATCGGGGCGGGGGCGGGCATGGCCGGTGGTGGTGCGGCGGCAACGCCAGGTGCTTGCCGATCGGCGGAAAACTCCATCGAGGCGGGTGAGGCCAGCTCCTCGTGGGGCACGGGAGAGCGCACTACCAGGCCGATCATCAGTGCCACGCCGGCGACCGTGGCGAATGCCATTTGCCAGCGCGGCCGTTGGCAGGCTTGCAGCCAGCGTTGCCACAGGCTCGGCGTGGGTGTCGGTGCTTCGCGACGGGCGGTGGCCAGGATGAAGGCGTCCAGGGAAGCCGGCGGCTCGCCGCTGGTGTGTTGGCGGAAATGCTCGATCAGCACTTCGTCGTTAGGATCCGGGATGTGTTTGGTGTCGATCATGCGGGTACCTCCTCGGCCAGCAGTCGCTGCAATTTCTGCTGGGCGTAACGCAAGCGGCTTTTGACCGTTTCCAGCGGGGCGCCGGTCAGGGCGGCAATCTGTGGCAACTCCAGGTCGCCATGCAGGCGCAGAAGGAAGACTTCTCGCTGATCCTCGGGCAAGGCCTGCAACGCGGCGTCGAGACGCGCCTGGTCACGGCTCAGGCTCAGCTGTTGCTCGGGGCTGCCGGTGTCGTCGGGCTGGACGTGCAGTTGCTCGTCATAACTGTCGTGCAACGGGTTGTGGACACCGTGTTTGCGCCAGTGGTCGATCAAGCGGTTGCGGGCAATCTGGAACAACCAGGTACGAAAACTCGCCCGGCCTTGTGGCTGGGTGGCGCTGCGAATCAGGCTGAGCCAGGTGTCCTGGAAAACCTCCTCGGCCAGCTCGGCTTTGTTGCTCAAGGACAGCAGGAAACGGTAAAGCCCTTGCCGATGGCGGGCGTACAGGACTTCGAAAGCAGCCCCGTCGCCATTGCGGTAGCGGGCCAGCAGCGATTCGTCGCTGGGAGAATCAAGCGCAGCGGGCATGTAGGGGGCGAACTCCTTTCCAGTCATTGCAACACAGTCCTGGCAGGCAACAAGGGGACCCCGTGGGAGCGAGCTTGCTCGCGATGGCGTCGGATCAGTCAATGATGAACATGATCGGGCTATTGCTATCGCGAGCAAGCTCGCTCCCACATTTGATCCTCGTTGCAGTCAGGTTCAGCGCTTGGCCGCAGGCTCAAGGCTCTGGGCCAGTTCCACCAACTGCACAAACTCCGAGCGCAGCCCAAACGGATCATCACCGCGGGCCGAGCGCGCCAATTGCACAGTGTCCTTCAAGGTCATCGTCCCAGTGTAGCGTCCATCGCCCTTGAGCTGTTGGGCGAAGGCGGCAACAGCGGCCGAGAAGCGCAGGTCATCGCTGGGCTTGCGGTCGTTCGGCACGCTGGCAATGGGATGTTCGATCAATCGACTGCTTCCGCCCTCGGCCGGCTTGTAGCGTACGCGCAACATCGCCAACTCGCCTGACGTGCTCTGCGACTTGGGCGTGCTTGCATAGCGCAGCGGTTCCAACCAGCCCGGCGCGCCCTTCGGAACGATTTCATACAAGGCCGTCACCGTATGCCCGGCACCGATTTCCCCGGCGTCGACCTTGTCGTTGTTGAAATCCTCACGTTTCAACGCACGGTTCTCATAGCCCAGCAGTCGATACTCACTGACCTGGGCGGGGTTGAACTCCACCTGCAACTTCACGTCCCGGGCGACCACCGCCAGGGTGGAACTGAGCTGGTCCACCAGGACCTTGCGCGCTTCGAGCAGGTTGTCGATGTAGGCGTAGTTACCGTCACCGGCGTCGGCCAACTGTTCCATCAGGTGTTCGTTGTAGTTATCCACACCGAAGCCCAGTGTCGTCAGGGAGACGCCGCTTTTACGCTGGTCCACCGCCATCTGCTTGAGGCTGTCGAAATCACTGATACCAACGTTGAAGTCGCCATCGGTGGCCAGCAGGATGCGGTTGATGCCTTTGTCGATGAAGCTCTCCCGCGCCATCTGATAGGCCAGTTCGATACCCGAGGCACCAGCGGTGGAACCACCGGCGTCGAGTTGATCGATGGCGTTGCGGATTACCGCCTTGTCGCGACCCGAGGTGGGCTTGAGCACCACCCGGGACTCACCGGCATAGACCACCAGGGACACCCGGTCTTGATCGCGCAATTGGTCCACCAGCAGTTTCAGCGTGCTCTTGACCAGCGGCAGGCCTTCGCGACGGTCCATGGAACCGGAAACGTCCACCAGGAAGACCAGGTTGGCCGGCGCCAGGTCCGCCACGGCACGGTCGCTGGCCTTGATGCCGATGCGCAGCAAGCGGGTGTGGGGGTTCCACGGTGAGGGGGCGACTTCGGTGGTCACACCGAAGGGTGAACCGTCGGTGGGCAGGGCGTAGTCATACGGGAAATAATTGACCATTTCCTCCAGCCGCACCGCCCCTTCGGGCGGCAGGCTGCCTTGATTGAGCAAACGTCGCACATTGGCATAGCTGCCGGTATCGACATCCACGCTGAAGGTCGACACGGGCGTTTCGGCCACGCTATGGATGGGGTTGTCCGGCAGCTTTTCGTACTGTTCACGCGGTTCGGCACGGTAACCCGCGGCAAGGGCATCGTTCGCCACGCTGGGAACCGGCATCGCTGCCGGCTTCATGAGCATGCGCTTGACCGTCGACTGGGGCCCTTGGGCGATCTCGCCTTGCGGCACCACGCTGGGCGCCACAGGCACCGGTTCGGACGGCTGGGCAGCCTCTCGGGAGGAAGACAACCCACAACCGGCCAACGCCACCAGCAAAGTCACGGCGAAGCCCTGGGCAGCAGGACGCATAAAGGGAAATGGACGGGACATGGGCTGAACCTCGTGAATGAATGATCCGTTCACAGATTCAGACGCAGGGCGCATGGGGTTCGGGTTAACGACCAAAAAATTTTTTGAAACGCTGCGAAGACAGGACTGGCCACCCCAAAGTGGCCAGGCCGTTACCGCGATTGGAGCCATCGCCTGCACGCTGCGGCAGACACGGCTAGCGGGACGGAATGCCCCGCAGGTCATCGGCGATGAAGCCGCTCAACTGGCCGGTGTAATAGTCTTCGACATCGGAGTTGCCTCTGTTCGTCAGGGCGCCTGCCATGCCTCGCATGACCTCCAGTTGCCCAATCGCCCCACCCGGCATCAGCCCCTGGCGGGCCTGGGCAAAGTGCAGCACTTCGACACCGGCCTTCTTCACCTTGACCTGATAATTGAAATCGACACTGGCCAGATACGTACCGTCGGCGACGATTTTGTTCATGAAACCACCTTGAGTGTCTTGAATACGGCGCGCATAGACGGCGTTGACATCCAACAGATAGTCAGCGGTTTCCTTGCTGGAGGCATAACGATCGCCGTCGAGCAGGCGGACGATCAGGTCAGTGTGCAACTTGTCGCGGACTTTTTCGTCGGGCAGGAAGCGTTCGTTTTTACCGACGACTTCAACGTTGAACGTGTCGATCCAATAGGTGGCGGTCTCGGGGATCGCCACCGGCGCAGGAGAAATGTAGTAATCGGGCTTGGAAGCGCAACCTGCCATAAGGCAGAGGGCCAGAAAGAGGGTAAAAATGCGCATGGTTGAATTCGTCCTTGAGGGGTAGCGGCATAATCGCGCCTGCATTCTACGGGGTTTGAACGAGCGCTCAAGTCAATCGGCCCTTACGGGGCACGGTTCCCTCCTGTTCAGCCCCCGATGTCCACCACCGTTTTTCCCGCCCCGCGTCCCTCGGCTACCTGGACAAACGCCTCATTGACGTCACCCAGGCCAAACCGGCGCGGATCCACCTTGGTCCCCAGCTGTCCTGATTCAACCAGCGTCGCGGCCTCCCGCAAGATCCACCCATGATGCTCGCACCCCTTTCCGGTCAGCAGCGGCATCAACGTAAACACTCCGGAATAGCTTGCGCCCCGGAACGACAACGGCGCGAGGCTGTGTTGACCCCAGCCGAGGCAACTGAGCACATGGCCGGTGTAGGTCTTTACCGCGTTGAACGACGCATCCAGGGTCGGGCCGCCAACGGTGTCGTAGACGATGTCGAAGCCTTCGCCATCGGTGTACAGGCGCACGTAGCTGTCAGGGTCCTGGGTCCGATAGTCGATGGCTGAGGCGCCCAGTTCGCGGATGAAGTCCAGGCTGCTGGCCGAGCCCGTGGCGTAGACCACGGCGCCCCGGGCCTTGGCGATTTGCACGGCCATTTGACCGACGCCGCCCGCGCCGCCATGTATCAGCACCTGTTGCCCGGCCCGGACGTTGGCCCGATCGACCAACCCTTCCCAGGCCGTGATGAATGCCAGCGGCAAGGCAGCCGCTTCGCGCATGCTCAATGAGCGGGGCTTGGGCGCAATCAGGCGGACATCGACCGCGATGTACTCGGCCAGAGCGCCTTGCGCCCCGCCGATTCCGCCGGCCATGCCGAATACCTCGTCGCCACGGGCGAAGTCATTCACGCCTTCGCCCCGCTCAACCACTGTCCCGGCCAGGTCGATCCCCAATACGGCGGGCAACGGCTGGCGAGCATGGGCACCGCCTCCTGCCGCGATCTTGGTGTCCAGCGGGTTGATTCCGGCGGCATGCACCTTGATCAATACCTGGCCTTTGCCGGGAACGGGCCGGACGATGGAACGGACAATCAGCGGCGCCTGAGCGGTTTCGGCAACGGCGGCGAACATGGTGTTGTTCATGACGGTAAACCTCCAGTGAGTGGGCAGGTTCATCATGCGAGCGAAGACGCATTCCGATAAGTGAGCAACAATGGATAGGATTTATTCCAGACAGAGGCTAAATGCTGATGGATCTGCTCGATGCAATGCAGGTGTTCGTGCGCGTGGTGGAGCGCGGGTCGTTCTCGGCGGTCGCCAGGGAGCTGAACCTGGGCCAACCGGCGGTGAGCAAGCAGATCCGCGCTTTGGAGCAACATCTGGGTGGGGCGCTGTTTGCCCGCAGCACTCGCCATCTCGCGCTGACCGACCAGGGACAGCGCTTCTACACCGAGAGCAAGGACATACTCGCCAGCGTGGACGCCGCGCGACTCAGTTTCGCCAGTGGCCAGGAACAGATCGCCGGCCTTCTGCGCGTGGCGGCGCCCGTCAGTTTCGGCCGGTTGTGTATCGCGCCCCTGGTGGGCGAGTTCCTGGCCCATCATCCACAGCTTCGTATCGACTTGAGGCTGAGCGACCAGAACGAAGATGTGCTGAAGGAAAACATCGACCTTGCCATTCGCATCGGCGTAGTGAAAAACGAAGGGCTGGTGGCGATTTCCCTCGGCGACAGCCCGCGCCGGGTGTACGCCTCCCCTGCTTATCTGCAACAGCACGGCACGCCCCTCGAACCGGCCGACCTGGCCCGCCATAACTGTTTGGGGTTCACGCTGCTGGAGCATTACGACGTCTGGCGATTCGAGCAGGATGGCCGACAGCACAGCGTAACGATCAAGGGCAACGTCACCTGCAACAGCAGCGAGGCGATCCGGGAAATGGTGCTGTCGGGCCTGGGCGTTTCGCTTTCACCGCAGTGGTTGTTCGCTGCCGATGTCCGCCAGGGAACCGTCTGCCCCCTGCTGGCCGATTACCAACCGCTGGCGCTGCCCATCAGCGCCGTGTTCAGCCACGACCGACGCCGCTCGGCACGAACCCGAGCCCTTGTGGATTTTTTGCGCGAGCGTCTTTGAACAGCCGGATTAGGACTCACAGGCCAATGACGGCTGCGCAGCCTTGCCATGACGTCCCGGGAAATACGCCGCCGCAGCCACGCCCACCGCCCCCATCACCATGCAATACCCCACGCACACCCACGGGCTCCACGGCACCAGGGCGATCAGCATCAGCGGTGTCATGCTGGCCCATAGCGCATAGGCGATGTTGTAGGTGAGCGAGATGCCGGACACGCGGATCTTCGGCGGGAACAGGCTGACCATCACCGACGGCACCGCGCCAACCACACCGCAACCCAGGCCGGCCACCGCGTAGGCCAGGCCCAGCCAGGCGCTGCCGCTGATCAGGCTGGCGTAGAGCACAGCAATGCCCAGGGGCAATAGCAGGCTGTAGAGCATGACGGTGCGCCAGGCGCCGATGCGGTCGACGATGAGGCCGGCCAGGACGCAGCCGATGTTCAGGAAGACGATGCCCAGGCTGCTCAGGGCGAAGGTGTGGCTGGGCGTCATGCCGAAGCTTTTCTGCATCACGGTCGGGGTGATGACCACGAACACCACCACGGCAGAGGTCAGCACGCAGGTCAGGATGGCGGCGGGCAGCAAGGCCTGGCGGTGGTCGCGCAGGACCGTGCGCAACGGCAGTTCCGCAGCGCCTTCACGATTGGCTTGCAGGGCCATGAAGATCGGCGTTTCGCTCAGCCAGCGGCGCAGCCAGACGCCGATCACACCGAAGACGCCCCCCAGCAGGAACGGCAGGCGCCAAGCGTAATCGAGAATCTCCGCCGGCGTGTAGATCCGCGCCAGCGCCGTTGCGGTCAGAGCGCCCAGCAGGTAGCCGAAGGTCAGGCCGGCCTGAAGGAAACCCAGGGCATAGCCGCGATGATGCAGCGGCGCGTGTTCGGCCACGAATACCCAGGCGCTTGGCACCTCGCCGCCCACGGCCGCGCCCTGCAGGATACGCAGGGCCAGCAGCAACAACGGGGCGAAATAGCCGATTTGCGCGTAGGTGGGCATCACCCCGATGAGCAGGCACGGCAACGCCATCATCAGGATGCTCAGGCTGAACACTCGCTTGCGCCCCAGGCGATCGGCAAAGTGCGCCATGAGAATGCCGCCCAAGGGGCGAGCCAGGTAGCCGGTGGCGAAAATCCCGAAACTTTGCAGCAAGCGCAGCCAATCGGGCATTTCCGGCGGGAAGAACAACTGGCTGAGGGTCAGGGCGAAGAACACGAAGATGATGAAATCGTAGATCTCCAGCGCGCCTCCCAAGGCGGCCAGGCCCAGGGTCTTGTAATCGGATCGGCTGAATCGGTCACCGGGTAGAACAGAGGTGGCAGTCATAGGCGGATTTGAACGATAAGTTGAAAGAGGGCGACGGCTCAGTCGTCGCGATCAGTGTCCACCGGTTGAACCGGTGGTTGGCCTGGCTCGGCGTCTTCGGCCTCGTCGGCAGGCAGGAAATCCTTGCGGCTCTGGGCGATAGCCCGGCGCATTTCGTCGCCCTTGGTCGGGCAGTTCAGGAGGCGGGCGATGCCGTCGGGTTTCTGCGTCATCGCCATCCTCCGGCATGAGTGAACAGGGGCTCGATAGTGCTCGCTTTTGGCGCGCGATGCCAATTTTGTGTCTGAGCGGCGCCATTGTGGCGGGGGGTGCTTTGCAGCCCAGCGGGGATAAATCCCCTCGCCACAGAGTTTGCGTTGTTCGGGTCAGCGGTGGTAGCGGCGCACTACGCTGCTGTTGCGCAGGACGTGACCTTTGATTTTTTCCATCAGTTGGGCCCGGGTGAGGCCGGCAGGGAAGGCTTCCGGCGGCAGGTCCAGGGCGAAGAGCTGGATCAGGTAATGGTGAGCGCTGTCGCCGATGGGCGGGCAAGGACCGATGTAGCCGTGGGTGTTCTTGCTGTTGATGCCGCTCATGCCTTCCAACGAGGACTTGGTACCGGCGCCCGCTGGAATCTGCCGGGTGGTGGCCTTGATGCCGTAGTGGATCCAGTGGTCGACACCCTGGCCCCTCTGGCCGTCCGGGTCCAACATGACGATGGCATAGCTGAGGGTGCCCGGTGGGCCGGCGTTCCAGCTCAAGGCCGGGGAAATGTTCTTGCCACCACAGGCGTTGGCGTCACTGGCCGCCGCCGCGGTGAAGAGGCGGTCGTCCGACACGCCGGGGATACTGAGGGTAAAACGCTCCTCGGCCTGGGCTGCCCCTTGAGCGCACAGCACCAGGGCGACGGCCGCCAGCCAAGGGGTGAGAATGTTCAATCGAGTCATACCGGGGGCACCTTGTGCGTGTCTGGCCATGGACGGCTTGCGAACTATAGCCGCAGCTTCGCCGAGGATGCAGTGACAATTATGCTGAACCTCGTTCCGGCACTGCGACTCCAAAGGGAAACGCCTGCCGGAGAACGACCATGCCTGTGCATCAAGTCGCCCGTTTCGCCGATGTTCGCGAAGACCGCGGCCTCGAAGTCAAAATCAACGACACGTCCATCCTGCTGCTGCGTTCAGGCAATCAGGTGCGCGCCTTCCAAGGCAAGTGCCCCCATGCAGGCGCACCACTGGCCAAGGGCGCGGTGTGCCATGGACGGCTGATTTGCCCCTGGCACAAGGCGGCGTTCCGGGCTGAAGATGGCGCCCTGTGCGAGCCGCCAGCCCTCGACAGCCTGGCGCGCTATCACGTCGAAGTGCGCGGCGATGACGTCTGGGTCGATGACCAACCGCTACCGGCCGATAAAATTCCGCCGGCCGATGACGCGCGCACATTTGTCATCATCGGCGCCGGCGCGGCCGGCACGGCTTGCGCGGCGGCGTTGCGGGAGAAGGGGTTTGGCGGCCGAATTCTGCTGATCGACCGCGAAGCCGAAGCCGGCTACGACCGTACGGTGCTGAGCAAGTACGTATTGGCCGGAGACATGCCGGTCAACGAGACGGCGCCGCTGCGCGATGAAACTTATTTCACCCAGCAACGCATCGAAAGGCTCCACGGCGAGGTCACCCATTTGGACCCCAGTGCCCGGCAAATCCAGCTCGCCGATGGCCGGCGCCTGGACTACGACGCCGCGCTCATTGCCACAGGCGGGGAGCCGAAGACGCCAGCGCTGCCCGGCATCGATTTGCCGCAAGTCTTCGTGCTGCGTTCGATCGCCCACGCCCGGCAGATTCTCGACACGGTCCGGCCAGGGCAACGGGCGGTGATCATTGGCGGCAGTTTCATCGCCATGGAGGTAGCTTCGTCCCTGCGCAAACGCGAGCTGAGCGTCACCGTCCTGGCCCGGCACCCGGTGCCATTCGCCGCACAATTGGGCGAGAGCGTCGGCCAGGCCATCCTGGCCCGGCACCGGGCCAACGGCGTGGTGTACCACACCGACGGCGAAGCGGCACGGATCGAGGGAGCGCACAAAGTCGAAGCCGTGGTGCTGGATAACGGCCAGCGCTTGGCTGCGGACCTAGTGATCGTCGGCATCGGCGTGCACCCGGCCACCGAGCCGTTTGCCCAGTTGCCGCGGGAGCAGGACCAGTCGCTGTCCGTTGACGCGGGCATGCGTGTGGCTGATGGCTTATGGGCCGTGGGTGATATCGCGACGTTCCCCCTGAACGGCAAGCCTGTGCGCATCGAGCATTGGCGCCTGGCCCAGCAACAAGCGCGCATCGCCGCCGCGAACATGCTCGGCGGCGACGAGCACTATCTGGACGTGCCGTTTTTCTGGACTTATCACTTTGGCAAACGCTACGACTACCTCGGGCACGCTGAACATTGGGACGAGGTGGAATTCAAGGGCACGCCCGAGCATCCGCCCTTTATCGCCCTGTTGGGCAAGGACGGCCTCGTTGCCGCCGCCGTGGCCTGCGATGAAGGCCGGGCCATGGCAGCGCTGGCCCAGCGCATGAAGCAACCGCTGCCGGTGGACGAAGCGTGGCGGCTGGTTCGGGATTTTTCGTCGTAGATCTGTCCCGCTCCCACAGTTTTATCTTGTGTTAACCGAAATATCCGCCACGCCCCAATCCCCTGTGGGAGCGAGCTTGCTCGCGATAGCGACGGGTCAGCTTGCATCACTGCACAGACTGATCGGCCGGCAAGTGGATTACCCGTGGTCGCTCCAATGGCGCCAGGGGCGGTGGTTGCAAGTCCGGGCTGAGCAAGTGGAAATGCGGCACGACGTGGCTGATGTCGCCGTCCTGGTTGTTGTGGATGATCTTCGAGCCGGGCTGGCGCAGCGTGTCCAGGCGCTCGCCGGTCAACTTGAAACTGGCGCTCAAGCCCTGGTCATCCACCACCGGCGCCGGCAGTCGGCGCTGGGCGAAGCTGCGGCTTTTGCGCTGTTGATAACGCGCCCAGGCAATCAGCACCACCGCGTTGACCAATGCGATCCAACCATAGACCTGCAAAGTTCCCAGGGTGTCGAACAGCGACCCTCCCAGGCGCGGACCGGCCTGGCCGTCGAGCAGCGGCCACAGCCCATTGACCAGCAAATACAACAGCCCCACCCACGCCAACACGGTGAAAAGCGCATCGATGACCACCAGAAAAGGCCGTTGCCGGGTCCTGATAATTTTCATCGGATCACTTCCTCTTCCTGATCATCGAACGGTTTGATACCGCGATCCGGACTGATCCAGCGCGCACGCTTCTGATGCTGCCCGAACAACACTTTGGGAAAGCTCACCAAGGTGGTGAAAAGGCTGATCAGCCAGAACACCAACGGGTACCAGACCACCCAGAACATGATGTGCCACAGGCCTTTTTCATAGCGCCGATCGATCAGGATGCTCACCGCGAACTGCAGCAGACACACCACGGCCAGCAACAGGCCGGTGAAGGCTGGCGGCATCAGGTGATCCACGGCGATGGCAGCAGGCATTTCGACGAATTTGCCGGCGCCCCAGAAGATCACCGACAGCAGGAAGGTGAACGCCCAGCCGGTGGACAGGCAGTATTCGAACAGCAGCGGCCACAGGTAGCGATGGCGGTATTGCCAGATGCCGCGGATGTTCTTGAACAGCACCTCGGCGCCCCCCTGGGCCCAGCGCAGGCGTTGCCGCCATAGACCGCGCAAGGTTTCGGGCATGAGAATCCAGCACAGCGCGCGCGGCTCGTAGAAGATGCTCCAGTGATCCAGTTGCAGCTTCCAACTGATATCGATGTCTTCGGTGATCATGTCCGGGCTCCAATAGCCGACCCGGTGCAGGGCGGTGCGACGGAACGCGACGATCACGCCGGACACGGTGAAGATCCGCCCAAAGACCCGCTGGGTACGCTTGATCAGGCCGATGATCGAGGAAAACTCGCCGACCTGGACCCGGCCTATCAAGGTCGAGCGGGTGCGGATGCGCGGGTTGCCGGTCACCGCGCCGAGGCGGGCGTTGTCCAGCATCGGCGCCACCAGGTAAGCACAGGTGTTCGGCGCCAACAGCGCGTCACCGTCGATGCATACCAGATATTCGCTGCGCGCCGCGATGGCGCCCATGCGCAGGGCCACGGCCTTGCCCTGGTTTTCAGCCAGGTGCAAGACGCGCAGACGCGGGTCTTCGGCCGCCAGTTGATCGAGCATCTGGGCGGTGTTGTCCTTGGAGCCGTCGTTGATGGCGATGACTTCGATGTTCGGATAATGCTGACCCAGCGCCGCGTGAATGGTGTCGGCGACGTTATCGCCTTCGTTGAAGCACGGGATCAGGATGCTGATCAGCGGCTCGCCTGCCAGTGGCGGTGGCAAGGTGTCGTCCTTCCACGGCCAGTGGCGTTCCCAGTGCAGCCAGAAATACAGGCCGCCGGCGATCCACAGCCCGGACATGAACAGCGGGTAAAAGAACACGAAGTCCATCAGGAATTGCCCGGTGACCAGGAAGATCAGGCCCAGGGGCACCCCAAGGACGATCGCCAGCACCAGCAGGGCGAGCAGTCTGTCGAGCATGTCAAGGATTCCACTTGTTGGAGAGCGCCGGCCGCACGGTTTTCACAGCGGGCTGGTCTTCGATGAAGTTGTCCGGGTAGTAGCCGAAGCTGGTCACGCCCTGGCGCTTGAGGCGCCCCATCCAGTCGGCCAGGAGTTCGCCGTCGATGTCGGTCACCGGTTGGCTGTCCCAATCTCGCGCCTGCAACTCGAACACCGTGCGCTTGAGTGCACCGGGCCGGCTTTTGACGGTCTGGACCAGACGCTCCAACCACGGGCCGGACTGCGCGCGGGTCTGCTTCTCCATCAATGGCATGGCCATCGGTGCCGTCCAGTCATAGGCGCCGAGGAAGTCGTCGAGGTTCTGGGCGAACCAGGCTTCGCTTTGCGGGTTGAGCATCGGTTCGGCAAAGATATTGCGCGCCGTCAGCACCTGCGGACCACGAATCGCCCGGACCTTGGCGGTCAGCTCATGGGTGAAGTCAATCAGGTAGCGGCTCTTGAAGCGGGTCCAGCGTTGCATCGCCGCCGGATCGTCCCGCAGGGCCGCGATGGACGTCGACAAGCCGTTGGCGGCATAGACTTTCAGGGCCGCAGGGCTGGCGTCCTCGAAATCGGAAAACACCGCGTCATCATGGTAGAGCACGCCATCCAACGAACTCATCCGCGCCAGGTCTTCATAAATTTCACCGATGACCTTGCGCACATTCGGGTCGAACGGCGACAGGCGCACATATTGGTCCGGGGCGACGCCGGTCTTGCCGGTTTCCGGGTCCCAACGCTGCACCCGCGGCAACTTGGCGTCCAAGGCGAAACTGAGCACCGGCATCCAGGCATAGACCTTGGCGTTGGCCCGGGTGCGCAATTGCCAGGCGACCCGGTCGAACAGATCGGCCCGTACCGGCAGGTGGCGGTTGGGGAAGTACAACGAGTGCACGAGGCCGTCGCCTTTCGGATCGGCGAATGCCTGCAAAAACACGGTATTGGCACCCAGGTCGTAGATGCGCTGGACCAGCTTGCCAACGTTGGCCTCTTGCTGCACCGGGTCCGGGTCGTAGACGTAGTCCAGATCGACATGAAGCACCCGCATCGGGTCCATTGTCTGCACCGAGACAATGCTTTCGGCGAAATGGGCGCCATCCGGGTCGGACGCCACCAGGAAGCGTGGGCCGCTCATCAGGTTATCCAGGCTGTCGAGGCCATCTTCCAGGGTCAGGGCCATTTGATAGCCCTCGCTGCCGATCACCTGGAGCGCGGTGCCGTCTGCCTCCCCGTAAGGCCAGACCCAAACGCGCGGGCTATAACCGGCAACCTTGCGGATTTTCTCGGAAATGGCCGCCACGTCCTTGCGCAGGCGCGCCTGGAAATCGGCCTCGGTCTCGTAACGACCGGTGGCAGGGTCGTAGCGCCGGGTGGTCGCGGCGGGTTGTTGGTTGCCTTGCGGGTTGGCGAGGATGCCTTTGTGATTGGCATCGGTGTGGGCGGCGATCTCCACCAGGCCCGACTTCGACACCTCGCGAATCTGCTCCCAGGTCAGGAACTCGGAACGCTTGCGCGGCACTCCGGCAAAATCCACCGTCTGGTTCAATGGCGTATCGACCCAACTACCGACCGGAGCCAGGATGGCCGGCCAGTTATAGGCACGCAGGATGGGCATGACGCGGGTATAGAAGCTCGAGTAGCCGTCGTCGAAACTCAGCAGCACCGCACGGGGTGGCAACGCCGGCCCGCCATTGCGCGCGGTGATGATCTGGTCCACGGTGACCGGCTGGTAATTGTTTTCCCGCAGCCACGCCAGTTGCTCGATCAGCCGCTCGGTGCGCACGGCCACCAGCGCCTGGTCCGGGTCTCGGTCGTCGACATCGTGGTAGGCGATGCCGAGCACATGGTTCTTCGGCCACGGGGCGTCATTGGCCGCCAGCGGACGCTGCGAAGGCGGCGTGAACGCCGGGGCTTGCTGGGCACAAGCGCTGATCAGCAAGACCCCCAGCAGAAGGATGAATCGCGAAATGACAGGCATCTTCAAACTCTTCTAGAAGCGATAGGTGAGGTCGACAAGCAGGCGCAAATCGCTTTCGCGATCGCCGTCGTAGGGGCGGTTGAGCCAACTCAGCGCGGCACCTGCCTCTAGCACGTCGTTCCAGATGAAACGCTGGCCGTAGCCGAGCAGTCCCATGGCCCCGGTGTTGTAGTCACGCTGGCTGTAGGTACCGGCACCGACCTGGAATTGCTGGCTCCACGTGGTTTCGTAGCGGCGATACAACACGTGGTTGGCGCTCACGGTCGGCATGACGCTGAAATCCGCTTTCGGGTTGAAATAGGGCACTTCGTTGGAGCCGCTGTTGCGGCTGGCACCGACTTCCAGACCCAGCTCCACTTGCAGGCGCGGCGTGCTGTAGATGCCCTCGCGGCCGGTCAGTTGGGTTTCGAGGCGGTTGTTGCCGTCACTGAAATGGGACGGGCTCACCGCCAGTCGCCACTCGCGGCTTTCATGGGCCCGCCAGCGGACGAAACCACTCCCGCCGTTGGCACGGATGCCACTGTTGAGCGCCCGTAGCGGGGTATTGGCCGAGAGGTAATCCAGACTACCGCCGTACTGCCAATGGTCGTCGATGTCTCGGGCCACGGCCACGCGCGCGCCTTGCTTGTCGCCGGAACCATAAGCGTGATTGGAGACCTCGGCCTCCAGCGTCATGTCCCGGGTGCGACGCTCCACGCCCAGGCGCTGCCAACGGTGGTGGCCAGTGCCTTCCTCGAAATCACCGGTGGCGTAGCCTGCACCGCCGAACAGCCGCCAGTCTTCATCGATGGGCGGGCTGTAGAGCAGCGTTTCGATACCAAAGTCCCGGCTGCCAGTGACTGCGCCGGCGTCACCGTTGCCACCGCCATAGCTCTTGCCGGTGTAGGCCTCGATGCGCAGCTCGGCCATGTCGTGTACCTCGCGCTGGCGCTGCAGACGTTTGACATGGGCGTTTTCCGGGTAGCGGGCGACCACGTCGTCGGTCAGGGCATCCAGCTGCCGCCACTCCTGCAAATCCATGGCCGCGCGGGCCTGGGCGATTTCCAGGTCACGGTTGCGCGGGATCGTCGCCTCGACTTCTTTGAGCAGGTTTTCCGAACGGCGCGGCCAGTCACGGGCCTGGTACAGATCGGCCTGGGCCAGGCGCATGCCGGTGTTGCCGGGACCTTGGTTGACCAGGGTTTCCAGGCGCGCCTCGGCAGTAGGCAGGTCGGCGCCGTACGTGCCGGCCTGGGCGGCGAGTTGCTGGGCGTCCATCCATTCATCGTTGGGGTTGCCGATCGGCAGGCCCTTGAGCTCGATGCGCGGACGCTGGGCTTTCGCCATGTCTTCGGCCAGTGCACGAGCCTCTTCGGATCTTTCACTTTCCAGCAACGCATAGTAGAGCGCGGTGCTGTCTTCAAAACGCTCCGCGGGATCGGCATCCGGCGCAGCCAGGACCCGGCGGTACAGATCGACGGCAATCTCCGGCTCACGCTGTTCCAGATAGGAAGAGGCCACCCAGCGCAAGGCGTAAGTGGGAATGCTCACGCCCTCGGCGATCAGTTTCTGGTATTCGGCAATCACTTCTGCTCGACGGGCACGGGCATTGAGTGCGCCCATGCGATCGATGCGCCAACGGAGTACGTCGTCGTGGGCCTCGGCCACCGGACTCCAGGTGGCGAGCAACTTGTCGTAGTCGGCCAAGGCACGGTCGGCAATGACGAAGCGCTCCTGCTCGCTGCGGCTGGCCATGTCCGCCAGGCGCACCCGCTCGGCGGCGACGTCACCCTCCAGACGTCGTTGCACGCCACGGTCGATCAGCCCTGGCTGCAGGCGCGCCAGGCGCAGCGCCGGCTCCGGCAACCGTGCCCGTTGCAGGGCGTAGATGTATTCGCGCGCAACCTCTGGGCTGTTGCCGGCGCGCGTGAAGGCCTGGTCGTATTCGAACAGCGCTTCGTGGGGGCTGTCGGCGCGGGTCAAGGCATAACCCAGTGCCAGTCGACGCATCGGATCTGTCGGCTTGGCAGCGACCAGGGCCTTGGCGCGGGTGACGGCTTCGTCGGGCTGGCCTGCATCGGCCTGGGTCAAGGCCAGGCCGAGTTGCAAATCGGGGTTCTGAGGGTCGATCACCAAAGCCTGGCGGTACAGCTGGGCCGCCGAATCCCAACGTTTGAGGTTGCGATAGGCACGAGCCGTCGCAGTCAGCGCCTGGACGGGCAGCGCTCGATTGCGGCCTTGGGTCTCATAGACCGTCACCACCTCGGTATCGAGGCCGGCCCAGCTGGCGATCTGCAGGTGGTCACTGATCTGCGCGGCGCTGGCCTGGCCGGCCGGCACCTGGCGCAACGCAGTCAGCGCAGGGGTGTAATGGCCTGCACGGGCGTCGAGCACCATTTGGTCATAGGCGGTATCGGCAAACGCCAGCATCGGCCAGCACAGTTGGCTGCACAGCGCGACACGAAACAACGGGCGCAAACCACGTTGAATAAAAGGACCCACAGTACGCGGCATTCGTCAGCATCCTTACATGGCCAGCCGGGTCGCAGTGCCCCCTTGCCCATCAAACAGGAAGCCGGATCAAAGGAATCCAGCCAAGCTCTAATGGGCCTAGTCTTGCACTCTCGGGCGGGTCATCTTCAGGAACGCCACAATTCTTCAGAATCGATACAGATTTCGGCCAAGGGTTGATCGGTGGGCATAAAAAAACCCGGCGGTGCGTCACGCACGGGCCGGGTCTTGGGTGTGACCTGAACGGGCTTACTGGATGGCGACGCCGCCGCCCAGCTTGCTCATCACAAATGCCGAGAATTGTTCAACGGTCATTTTCTGGCCATTGAAATCGACTTGGTTGTTGGCGTAGTGCAACTTGGTGACAACATCGTTGCCTTCAAGGGTCGCCAATTGCGTACCGACGGCCATGGCGCTGAACATATCGCTGGTAGCCGTGGCTTGATCGGCGATCAGCTTGGCATCCGTCTGGCCTTCCATCTGTGCCTGCACGGTCATCAGGTCCACCAGCATCGGTTTGGAAACCTTGAGATTGAAATCCAGCAGGGCGAGTAACTGACGACCCAATTCATCCGGCGGCAGGTCCATGGACTGCGGCTTGGTCAGATCAACGATCAGGCTGGCACGGCTTTCACCGTTGGCAGTGTTGAACGACAGATTTTCCAAGGCCACCTGCGGGGCACCGGCCAAGAGTTTTTCCAGATCGGCTTTGACCTGTGCTTCCTCAGCTTCGGTCAGGCTCAACTCTGGCGCCGGTTCACCGGCTGCAGCGGCTTCGGCGGCCGCTTTTTCGTAGGGCTGCAGCTTGGTCTGGTAGATCTGCATCAGCGACATGGTGGCCGGGATATCCAGGTTCTTCAGGCTGACCGCCATCTGTGCCGAACCAATAGTCTTGTCGTTGAACGACAACTCACCGATCTTGTAATCGGCACGCCCCGAAGCACTGGTGCCGTTCTCGCTGCTGCTGTTCTTCATTTCGAAGTTCTTCAGGCCCAGCACCGACTTCGGCTCACCAAACGTGGCCTTGGTGCTGCTCATCAGCAGGGTGTTGTCACCCATGTAGTAACCGTATGAGCTTTTGCTCAGGTTACTGGCCAATGTCAGGCCGTTCAGCTCGACCTGCACCGGCGTCTGGTCTTCGGCAACGGTGGTCAACTTGAAGCTGTCCATGTAGCCGTCAGCCTTGACCTTCTGGCCTTGGGCGCTGGCGGCCAGGTCGATTTTAAGACCGGAGAAGGTGAGCTGGGACTGTTCATCCAACTTGGTGTCCAACGGCAGCAGCTCGTAGGTGCCGTTGATGGATTCGTCGTAACCCAGGTTGACCACACCTTTGAGGGGGGACTGGTCCTTGGTTGCAGCGAACCACTTGTCAGTCAGTGGATTGCGCTCAAGCGCAGTGTGGCTGGTGGCCATGACCGGCAGCCACTTGAGCGTAATCAAGCGCGAGAATGGCAGCGGGCCGTGTTCGATCCGGTCGACGAAGAGCAGCTCGACCGACTCGCCGCCGAATATCTCGCCTTCGCCTTTGAGACGGTAGTGGGCGGTGCTGCTGAATGTGCCACGGTCCATGGAAACCAGCTCCAGGGCGGCTGTGCTGTTGGACCCGGACAGGGCTGTCTGCATCTGCTTATTGCTATCGGCAATAGCATTTTTCAACACGCCTTCGAGTTTGGTCCCGGTGTACCAGGCGCCGCCCGCGCTGATAGCACCGACCGCCACAACGATTCCCAGAAGTACGCTTGCTGATTTATTCATGAGTGACCCGATCGATATCCATGGTTGAAGAAAGCCGTCGTCTTCCCTGACACGTCAAGGGGGTGGCTCGACGCCGCAAAGAGGAGGGGAGATTACCATCCGGCACCCTTGCGGGCCCAATGTTTATAGGGGTAAAAACGTTTTCTTGAGAGGTGGTCTACGAATATTGGACTTCGATCTCATCGAGCTGATGGTCGAAAGTCTTGAGGCGGGCCGTCCAGGTGTACACCAGCACTTCGAAATCGCGATTGATCACCGCCGCACCCGATGACTCTGCGCGCGAATCGCAAAAGTCCAGTTGATAGCGCTCCCGGGCCATGGCATTAGCCACGTCGCATAATTCACGGGCGTTGTTGAGCCAGTGCCAACCGTTCTGGGTGACCTGCTTGTCCAGGGCCGCGCATTGGACTTTCAGGGCTTCCAGGCTTTTTTCCAGCGGAGTGCCGGTGAGTTCGCCCATGACTTCCTGGAATGTGCGGCCAGGTTGCCAATAACTGCCCCAGAAATAACGGTCAAACACCGTTTCGACGCGTCGCAATGCCACTTTGGTGTCCCAAATCAGCACCAGGGTCTTGCCTTGCTCGAGGTGTTTTTTCTTGATGCGTTGGCCCTGAAACGAAGCCCAGGCCACGATTGCGATGGATATCACGCCAATCAACGCTGCCGCGCTATCGAGGAACAGCAACGCCTTGTCGATTTGATGAGTGAGCATGACGCCATAAAAATAAGTGGCCGACAGCAGCAGCAATGCCGCGGTGGCGCACCAAAAGCCGGGAGCATAAGGGTTTTTCATTATTGGAATCCCCATGACCAGTGACGTCGTGGCCCTCTTGGTCGCCAGAGCCCGACTCTCACAGCATAGCAACGGCGTTGGGGGTTTGCCGGGGCATCAGGGGTTCGATCCGATTACCGGCCCAAAACGACAGAACCCCTGTCTGCTAAGGCAGACAGGGGTTCTGGGAATTCAATCTTGACGATGACCTACTCTCACATGGGGAAACCCCACACTACCATCGGCGATGCATCGTTTCACTTCTGAGTTCGGGATGGGATCAGGTGGT
>NZ_FPJC01000036.1:0-35919 GCF_900119265.1 Pseudomonas sp. NFACC04-2
AATTTGAATGCTCCAAGCCCCAAGGCGAACGAGACCAGATTGCGGTGTGTGAAGACGAAACGAACCGAAAGTTCGAGACGCTCAACCGCAACACACAAACTATCGCATACCCATTCGCTGGAGCGTGACCGCAAGGCACGCGCTGGCTACCGAATTTCTTGACGACCATAGAGCATTGGAACCACCTGATCCCATCCCGAACTCAGAAGTGAAACGATGCATCGCCGATGGTAGTGTGGGGTTTCCCCATGTGAGAGTAGGTCATCGTCAAGATTAAATTCCGAAACCCCTATCTGCTGACGCAGGTAGGGGTTTTGTTTTGCCCGCAAGAAAAGAGTTGGGCCAAAAAAGGATGACCTGCAGAGGTCATCCTTTTTGCATCCTGGCTGTTAAGCCTCGGGTATGGGGCAGCCCAAATCTCCTTCCTTGCACTTGAGATAGGTCTTGAACGCCTCGACCCGGGCCTTCGTCTGGACGGTGATGCAATTGTCATAGATCAGCGGATAGACACTGCCGCCCTCAACCCCAGAGGCGGAGAATTCGCATTCGGCATCACGGAAGCCTATCCAGGCACGCTGCGCCTTGACCAGCATTTTCTTGGCCTCGGGGTTGTCCTTCAGGCGTGCGGTGATCTGCTTGTACAAACTGTTCAGCTCATTGTCAGCAGCCTTGTTTTCTTTGGCTGCACATTGGTTCATTTCGCCTTGAGTAGTGGCGTCAGCGCAGTCGTCGGCCTGGGCAACGGCGACAGAAAGCAATGGTGTCAGGACCAGAAGCAAGCGTAGGGACATGTAGGGTCTCTCCTTGAGGGGGTGAAAACGCTGGGGGAAGTTTACATCGCGCCGTGCTGTTTTAAGTTGGCGAGCGCTCAACAACGGTCTGATACAACTTTCCGGTTGGCCTTGTGGTCTTACAAGCCTACTGTTGAAATACAGGAGGTGACTCATGCATTCATCCGACCGCATTGAAAGAAAGATCCTGCTCAAGGCCCCGCGCTCCCAGGTCTGGCGCGCCCTGGCCAATGCCGAAGCCTTTGGCCAATGGTTCGGTGTCGCCCTTGAGGGGAAACGGTTTGTGGCAGGCGAGCGTACCCAGGGGCAAATCACTTATCCAGGTTACGAACACCTTATCTGGGACGTAGCGGTGGAGCGGGTGGAGCCCGAGCGGGTCTTCTCGTTTCGCTGGCATCCTTACGCTGTCGAGCCGCAGGTGGATTATTCCCAGGAGTCCGAAACCCGAGTGCAATTCGAACTCGAAGACATGGATGGCGGTACCTTGCTCAAAGTCGTGGAGTCGGGCTTCAACAACATTCCCGAGGCACGCCGACTCAAGGCTTTTCGCATGGACAGCCGTGGCTGGGACGAGCAGATGACCAATATTGAAGCGTTCCTGCACAAGCCTTGAGCCAGTCGGCTGATGGAGCTAAGGGTTTTCGGAGGGGTAGGTATAGCGAATGTCTTACACGAGATGGTAGGTATGTCGTCTATTTCATTTTGGATCCGAGGCGTAATCTGGACTTATCCACTGAAGCACAGGAAGTGCTCAGGATCAGGGACGATCGACCATGCAAGGATTAGCTATCGACAGGGAGTCGTAATGGTCTTGGAAAAACCCGCTTCGGCGGGTTTTTTTTCGTCCGCTGAAAAGCCCGGAAAGCGTCCTATAGCGAAACGCTTACACGCCGTTGCTGCTTTCTCGTCTTTCTCCAAGTCACCGGTAGGCCTAATCTATGTTCATCCACTGAGTACAGGGAGTGCTTGGGGTCATGGATGATTGGACCAGGCATGGAATGCCGGACAGGGAGTCAAATTGGTCCTCAAAAAACCCGCCTAGGCGGGTTTTTTTTCGTCTGTGGGAAAGTGGCCTGATCATGCCAGGCGCCGGCTCATGGTGCGGTCGGCACCGTCAGCGGCCAAGGTCTGGCTCCCAGGCGTACGGTCAGCACCATCGGCTGCGAGCGTCTGCCCTCCAGGCGTCCGCTCGGCACCATCAGCGGCCAAGGTCTGGCCCCCAGGCGTACGGTCAGCACCATCGGCTGCGAGCGTTTGCCCCCCCGGCGTCCGATCTGCACCGTCGGCAGCGAGTGTCTGCGCTCCAGGCGTCCGATCCGCGCCATCGGCGGCCACCGGCTGCTGGTAATCGCCAGCCCAGGTAAAGAAACGGTCTTGCTGCTGGCTCGGCAGGGCAAACACACTGGCGCTCAGGGCGAAGGTGGTAACGGCGATCAAGGTGTTGAACGTTTTCATGGTAAAGACTCCGGTCATATCAGGTTGAGTGCCGGGTCGTTCAGATGTCGTGATCTGCTGAACCCGTTGCAGCCGGGACGGTTGTCTTGCTGCATGGGTTCAGATTAGGGGCGAGGCGGGGGCGGGCGTTAGACGGATACTGCCCTGGTTTTGCCTGATCCTGTCTGTGTGCCGGATCAGGCGCTACTGGCTTGCAGGGCCTGGGCACGCAAACGCGCGATGTCCTTGCTCGGCGAGGCGCCAAATAGACGGCTGTATTCACGGCTGAACTGCGACGGGCTTTCATACCCCACTTTGTAGCCAATTGACGAAACGTCGCTGTTCTCCGCCAACAACAACCGTCGGGCTTCTTGCAGGCGCAACTGCTTCTGGTATTGCAGCGGGCTCATGGCGGTCACGGCTTTGAAGCGGTGATGCAGGGCCGAAGGGCTGAGATTGATCATTTGTGCCAGGCTGTCGATGCTCAGTGGCTTGGCGTAATGAGTATTGAGCCACTCGATGGCGCGGCTGATTCGATGGGTCTGAGTGTCGGGAATGGCGATTTCGTGCAAGCGCTGGCCTTGGGTACCACGCAGGAGCCGGTAGAAAATCTCCTGCTGGGCCAGCGGCGCGAGGGTGGCAATATCATCCGGGCTGTCCAGCAGCCGCAGCAAGCGCAACATCGCGTCGAGTAATGGCGCATCGATGCGATCCAGGAACAATCCACGATCGGTTCTTTCGGTCGGCACGCCGATGGGGCTGGCGTCGGCGATCAGGCGGCAGATCTGTGCCGGATCGATGTCCAGGCGAATGCATAAATAGGGGCGCTCGGGACTGGCTTCGATCACCTGGCCGGCCAACGGCAGGGTCACCGAGACCACCAAGTAATTGAGGGGGTCATACACGTAGCATTCATCAGCCAGGCGCACTTCCTTGCGCCCCTCGATGATCACGCACAGGCCGGGCTTATGCACGACGTGCAGAGCTTCGGTCGGCTGGTCGCAGCGGATCAGGTGCAACGCTTCGATGGCCGTGGGGTGGACGCCGAATTCCGGGGCGAAGCGCATCATCAGGCTCGCTATTTCGGCGCGACGCTGATTGACGCCGTCGTCTGGCGCAATGTGGATGGACGTGGATACCGACATACCAAGCAACCTCCCTGGCCAAAATGAATAGACCGCGCTAGTAAAACCGATTGCGCGGCTGTCGACCAGAGTCGGATCTACCGCTACAGGATCGTGCAAGTGCGCAGGAGGATCCGGCTAACCCCGACCTCGCTCGGTTCCCTAATCTGGACCTGTCAAAACGCTCCCACCGGGAGCCAATACATCCAGTCGAGGGAACCATCATGTCCGATATTCAAAACAAAGTTGTGGTCATCACCGGCGCCAGCAGCGGGATTGGTGAAGCCGCGGCGCGGTTGCTCGCGGCTCGCGGTGCTCGTGTCGTGCTTGGCGCGCGGCGCATCGATCGTTTGCAAACCCTGGTGCAGGAACTCGAAGCCGCCGGCCAGCAGGCGGTTTGTAAAGCGCTGGACGTGACCCGTCGTGAGGATGTCCAGGCCTTCATCGATTTCGCTGTCGAGCGGTTCGGTAAGGTCGACGTGATCATCAACAACGCCGGGGTCATGCCGCTCTCCAAGCTCGAGGCGCTGAAAGTCGAGGAGTGGGATCGCATGATCGACGTCAATATCCGCGGTGTGCTCCACGGTATCGCCGCCGGGCTGCCGTTGATGCAGCGCCAGCGCAGCGGCCAGTTCATCAACATCGCCTCCATCGGTGCCTACGCGGTCAGCCCGACGGCCGCTGTGTATTGCGCCACCAAGTACGCCGTGCGGGCGATTTCCGAGGGCTTGCGCCAGGAAGTCGGGGGCGATGTGCGGGTGACGGTGATTTCCCCCGGCGTGACCGAATCGGAACTGGCCGATAGCATTTCCGATGAAGGTGGACGTGCCGAAATGCGTGAGTTCCGCAGGATTGCCATTCCAGCCGAAGCCATCGCCCGGGCAATCGCCTACGCCATCGAACAACCAGCGGACGTAGACGTCAGCGAATTGATCGTGCGGCCAACCGCCAGTCCATTCTGACCGGCTTGACTGACAGGAGATGTCCCATGAGAAAGGCATTTGGAGATCAGGATAAATTCGTCGGCCTATGGGTGACGGCTGATGGCGTGATTCGCCATCGGCTGCTGCCGGGCGGACGCTATGACGAAGCGCGAGGTGTACGTGAGAGCGCATATCAGGGCGACTACTGGCTGCAGGATGACCATATCGAATACCACGACGACACCGGTTTCACCGCCGATGGGGATTTTCGCGAAGGCGTGCTCTACCACGCGGGGATGGTGTTGTATCGCCAGGAGGGATGATGAACCGATGACCTTTGCGGTGAGGGGACAACTCCCCTCACCACGGATTTCATTTCCATCGGGACTGATCGTTACGCCCGTTCCAAGCGCACCGCAGCACGCTGGGTGATTTGCGAGCGCACCCGGAACGACTCGGCCGCACGCCGGTTCGCCTCTTCCAGCACGCGCGTCGGCGCGGTGTCCGGGCTGCCGGCGTTGAACGGTGGGGCAGGGGCGTATTCGAGTTGCAGCTGGACCAGCTCGGCGGTGTCTTGGTCGAACAGTTCTGCCGCCAGGGTCAAGGCAAAGTCGATCCCGGCTGTGATGCCGCCACCGGTGAGCAGGTTGCCATCGCGGACTACGCGCTCCTTGATCGGCGTCGCGCCCAGGGTTTGCAGCAGGCTGTGATAGGCCCAGTGGGTGGTGGCACGCTTGCCTTGCAGCAGGCCCGCGGCACCGAGCACCAGCGCGCCGGTACACACCGAAGTGATGTATTTCGCGTCGGCGGCTTGCCGCTTGATGAAGGCCAGTGTCTGTTCGTCTTCCATCAGGGGGCCGACGCCGGTGCCGCCGGGGACGCAGATCACGTCCAGCTTCGGGCAGTCCTCGAATGTGATGGTGGGCAGCAGCACCAGCCCGGTGCTGGAGGTGACCGGCGCCAGGTCCTTCCAGACCAGGTGGACCTTCACGTCGGGCAACGAGGCCAGCACGTCATAAGGGCCGGTCAGGTCCAACTGCTGGACGTGGGGGAATAACAGCAAACCGATCTGCAACGTCATGTCGCGTTCTCCTTTGGATGATGCCCGAGGGGTGGACGGTTTTACTTTAGATCCGTAGGCTCTGGCGTATACGCCAATAAGCCCACGAATCACGCCAATATGCCAAACCCACCGAAAACCGTTCATGTCCTGGCCTTCGCCAACGTGCAAGTGCTCGATGTCACCGGGCCCTTGCAGGTCTTCGCATCGGCCAACGACCTGGCCCGCCAGCAAGGCTTGCCGCTGCCATACACGCCGACGGTCATCGCCGTGGGCGGTGGGGCGGTGATGTCCTCGGCAGGCTTGGCGCTGATGGCCGAGCCGCTGCCGAGCGAAGGCAGCGACACGCTGTTGATCGCCGGAGGCTGGGGCGTGTACGAAGCGGCGAAGGACCCGGCGCTGGTGGCCTGGGTCAAGGATCATGGCCTGCGTTCGCGCCGGGTGGCGTCGGTGTGCACCGGGGCGTTCCTGCTGGCCGCCAGCGGTTGGCTGGACGGACGGCGCGTGGTGACGCACTGGACTCGCTGTGAACAACTGGCCGAGCAACATCCGCAATTGCGGGTCGAACCCAACCCGATTTTCATCAACGACGGTCCGGTCTGGACCTCGGCCGGGGTCACGGCCGGCATCGACCTGGCCCTGGCGCTGGTCGAGCAGGACCTGGGCCGCGCGGTGGCGCTGGAGGTCGCCCGGCACCTGGTGGTGTTCCTCAAGCGCCCTGGTGGTCAATCGCAGTTCAGCGTGACCTTGTCGCTACAAAAGCAAGGCAGTCGGTTCGATGACCTGCATGCCTGGATCGCCGAAAACCTCACCCGTGACCTGAGCCTGTCGAGCCTGGCCGCCGAGGTGGGTATGAGCGAACGCAGCTTTGTACGGCACTACCGCGCCGAGACCGGCCAGACCCCGGCGCGGGCCGTGGAGTTGATTCGCGTGGAAACCGCTCGCCGCCTGCTGGCCGATACAGCGGTGTCGATCAAGCGGGTGGCGGTGCAATGTGGCTTCGGCAGCGAAGAAACCCTGCGCCGCAGTTTCCTGCGGGCCATGGGCGTGACGCCCCAGGCCTATCGCGAGCGATTCGCCGTCAGCCCTCAAGCAGATCCAGCAATGCCTTGAGCGTGGCCTCGGGGGCTTCCTGGGGAATGTTGTGGCCAACACCGGGCAGCACTCGGCGCTCATAGAACCCCGTGAAATGCTCGATGTCTTCATCGTGTTCCGACGCGGGCCCCACGCCGTCATCGGCGCCGCACAGGGAGATGCTCGGCACGCTGATGGCCGGTTGTGCCGCCAGCCGTTCCTCCATCCACTCCAGCGTCGGGTCGCCCGGCGCGTACATGAAGCGATGACGGTAGGAGTGGATCACCACGTCGACGAAGTCCGGGTTATCGAATGACCCGGCGCTGAGGGGGTACAGTTCGGCGCCCCGTGTCCAGGTCGGTGACCACAGGCGCCAGAGCAAGCCACACAGTTCACGCCGGTTCCGGGTCAGGCCCTCGACGCCTCGGGCCGTGTGGAAGTAATACTGGTACCACAGGCGATGTTCGGTTTCCGGGTCCAGCGGCTGCGTGGAACGTGGAATGTCCTGCAGGTTGTAGCCATCGCCGGTCACCAGGCAGCGCACACGCTCGGGCCACAGGGCCGCGACGATACACGCCGCCCGACCGCCCCAGTCGTAGCCGCACAGCGCCGCTTGGGGGATGGAGAGTACGTGCATCAGGTCCAGCAGGTCCTGGGCCAACGCCGCTTGCTGGCCGGAACGCGTGATGTCCGGGTTGTTGAAGCGGGTCGGGCCGTAGCCGCGCAGGTAGGGCACGATGACCCGGTAGCCACGCTGGGCCAGGGCCGGCGCGACTTCATCGAACGCCCTGGGGTCGTAAGGAAAACCGTGCAGCAGGATGATGGGGGCGCCGCTGGCGGGGCCGTGTTCTTCGTAGGCGATGCGCAGCAATGGCGTGACGGCGAAGTTGATCCTGGGCTCAAGGTTCATGTCGGCCTCCGGCTGTGTGCGGTTGCGTTCAGGCAGGTTCCTGGTTGACGTATTTGGCTCGATCCGGGGTAAACGTCACGATCATGTTCGTGCTGGAACAGGTCAAGGTGCGCTCCTGGCTCATGTCGATGTCCAGGTCTTCACCGCGCAGGCCCTGCCATTGGGCGAGGTACTTGAGGCAACCGAATTTTTCGTTTTTCTTCAGGCTGCGGCTGACGCCACCTTTCCAACCCAGCACCGGCAATTCACCGGCCAGGCAACGTTGCGCCAGCTCGGGAAACTTCATCGCCCGGTCGCGGCCGATTTCCCAGCACTTGATCAGGCCCCGGTCCTGGCCTTCCCAGAGGTCCTCGCGGGTCAGGCCTGTTCGGGGTGGGGTGGTGATAGGGCGTTTGATATGGGTCATGTCAGGTCCTTGAGTCGGGTTTTTATCGGGCAGCTCCGCTGCACCCGTGAGAGCATCGATCTTAGGAGGGGTTGGCGGGGCTGGCAACTCGAAAGGGGGCGTAACGATAAATGGGGCCCGGAGACTGCAATGCTCTTGTGGCGAGGGAGCTTGCTCCCGCTGGGTTGCGAAGCGAGCCCCACACCAGACGCTGATTCACCCTGTTCAGTGGTGTCTGACCATTCCATCAGATTGGCGAGCGTTCTGTCGGGTGCCGGGGCGAACCCTGAACCTCAATTCCTCTTCGGCAAGTGCCACACGCTGCCTGGCCGTTACCGCTACCGATTCACAGCTTCAGGCGCCAGCAGCAATCCAGACGCCAATGCGACGAAGCTCTCCACCACTTGCTCGGAGGCCCTGTGCGGATCATCGGCATTGGCGATCCACAAGGACGCGCCGAGCAGGGCGCCCATGATCAGGCGCGCTGTCGCTTCGGTGTTGACCGGGCGAATCGTCCCTTCGTCGATCAGCCGTTGGATGCTGCGTTGAGTGCTGCGGATACACGCGTTCTGGCTGGGCCATTGCGAGGGATCGCCCAGCACCGATGGTCCGTCGAGGAACACGATGCGTTGGATTTCAGGTTCCAGGGACATTTTGATGTACGCGATGGATTCATCGATGAAGCCGTCCCAAATCGTGGCAGCCTCATCGATGATGACCGACAGGCGCGCCATCATTTCTTCGTCGATCTGGGTGATGACTGCCTGCAGCAGTCCTTTCTTGTCACCGAAGTGATGGTATAGCGCGCCCCTGGTGAGCCCCGCTTGCGCGGTCAGATCGTCCATCGAACTGTCCGCATACCCTTTCGTCGCGAAAGCGTCCCGAGCTGCCTTGATCAGCTTGCCGCGGGTCTCCGAAATCATGTCCGCACGCTTCTGCGCCATTGATCGTTTTCCTCATCAAAAAATTCACATGCACGGCGTATGTCAGTTGACATACGCTGCGTATGTCGTATTGTTGCTCACATACGAGGCGTATGCAATGAGCCTGAAGTTCTGTTTCTTCAGTCCGGTGACGCCGCTTTTCAGCACAGGATACCGAGCAATGCGTGAGCAGCGCGATCCCGAGAGTTCATTCACCAGCGTCGGCCAAGGTAAAACCCTCGGGCTGATCGTCAATCCTGTTGCGGGCATGGGCGGCCCGGTGGGTTTGAAGGGCACCGACGGCCCCGACGTCCTGCTAGAGGCGCGACGCCGTGGTGCGCGGCCGGTCTCCAGTGAGCGCGCCGTGCTCGCGCTCAAACGCCTGGCCGCCTCATCCATGCCTTTTCGCTTGCTCACCGGCTCTGGCGCGTTGGGCGAAGACGTTGCACGCGACGCTGGTCTCGACCCTATTGTGGTCTACCGTTCAACATCCGAATCGAGTCAAGCCGATGACACGCGGAGCTCGGCGATTGTCATGGCCTACGCCAACGTTGATCTACTGCTTTTCGCCGGCGGTGATGGCACGGCGCGGGATGTGCTGGGAATGGTCGGTGACCGAGTGCCGATCCTCGGTATCCCGACGGGCGTGAAAATGTATTCCGCCGTTTTCGGTACCAATCCCGAAAACGCTGGAAACCTCGCCGCACGCTTTATTGCCGGCGAGCCTTCGGTGCGCTTTCGCGAGGCCGAGGTGATGGACATCGATGAAGCGGCCACGCGAAATGACCAGGTGTCGGCGCAGCTCTATGGCTACGCACGCAGCCCTTATGAACGTCACCTCGTACAAAACGCCAAATCCGGCTCTATCGCCAGTGACAACCTGGCGCTGGACGCCGCCTGTCGGCAGGTCATTCGAGAGATGCAGCCGGATTGTCTGTACCTGTTGGGTCCTGGCACCACCACGCGGCGAGTGATGACCGAACTCGGCCTGCCATCGACGCTGCTGGGTGTCGATGCCGTGCTGAACGGCACGCTGGTGGGCTCTGACCTCAACGAACACCAGTTGATCCGGCTGATGGAGGGCTATGAGACCCGCATCGTCGTTGGTGTTCTTGGCGGGCATGGCAGCTTGTTCGGCCGTGGCAATCAGCAGATCAGCGCCGAGGTCATCCGCCGGGCAGGGCGCGAGCACATCATCGTGATTGCCTCGATGGACAAGCTGCTCTCTCTCGACGCCGGTTGCTTGCGCGTCGACACCGGCGATGCCCAAGTCGACGCCACGCTCAGCGGCCACATACGCGTGCACACAGGACCTGACCGGTCCGTCTTCTTCAGGGTTCGATCCTGACCATTTGTTCCATCCGAAAACCGAGGATAACCCCATGAACAATCATGTCGCCCACCCCTACATGGCGAACTCCGTACCCGCCCTCAAACAGGAGATGCTGGACTCCATTGGTGTTGACAGCATAGAGGCACTGTTCCAGCAAATCCCCGAGGAACATCGCCTGCAACGGCCGATCAACCTGCCGCCAGCCCTGAACGAAAGTGAGTTGCGCCGACATCTGGTCAGTACGCTGTCGAAGAACAAGACCTGCGAGCAGAACCTCAACTTCCTCGGTGCCGGCTGTTGGCAGCATCACGTTCCGGCGGCCTGCGATGAGGTGGTACGGCGCAACGAATGGTTGACGTCGGTGTTCGGCGAGCCGAGTTCCGACCATGGGCGCAACCAGGCCTGGTTCGAGTTCTGCAGCCAGCTCGGCGAGCTGTTGAATATGGACCTGGTCGGCCTGCCCGTACGCAGTTGGGGTTGCGCTGCCGGCCACGCCATCCGCATGGCCACACGCATCACCGGGCGCAACGAAGTGGCGGTGGTCCGCGCCATCGACCCGGAGCGGCTGTCGATCATTCGCAACTACTGCGAACCGGTCGACATGCCGAGCCACATCGTCGTACGGCTCGTCGACTATGACCCGAACACCGGTTTGCTCGACCTCGATCACCTGCGTACCTCGATCGGTGCGCAAACCGCCGCCGTGTATTTCGAAACCCCGTCCTACTTCGGGGTGATCGAACAACAAGGCGCCGAGATTGCGGCGATTGCCCATGCGGCGGGCGCCGAAGTGATCGTCGGTGTCGACCCTATTTCCCTGGGCGTGCTGGCAGCCCCCATCGATTTCGGCGCGGACATCGTGGTCGGTACCACGCAGCCGCTCGGCGTGCACATGAATTGCGGCGGCGGCGTCAGCGGCTTCATTGCAACCCGCGACGAAGAACTCTATGCGCATCAGTACCCGACGCTGTTTATCAGCATTGCCGAGACCACCAAGCCCGGTGAATACGGTTTTGGCCTGAGCCTGTTCGAGCAATCGTCCTACGGCTTGCGTGACAAGGGTAACGACTGGACCGGCCACTCGGTGTACATGTGGGCCATCGCCAACGCCGTGTACATGGCGATGATGGGGCCGCAAGGCTTTGAAGACGTGGGCAAGGTGATCCTGCAACGGGCTCACTACGCCGCCAAGTCGCTGGCTGAAATTCCAGGGGTTGGCGTGACATTCCCGTCCGGTTTCTTCAAGGAGTTCGTGGTCAACTTCCAGGCCACCGGGCGCAGTGTGAAAGACATCAACAAGCAGCTACTCGCACTGGGGATCTTCGGCGGCAAAGATCTGACGCAGGACTTCCCGGAGCTGGGCGCCAGTGCCCTGTATTGCGTCACCGAAATTCACACCCAGGCAGATATCGAGCGTCTGACCGCTGCACTCAAAAAGGTAATCGCACAATGAGCACCACACTCAAGGAATACCACGCCCCCGTCTGGAGCGAACCGGTCATTATGGAAATGGGCTATCCCGGCCGCCGCGGTGTGATTTTTTCCGATGTCGAAGCCGACGTTCAAACAGCTGTCGGCAGCGCCGCTGATTTGATTCCCGCGACCATGCGCCGTTCGCGCAAGCCGGCGTTGCCGGAAATGTCCGAGCCCGAAGTGCTGTATCACTACTTGCGCCTGTCGCAGCAGACTCTGGGCATGATGAACATCAGCCTGTTCGGTACCTGCACCATGAAGTACAACGCGCAGATCAACGAGGCCATGGCCTGGCGTCCGGAAATCACCCACGTGCATCCCTATCAGGACGAAGATACGCTGCAAGGCGCGCTGGAAGTGGTGCATGGCATGGACACGATTCTGCGCGAGTTGTCCGGGATGGATCAGTTCATCTTCCAGGCGGGCGGCGGAGCTGACGCGGCCTACACCAGTTGCGCCGTGACCCGCGCCTACCATGCGTCTCGTGGTGAACTGGCCCAGCGTGACGAGATCATTACCACCCTCCAGACACATCCCAGCAGTGCCGCGACGGCTGCGGCGGCGGGGTTCAAAGTCATCACGCTGATGATCGAGGAGAACGGCTATCCGTCGCTCGAATCACTCAAGGCTGCCGTGTCCAACCGCACTGCCGCGTTGATGGTGAACAACCCCGACGACATGGGCGTCTACAACCCCGAGATACGCGAATGGGTGCGCGTGGTGCATGAGGCCGGTGGCCTGTGTTTCTACGATCACGCCAACTTCAATGGCGCGATGACCAAAATCCGCGCCCGTGAACTCGGGTTCGATGCCTGCATGTTCATGCTGCACAAGACTTTCGGCGCGCCCAAGAGTGGCGTCGGCGGCCCCGCTGTAGGGGCTTATGGCTGCTCGGCGGAACTCGCCCCGTTCTTGCCTGCACCCGTGGTCGCCTTTGACGGTGAGCGCTATCGCCTCGACCATGACCGTCCACAAAGCTGCGGCAAGATCCGCGAGTTCTGGGGCAATGTCCCGGTGATTCTCAAGGCCTACGCCTGGTCCCGCGCCATGGGTGCGGCGGGTATGGCGGAGGCCTCGGACATTTCCGTGCTGGCCAACAACTACATGGAAAAAGGCCTGCTGGCCATTCGCGGCGTCACCCGTTCCCATCCCGAGGCCACGAGTCCGCGAATGGAAATGACGCGCTACAGCCTTGAGCAACTCAAGGAAGACACCGGCGTGGATGTCCATGACGTTCAGAACCGCATGAGCGATTTCGGTATTGATCCGATGTGGAGCAGCCACCACCCGTGGTTAGTGCCCGAGCCGTTCACCCCGGAGCCGGGCGAAATGTATGGCAAGGAAGCGCTGGACACCTGGATCGCGGTGCTCGCGCGGATCTCCGACGAGGCCTACTCTAATCCCGAGATTGTCAAAACCTCGCCGCATAACCAGGCGATCCACCGGCTCAAGAGCGCGCCACTGGAAGACCCGCAACACTGGGCCATGACCTGGCGCTCCTATGTGCGCAAGAACGATAGACGTACGGCTTGAACCAGCGATTGCATCGATGCAGCGCCCCCGTCGATCAGACGGGGGCGGTGATCCACACCTGTTCAGAGCCAACAATCAGCCATTGGAAGTACCTGGCGTGCTACGCGGCTAGGACTTCCCCACAGGAAAACCTCATGTCGATTTTCGAAACGGGCCTGGCACCCTCGCCAGTCAATCATGTCGCACTCTCGCCCCTGAGCTTCATCGAGCGCACGGCCTCGGTCTACGGTGAGTATCCGGCGGTGATCCACGGCGCGGTACGGCGCAACTGGCAACAGACTTATGAGCGCTGCCGGCGCCTGGCCGGTGCGCTCAGCGGGCGGGGTATTGGCAAGGGTGATACGGTCGCGGTGATGCTGCCCAACATCCCGGCCATGCTTGAAGTGCACTTTGCGGTGCCAATGATTGGCGCCGTCCTCAACACCCTCAATGTACGGCTGGATGCGCCCGCCATTGCTTTCATGCTGGAGCACGGTGAGGCCAAGGTATTGATCACCGACCGTGAGTTCCACGAGGTGATTCGTGAAGCCTTGAGCCTTCTGTCCAGTCCGCCCCTGGTGGTTGATGTGGACGATCCGGAGTACGGCGCAGGCCAAGCCCTCAGCGATCTGGACTATGAAGCCCTGCTCGCTGAGGGCGACCCGCAATTCGCCTGGCAATGGCCTGAGGACGAGTGGCAAGCCATCGCCCTCAACTACACGTCCGGCACCACCGGCAATCCGAAAGGCGTGATTTACCACCACCGTGGCGCCTATCTCAATTCGCTGGGCAATCAGATGACCTGGGCCATGGGCAATCATCCGGTGTACCTCTGGACGCTGCCGATGTTCCATTGCAACGGCTGGTGCTTCCCCTGGACCGTCACCGCACTGGCCGGCACCCATGTGTTTTTGCGCCGCGTGGAGCCTGAGAAAATTCTCACCCTGATCAATCAACACCAGGTCAGCCACCTGTGCGGCGCGCCCATTGTGCTCAACGCGCTGGTCAACCTGCCAGACTCGGCCAAGGTCACTTTCGATCACCCGGTCAACGCCATGGTGGCGGGCGCCGCGCCGCCGGCCAAGGTCATCGGTGCGGTGGAGGAAATGGGCATCAAGATTACCCACGTCTATGGTTTGACCGAGGTTTACGGCCCCGTGACCGTTTGTGCATGGCACACGCAATGGGATGAGCAACCGCTCGATGAGCGGGCGAAGATCAAGTCACGCCAAGGCGTGCGCTATCCGACGTTGGAAGGCCTGATGGTCGCTGATCCGCAGACCCTGGAGCCGGTGCCTTGCGATGGGCTCAGCGTCGGCGAAGTCTTCATGCGCGGCAACACGGTGATGAAGGGTTACCTGAAGAACCCCGAGGCCACCCGTGAGGCATTCCAGGGCGGCTGGTTTCACACCGGCGACCTGGCGGTTCGTCACCCGGACGGCTATGTCGAAATCAAGGATCGGCTCAAGGACATAATCATCTCGGGTGGAGAGAATATTTCCACCATCGAGGTTGAGGGCGTTCTGTATCGTCACCCGGCGGTACTGGAAGCGGCGGTGGTCGCCCGTCCGGACGAAAAATGGGGTGAAACCCCGTGCGCCTATATCACCCTCAAAGCCGACTGCCAGGATATTCGGGAAGCCGATATCATCCGCTTCTGTCGTGAGCATCTGGCAGGGTTCAAGCTGCCGAAAACCGTGGTGTTCAGCGAGCTGCCGAAAACCTCGACGGGCAAGATCCAGAAGTACGTGCTGCGCGGCTGGGCCAAGGCACTCTGAAAAGGAACCCGCTTGACCGATGGCCGGCACTTTTTCGCAATCGGGACACGCACATGGCTCGCCACTTAACTTCGAACCGATTCATTACACCGCATCACAGATGAAGTCCCCAGCCCCACCGTTGTCTCGCTCTGGGGGCTGGAAGGTTATGCACCTGCTGGGCAGTCGAGCGGGAGCAAGCTCCCTCGCCACAGGTTATGTGTTCCTACAAAAAATGTGATTGAACCGGAATTTTCTGACGAGTCGCGTCGGTTGCCGGTTCGGAAGAGGCGGGGATAGGCTTTGCTCGTCGCTGCAAAATCAGCGACCGGGTTTGGTCGCCCGGGTTTAGAATGGCGCACGGTGCCGCGCGAGCGGCTGTCTGCTTTATGGCTGACTGTGCGTGGGAGGGCTTCGGGCCCTGCCGGGTTTCCATTCCCTGGTCGACCAACCTGCGTACAGTTCGCCACCTTCTGCTTGGTCGCGGAAATGGTGAACTCCACGTTCGAATGGAGATTCATATCATGGTCAAGATCACTCCCAACCCTCCACGCGCCGAAGACCTTTCTGCTTACACCACCCTCGACACAAAAAAACTCCGCGAAGCCGCCGACCGGGCGCTGAACATTCACTTGTCTTCCACCCCAGCCAAACCCGATACCCAGGACGGCCAGGTGTTCACCGTGGTCCCCGAGCTAAACACCGAGTCGGTGTTGACCAGCCTCAGCGAAACCCTGGCCTCGGCCGATGCGCTGGTCAGCGCCCTGGGGTTCGAACTGGAAGGTTCCCGGCGACACGTAGCACTGGGGATTCAGCAGTTGATCGAGCTGGCCGGATTGCTGGCCAACCGTGCGTTGGATGACCTGGAGACGACTGGCTAACTGACACACCGCTCTTGTGGCGAGGGAGCTTGCTCCCGCTGGGTTGCGCAGCGACCCCAGGATTCTTGCGACTGCTGCGCAGTCGAGTGGGAGCAAGCTCCCTCGCCACAGACCACTCCGCTCACGGCTGCCAATGATTCTTCTCCCCGCTCAACTTGCGGTCCAGAAAACTCGCCGCGCTGATCAACGCCAGATGGGTCAAGGCCTGGGGCGTGTTGCCCAAGTGGTAACCGTGGCTGTCGAACTCTTCGGCGTACAGCCCCAGTGGGTTGGCATAGCGCAGCAGTTGTTCGAATTCCAGCTGGGCTTTTTCCACGCGGCCGGCACGGGCCAGGCATTCGACGTACCAGAACGAGCAGGCGGCGAATGAGCCTTCGATGCCGCTGAGGCCGTCGATGGGGCTGTCGTCGTTGCGGTAGCGATAGACCATGCCGTCGCGCACCAGGTGTTTTTCGATGGCATCAAGTGTGGAGAGCCAGCGCGGGTCACGGGCGCTGACGAAGCGCACCAAGGGCATCAACAGCATCGAGCCGTCGAGGGCGGTGCTGCCCAGGCGCTGGACGAAATGCTGGTGCTCCTCGTCCCAGAAATTCGTCCAGATGTCTTGGTAGATGGCCTGGCGGGTCTCGTCCCAGCGGGCGAACGGGGCGGGCAGGGAGCGTTTTTCCGCCAGGCGGATGGCGCGGTCGACGGCGACCCAGCACATCAGTCGCGAATGCAGGAAGTGCTGCTTGTCGCCGCGCATTTCCCAGATGCCGACGTCTTTATCCTGCCAGACCTCGCACACTTGGTCGACCACGTCGACGGTGTGTTTCCAACCTTGATGGGAGATGGCTTCGCCGTATTTGTTGACCAGGTACACCGCATCCATCAGTTCGCCGAAAATATCCAATTGCACCTGCTGGTAGGCCAGGTTGCCGATGCGCACCGGCTGCGCATTGCCGAACCCGCTCAGGTGTGGCAGCTCGGTTTCCGGCAGCTCCAGCCTGCCGTCCAGGCCGTAGAGGATGTTGAGTTTGGTCGGCTGGTCACAGCAGTCGCTGACCCGCTCGCGCAACCAGCGCATGTAGGCGTTGGCTTCTTCGACGAAGCCCAGGCGCATGAACGCATAGACCGTGAACGACGCGTCACGGATCCAGGTGTAGCGGTAATCCCAGTTGCGCTCGCCGCCGCGGGTTTCCGGCAGGCCGAAGGTGGCGGCGGCCAGGATGGCGCCGTGCTTGCGCGAGGTCAGCAGCTTCAGCGCCAGGGCCGAGCGATTGACCATTTCCCGCCAGCGTCCGCGATAGTTGGATTGGCCGACCCAGCCGCGCCAGAACGCCAGGGTCCGCTCCAGGCATATCGCGCTGACGTCGTCCTGAAGGCGGGGGTCGTCGATGCCGCCCAGCAGGAACTCGGCGCTCTGGCCTTGCATAAGGGTGAACGCGGCCACCGCTGCGTTACCGTCCAGCGTCAAGGGCTGGTCGGCGCACAAGCGCAGGCTCGGTTGTCCCGGCGCCTCGAAACAGATGTGGGCACCGTCCTGGCGCGCGGTGGTGGCGGCCCGGGCATAGTCGTGACGCACCGCGCAGCGCAGGCGAAACGTCGCGCTGCCGATGGTCATGCGCACCCGGCGGATCAACACCGGCAGATCATCCTCGCTGTCGCCGATAGGCAGCAGGTCGGTGATTTCCACCACGGCGCCGTCGCTCAGCCAGCGGGTTTGCAGGACGTTGGTGTCGGGCAGGTAGATTTGTTGGCGACGGGCATCCGGCAGGTCTGGCGCGAGCTGGAAAATGCCTGCTTGCGGAGTGTCCAGCAGCGAGCAGAAGATCGACGGGCTGTCGAATTCCGGCCAGCAGAAAAAATCGACACTGCCGCGATCATTGACCAGCGCGGCGGTGCGCATGTCGCCAATGATGCCGTGGTTTTCGATGGGGCTTTGCGGTTCGTCATGATCAGCCATTGTCACGAAACCCTGGATAAAGGCTCATCCCGCCATCGATGAACAGCGTGGTGCCCACCACATAATCGGACAAGTCCGAGGCCAGCCAGACCACCGCGTTGGCGACGTCCTCCACATCGCCGACGCGACCGTAGGGAATCAGTTCCAGCAGCTTTTGCTCCTGCTCGCCCTCGGTGGCTTCGCGATTGATCGCCGTGCGGATGGCACCGGGGGCGATGCTGTTGATGCGGATGTGCTGGTGGCTGGTTTCCTGGGCCAGGCTCTGCATCAGCAGATCGACACCGCCCTTGGACGCGGCGTAATTGACGTGGCCGGCCCAGGGAATGCGCTGATGCACCGAACTCATGTGGATGATCTTGCCGGCGGCCCGGGACACGCCCTGGCGAATCCCCTGGCGGTTGAAGATCCGCAGGGCGGCTCGGGCACAGAGGAACTGGCCGGTGAGGTTGGTGCCGATCACGGTGTTCCAGTCTTCCAGGCTCATGTCGACGGCGGCGGCGTCTTTTTGCAGGCCGGAATTGGCCACCAGGATGTCCAGCGTGCCAAAGGCTTCGAGGGTTTGGGCGAACAACTGCTCGACCTCCTGTTCCTTCGACACATCGGCACCCACGGCGATGGCGCGGCCGCCGTTGGCGTTGATTTCACGGGCCAGGTCTTGGGCCGGGCCGGCGCTGGAGTGGTAGTTGAGCACCACCGCGGCACCCGCGTCGGCCAACGCCCTGGCCGAGCCTGCGCCAATGCCGGAGCTGGCGCCGGTGACCAGGGCAACCTGTCGGGCAAGGGATATCTGCATGGTCTAGCACCTTGAATTGAGGGCCTTACCTGCTGACTGGCGTGAGGTGCGCAGAGTTCATTTGGGTGAAGCGATCTTCACAATCCACTGAACACGCCACCCATGCCGAACACAAAATCTGTGGCGAGGGGATAAATCCCCTCGCCACAGATAAATCCCTCGCCACGAAAGCGGTGTTCGGCTGTTACCAACCCCGCCCCGAATTCACCCAGAAATTCACCGACAACGACGTCGACACCGACTCCACCTGATGAAACCAGCCTTCCGGCAAAAACAGCAAATCCCCAGCCTCCAGCGTCACGCGCATGAAGGTCACGTCCCGGGCGTGGGGGAAGCGTTGGTAGTCCGGCGCGTCCGGGTTGAAATCGCAGCCGTCCAGTCCGCCTTGGGGGGCCGTGGACCAGGTGCCCAGGGCTTCGCGATGGTGAGGCGCGGCGAGGGTGAAGATTTTCTGGCCCCAGACTTGGGCGAACAGGTTGTCGGTGTCGTCGCGGTGCAGCGGCGTCAGGGTGCCCTTGGGGCCGATCCAGATGCGCGGTGGGATGAACAGCGACGGGTCGAAGTAGGGCGGAAGCTTGATCTGCTCCATCAGCCGCGCTGGCAGGATATTGTTGCCCATGTAGGCCGGTGGTTCGCCGTCGGTGCCTTTGGCCGCCGGGCTGTCGAGGGAAGCGATGAAGTCGGCCATGGACGTGGAGCGAAAGTCCCTCTCGGTGGAGAAGGTCTTCTTCACGTAGTCGCCGTGGCGGGTGATGCCTTGCAGTTCGGCAAAATGCACCAGGGATTCTTCGCGGCTGAGCTTGAACAACGGCCAGTCCTGCAAGGCATCGCTGATGACCAGCGGAATGCCGTGGGGCAGGTACTGGGCGCGAAACTCCTGCACCGACAGCCCGCTGCGAGGCCGCCGTTGCACGCTGCGTTGGGTTGGCAGGCTGGCGGTGAGCTTTTCGCTGAAGCGCGGCGGGGTGGGGTAGCGCTTGTTCATGTCGACCTTTTCCACCACGCCACCGCCATGCCGGGCATGGTCGATGATCTGCGGCAGCAACGTCGCCAGGCCCATATTGCCGCCGATCTTCAGGCGACCGCTGGCGAACAGTTCTTCCACGTTGGCCATGCCGGCCATGATCCCGAGGAAGTCCTTTTCCGCCACCTCGATGGTGACGTCGGGGCGGGGGTGGCGGCCAGCCTCGGTGCGGCTGCTGGCCTTGACCTCGGACCAGTACGCCTGGTGCGGGCCGAACACGAATTGGAAGACGCCTTCGATACCAACGGCGCCGGCATTGGCGAACAGCTTGCCCAGGATGGTTTGCAGGTCCACGGCGGTCACTCTTGCGGGTTTTCGGTCTTAGCAGGTAACGAGGGCCCGGAGCAGAAATTTAGGCCCTCGTCGCTGCGTCATCGACCCCCGCCCTAGCGCGTCGCGACCATGAACACCCGGGGAAACGGCAGCAGCACGGTCCCATCGTCCAGGGCCGGATAAGCCTGTTCGATCGCCTTGAGATAGTGCGCCAGGTACTGCTCGCGTTGCGTCTCGTCCAACGGCTCGAGAAACGGCCGCAAGCCGCTGCCCTTGAACCATTCCACCACGCCTGGGGCGCCGCCGGCCAAGGGGTGATGGTAGGTGGTGCGCCACACGTCGACGCGGCTGCAGTGGGGCTTGAGGATCGAGTAATAGGTGCTGGGATCCTCCACCTCGGTACGCGAATCCGCCGCCCCGGCCAGTAGGCTGGCCCAGGGACCGTTGGCGGCGATTTCCCGCATCAAACGGTGGGAGGGCTGGTGCAGGGTGTCGGGCATCTGGATCGCCAAGCTGCCACCGGGGGCGAGTTTGCCGATCAGCGAGGGCAGCAGGGTGGCGTGGTCGGGCAGCCATTGCAGCACTGCGTTGGCGAAGATCACGTCGAACGGCCCGGGTTCATCCCATTGGCCAATGTCCGCGGTGTCGAACGCCACGGCGGGCAAGCGTTTGCGGGCGGCATCGATCATGTCGCTGGAACTGTCCAGGCCGCGCACCGTGGCGCCGCTGAAATGTTCCACCAACAGTTCGGTGGAATTGCCCGGGCCACAGCCCAGGTCGATCACCGAACGGGCCTGTGTGGGGGGAATGGCGGCGAGCAAGTCCCGGGACGGACGGGTGCGTTCCTGTTCGAAGGTGACGTATTGCTTGGCGGACCAGCCCATGGCGTTCTCCTGTGCGGCGCAGTGAGTCGAGGTCGCCAGTATAAGGTCGGACGGGAAGATGGAGCGAACGTAACGGTTTTGACTAATTTTGTGGGTTACGATCTCGTTATCTTTCCTACACGACCGATCGGAGAAAACCGCAGTGACCCAACTGACCCTGCTGTGCCTGCCTTATTCCGGCGCCAGCGCGATGGTGTACAGCCGCTGGCGGCGCAAGTTGCCGCAATGGCTGCATGTGCAACCGGTGGAGTTGCCGGGACGCGGGGCGCGCTTCGACGAGCCGCTGCACACCGACATGGGCCCGTTGGCGATGCAACTGGCGCGGGAGCTGTACCCGACACTCCAGGCCCCGTATGCTTTGTTCGGCCACAGCCTGGGCGCGCTGCTGGCCTGCGAAATCGCCCATGCCCTGCGTGAGCTCGGCAGCCCGGAACCGGTGGCGCTGTTTGCCTCCGGCACCGCGGCGCCGACGATGCGGGCCGACTACGACCGCGGTTTCGCCAAGGCGAAAACCGACGCTGAGTTGATCGAGCAACTGCGCACCCTCAACGGCACGAGCGAGGAGATCCTGGCCAATGAAGAGCTGATGGCCCTGACCTTGCCGATCCTGCGGGCCGACTTTTTGTTGTGCGGACGTTTCCAGCCGCGGCAACGGCCACTGCTCGACTGCCCGGTGCACGTGTTCGGCGGCACGACCGACAAGGCCACCACGGAGCAACTGATGGGCTGGCGCCAGGAAACCACGGGCAGCTTCTCGGTGGACATGCTGGCGGGCGGGCACTTCTTCATTCACGAGCACGAGGCCAAGGTCTTGCGGCTGATCAAGGATCAGTTGAGCGTGCATCATCGGCGGCATGGGTTGGCCATCAGCGCCTGATTGGATTCCCAGCTCATTCACATGCCTTCCCTGCATTGGCTGGGGTGATCCATCCTCTGTGGGAGCGAGCTTGCTCGCGATGGCGTCGTGTCAGTCAGCGAACAGCAAGCTGACCCAGCGCTATCGCGAGCAAGCTTGCTCCTACCTGAGGGGGCCGCATCATTCTCGAAATCTTCGTCCTGCCCCCTTCCTGACACAAATTCCCAAACGCTAATTTTTCCGGCTTGCATTCGTTTCATAGGGACGACTTGCCTTTGTGCCTTGTGCCCACTGATTCCGGATACCCCAGAAATGAATGCTGAAGACGCCTTGAAACTTGCTCGCCGGTTTATCGGGTTGCCCCTGGAAAAGCGCCGGATGTTCCTGGCCGCGTTGGACAAGGAGGGCGTGGAGTTCAGCGGTTTTCCCATTCCCCGGGGTGTCGAGGCCGAGGATCGCCAGGCGTTGTCCTATGCCCAGCAGCGCATGTGGTTTCTCTGGCAACTGGAGCCGGGCAGCGGCGCCTACAATCTGCCGGGCGCGGTGCGGCTCAAGGGGGCGTTGAGCCTGCCAGCCCTGGAGCAAGCCTTCGCCAGCCTGGTGGCTCGTCATGAAACCCTGCGCACGGTGTTCCAGCGCCAGGCCGACGACAGCCTGCTGCAAGTCCCTTCCAACGCCGCGCTGGCGATCGGGCGCCAGGACTTCAGCGCCTTGCCGGCCGCCGAGCGCGAGCAGGCGGTGCGCCAGGCTGCCGAAGCGCAATCGATGCAGCCTTTCGACCTGTCCAGCGGCCCGTTGCTGCGGGTCGAATTGCTCACCCTCGATGAGCAGGAACATGTGCTGCTGCTGACCTTGCACCACATCGTCTCCGACGGCTGGTCGATGAACGTACTGATCGACGAGTTCATCCGCTGCTACGACGCCCATGAGGCAGGCGTGGCGCCGCAACTGGCCGATTTGCCGATCCAGTACAGCGACTACGCCCTGTGGCAACGCCGCTGGCTGGAAGCTGGCGAGCAGGCGCGTCAACTCGAATATTGGCAGGCGCAATTGGGCGATGAGCATCCCGTGCTGGAACTGCCCATCGATCACCCGCGCCCGGCGATGCCCAGCTATCGCGGCACGCGCTTTGAGTTCGCGGTGGAGCCGGCATTGGCCGAGCAACTGCGCGCCACCGCCCAGCAGCACAACATCACCCTGTTCATGCTCCTGCTCGGTGCCTTCAACGTGCTGCTGCATCGCTACACCGGCCACACCGATATCCGTGTCGGCGTGCCCATCGCCAACCGCAACCGCGCCGAAACCGAAGGACTGATCGGCTTCTTCGTCAACACCCAGGTATTGCGCACCGAGCTCGGCGGCCAGACCCGTGTCGATGAGTTGTTGCGCACGGTCAAGGAAGCCGCCCTCGGCGCCCAGGCCCATCAGGACCTGCCGTTCGAACGGTTGGTGGAAGCCCTGAAACTGGAGCGCAGCCTCAGCCATACACCGCTGTTCCAGGTGATGTACAACCACCAGCCACAAGTGGCCGACATCGCCGGCCTGCGCACGGCGTCGGGCCTGGAGTTGTCGATGCTGGAATGGCAGAGCCGCACCACGCAGTTCGACCTGACCCTCGACACCTGGGAAAAGGCCGGCAAACTGCATGCGGCGCTGACCTACGCCAACGATCTGTTCGACGCCGCCACGGTTGAGCGCATGGCCCGGCACTGGACCCGGCTGTTGCACGGCATGGTCGCCGACAGCCGCGCGCTCGTCGGTGAATTGCCGCTGCTGGAAGCCGATGAGTACCAACGCCTGATCCATGACTGGAACCCGGTGGATGCGCCGTTCGACCAGGTGCTGTGCATCCACCAGATGATTGCTCGCCAGGCCCAGGCTACGCCGGATGCACTGGCGGTGACCTTCGCCAACATCCGACTGACCTACAGCGAACTCGACAGCCGCGCCAATCGCCTGGCCCACAAACTCATCGAATTGGGCGTGGGCCCGGAAGTACGCGTGGGCGTGGCGATGCCGCGCTCCGAGCACCTGCTGATCGCCTTGCTGGCGGTGCTCAAGGCCGGCGGCGCCTACGTGCCGCTGGACCCGGACTACCCGGCCGAGCGCGTGACCTACATGCTCGATGACAGCCGCGCCCGGGTCTTGCTGACCGAACAGGCGGTGGCGGCGACGCTGGACGTGCCGGCCGAAACCGCCGTGCTGATGCTGGATCGGATTGAGCTGGGGCAGTACCCACTGGGTGCACCGTTCACCCACGTCACGCCAGACAACCTCGCCTACGTGATCTACACCTCCGGCTCCACCGGTAAGCCCAAGGGCGTGGCGATTGCCCATCGCAACGTGCTGGCGCTGATCGATTGGTCCCGATCGGTCTACAGCCGCGACGACATCCAGGGCGTACTCGCCTCCACGTCGGTGTGCTTCGACTTGTCGGTGTGGGAACTGTTAGTGACCCTGGCCAACGGCGGCTCGCTGATCATCGCCCGCAATGCCCTGGAGTTGCCGCAATTGCCGGCCCGGGACCAGGTGCGGCTGATCAACACAGTGCCCTCGGCGATTGCCGCGTTGCAGCGCAGTGGCGAGATCCCGGCTAGCGTGCGCATCATCAACCTCGCTGGTGAGCCACTGAAGCAAAGCCTGGTGGATGCGCTTTACCAACAATCCCCTTCCTGTGGGAGCGAGCTTGCTCGCGATAGCGGCGGGTCAGCCCCCCATGGGCCAACTGACAGGGCGCCATCGCGAACAAGCTTAGAGCATGTCTACGACCTCTACGGCCCCTCGGAAGACACCACCTATTCCACCTGGACCCGGCGCACCGCTGGCGGCACGGCGAACATCGGTCGGCCCCTCAAGCACACCGCCAGCTATCTGCTGGACGCCGACCTGCAACCGGTGCCCCAGGGCGTCTCGGCGGAGCTGTACCTGAGCGGCGCAGGCATCACCCGTGGTTACCTCAGCCGTGCCGCGATGACTGCCGAGAAGTACGTGCCAAACCCGTTTTCGACCCGTGGCGAACGCTTGTATCGCACCGGCGACCTGACCCGTTACCAGGCCGACGGCGCCTTGCAATACGTCGGTCGCATCGACCATCAGGTCAAGGTCCGCGGCTTCCGTATCGAACTGGGGGAAATCGAAGCGCGCCTGCTGCAACAACCCCAGGTGCGCGAATTGGCGGTGCTGGCCCAGGACGGCGAGCACGGCCAGCAACTGGTGGCTTTCATCGTCCCGAGCGAGGCCGCGGTGCTGACCGAGGCCGACGGCCAAGTGCAATTGCGCGAAACCCTCAAGGCCGCCCTGCGCGAACACCTGCCGGACTACATGGTGCCGGCCTACCTGGTGTTCCTCCCGCAACTGCCGCTGACCCCCAACGGCAAGCTCGACCGCAAGGCGTTGCCGGCCATTGACGGCAGCGAGCAGCAGCGTGAATTCGTCGCGCCCCACAGCCCAATGGAAAAAGCCCTGGCGGCGATCTGGCAGGACGTGCTGAACCTCGACAGCATCGGCCTGGAAGACAACTTCTTCGAGCTGGGCGGTGATTCCATCGTCGCCATGCAAGTGGTCAGCCGTGCGCGGCAAGCCGGGATCGTGCTCAATCCCAAGGCCCTGTTCCAATACCAGACCCTGCGCAGTCTGGCGCTCGCAGCGCGCCAGGGCGACAGCCAGGCGATCGATCAGGGCCTGGCACGCGGTGCGGTGCCGTTGACGCCGGTGCAGCAGTGGTTCTTCGAGCGCGACATTCCCGAGCGGCAACACTGGAACCAGTCGCTGCTGCTGGTGCCGGGCGAACACCTTGATACCGTGGCATTGGCCTCGGCCCTGGCCCGCTTGGCTGAGCACCATGACAGCCTGCGCCTGCGCTTTACCCAGGTGAACGGCCAATGGCAGCAAGCCTATGCCGAGCCGTCGGCGGCCAGTTTGTTGTGGCAGCGTCAGGCGACCTCGGTCGAACAACTCAACGCCCTGTGCGACGACGCCCAGCGCAGCCTCGACCTGGAAGACGGGCCCCTGTTGCGGGCGTTGCTGGTGGACATGGTCGACGGTAGCCAGCGCTTGCTACTGGCGATCCATCACCTGGTGGTGGACGGTGTTTCCTGGCGCGTGCTACTGGACGATCTGCAACATTTCTACCGCCAACTGCAGGCCGACCAGGCGATCCAGGTGCCGGCCAAGACCAGCGCTTATGGACAATGGGCCGCGCACCTGCACGGGCATCTCGATGGCTTCATGGGCAGCCTCGATTACTGGCGCGCCCAAAGCCAGGCGCCGGCCGGCAACGGCTTGCCGTGCGATTACCCCGAGCGCCTGCTGCTGGCGTGTGACGAGCGCAAAGTCCAGGTGAAACTGGACGCCGAACAGACCCGCCGACTGCTGCAACAGGCGCCCAAGGCCTACCGCACCCAGGTCAATGATCTGCTGCTGACGGCCCTGGCCCGTACGGTGTGCCGTTGGACCGGCCAGGACAGCACACTGATCCAGCTCGAAGGCCATGGCCGCGAAGCGCTGTTCGATGGCGTTGACTTGACCCGCACCGTCGGCTGGTTCACCAGCCTGTTCCCGGTCAGCCTCAGCCCGGCGCCGGCATTGAGTGCGTCGGTCAAGGCCATCAAGGAACAACTGCGCGCCGTGCCGGACAAGGGCCTGGGTTATGGCGTGCTGCGCTACCTGGGCGAACCGGCGGTGCGTGCCGAGCTGGCGGCCTTGCCGGCGCCGCGCATCACCTTCAACTACCTGGGCCAGTTCGACCGGCAGTTCGACGACGGCGCGCTGTTTGTTCCCTCTGGCGAAGGCAGTGGCGCGGCGCAAGATGCCCGGGCACCGCTGGCGAATTGGTTGACGGTGGAAGGTCAGGTCTATGGCGGCGAGCTGTCCCTGAACTGGGGTTTCAGCGAGCGGATGTTCAAGCAGCAGACCATCGAGACATTGGCCGCTGACTACCTCGCTGAACTGAGGGCATTGATCGAACACTGCTGCGCGCTGGAAACGCCACAGGCCACGCCATCGGACTTCCCCCTGGCCCGCATCAGCCAGGCGCAACTCGACAGCCTGCCGGTGGCCGCCGGGCAGTTGGACGACCTCTATCCGCTGTCGCCAATGCAACAGGGCTTGCTGTTCCACACCTTGTACGAGCAGGCGGCAGGGGAATACATCAACCAGTTGCGCGTGGACGTGCAGGGCCTCGATCCACAACGCTTCGCCGATGCCTGGCAGGCCACCCTCGACGCCCAGGACATCCTGCGCAGCGGTTTTGTCTGGCAGGGCGATCTCGAGCAACCATTGCAGATCGTCCATCGCCAGGTCGAGTTGCCGTTCACGCGGTTGGATTGGCGTGAACGCGACAACCTCAGGGAAGCCCTGGATGAACGCGCCGCCGCCGAGCGCCGGCAGGGCTTCGACCTGGCCCGGGCACCGTTGCTGCGCCTGGTGCTGGTGCAGACCGAGGCCGAGCGCTGGCACTTGATCTACACCCATCACCACATCCTGATGGACGGCTGGAGCAACGCCCAATTGCTGGGTGAAGTCTTGCAGCGCTACAGCGGTCGCTTGCCCAAGGCCAATGTCGGGCGTTATCGCGATTACATCGCCTGGCTGCAACGCCAGGACGCTCAACTGAGCGAGGCGTTCTGGACCGGTCAGATGGCCACCCTGCAAGAGCCGACGCGGTTGGCGCGCGTCATGTCCGCCAGCGAAATCCACAGCGGTCATGGCGATCATTTCCAGACCCTGGACGCAACCCGCACCCAGGCCCTGGAACAGTTCGCCCGCCAACAGAAAGTCACCCTCAACACCCTGGTGCAAGCGGCGTGGCTGTTGCTGCTGCAACGCTACACCGGCCATGACAGCGTCGCCTTCGGTGCCACCGTGGCCGGGCGTCCGGCGGATTTGCCGGGTATCGAGCAACAGGTCGGCCTGTTCATCAACACCTTGCCGGTGATCGCCACGCCACGTCCGGACGAGTCCGTCGGTGCCTGGCTGCAAGCCGTGCAGGCACAGAACCTGAGCCTGCGGGAGTTCGAGCACACGCCGTTGGCGGACATCCAGCGCTGGGCCGGCCAGGGCGGCGAGGCGCTGTTCGACAACATCCTGGTGTTCGAGAACTACCCGATTGCCCAGGCCCTGGCAGAAGGCGCCGGGCAGGGCGCGGTGTTTGGCGAAGTCAGCCACCTGGAGCAAACCCATTACCCGTTGAGCGTGGCGGTGACCCTCGGCGAGACGCTGGCGCTGCACTACAGTTTCGACCGGGCGCATTTCAGCCCGGCGGCCATCGACGGCATCAGTGCGCAGCTGTTGCATTTGTTGGAACGCTTCGCCGAGTCGGCGGCGCGCAACCTCGGGCAAATCGCCTTGGTCAGCGCCGAGGAACAGGCCCGGCAACAGGCCGCCAATCATGCGCAGCCGTACCCGACCGACATCGCCGTGCATCAGCGCATCGCCGATCTGGCGGCGCGCAAGCCCGACGCGACGGCGGTGATCTTCGACGGCCAGCGTTTCAGCTATGGCGACCTCGACCGGCGCGCCAACCAGTTGGCCCACGCCTTGATTGCCCGTGGTGTGGCCCCGGAAACCCGGGTTGGCGTGGCCCTGGCGCGCAGCGAAGGGGTGATCGTCGCGCTGCTGGCAGTGCTCAAGGCCGGCGCGGCCTATGTGCCGCTGGACACCAGTTACCCACGGGAACGCCTGGCGTACCTGATCGAGGATTCGGGGCTGGCGCTGTTGCTCACCGATTCCCAGGTGTCGGCGCAGTTGCCCCTGGACGGCGCCGCCCAGGTGCTGGAACTCGATCGCCTGGACTTGAGCCTGCAACCGCTGGAGGCGCCGTCCGTTCAGGTCGATCCGCAGAACCTGGCCTACGTGATCTACACCTCCGGCTCCACCGGCAACCCCAAAGGCGTGAGCGTGGCCCACGGTCCCCTGGCGATGCACTGCCAGGCCATCGGTGAGCGCTATGAAATGCAGGGCAGCGATTGCGAATTCCACTTCATGTCCTTCGCCTTCGACGGTGCCCACGAACGCTGGCTTACCAGCCTGACCCATGGTGCTTCGCTGCTGATCCGTGACGACAGCCTGTGGACCCCGGAGCAGACCTACAACGCGATGCGCGAGCACGGCGTGACCGTGGTGGCGTTCCCGCCGGTGTACTTGCAACAACTGGCCGAGCACGCCGAGCGCGAGGGCAACCCGCCGAAAGTGCGCATCTACTGCTTTGGCGGCGATGCGGTGCCCAATGCCAGCTTCGAACGGGTCAAGCGCGCCCTCGATCCGGACTACATCATCAACGGCTACGGCCCGACCGAAACCGTGGTCACCCCGTTGATCTGGAAGGCCGGCCGCGATGTGGCATGTGGCGCCGCCTATGCACCCATCGGCAGCCGCATCGGCGATCGCAGCGCCTACGTGCTCGACGCCGACTTGAACCTGCTCCCCCAAGGCATGGCCGGAGAGCTGTACCTGGGCGGCACCGGGCTGGCGCGGGGCTACCTGAATCGTCCGGGCCTGACGGCCGAGCGGTTTGTCGCCGATCCGTTCAGCCGCAGCGGTGGCTTGCTCTACCGCACCGGCGACCTGGTGCGCCAACGCGTCGATGGCACCTTCGATTACCTGGACCGCATCGACAACCAAGTGAAGATCCGCGGCTTCCGCATCGAACTGGGTGAAGTCGAAGCCAGCCTGCAAGCCCTCGACGGCGTTCGCGAGGCGGTGGTGGTGGCCCAGGAAGGGGCTGCTGGCAGTGGCAAGCGTCTGGTTGCCTATGTGGTAGCCGATGAATTCGTGGGTGATGCTTTCGCCGAACACTTGCGTGACCAGCTCAAGGCGACTTTGCCGGCGCACATGGTCCCGGCCTATCTACTGCTGCTCGAACGCCTGCCGCTGACCCCCAACGGCAAGCTCGACCGCAAGAACCTGCCCAAGCCCGACGTCAGTCAATTGCAGCAAACCTATGTAGCACCGCGCAGCCCGTTGGAACAGCAACTGGTGTCGATCTGGCAGGACGTGCTCAAGCTCGCGCAAGTGGGCCTGCAGGACAACTTCTTCGAACTGGGCGGCGATTCCATCGTCTCGATCCAGGTGGTCAGCCGCGCTCGCCAGGCCGGTATCCACTTCACTCCCAAGGACTTGTTCCAGCACCAGACCATCGAGGCGCTGGCGGCGGTGGCCCAGACGGGCGCAGCGCTGCAAGCGATCGACCAACGACCGGTCACTGGCGAAACGGCGCTGCTGCCGATTCACCAGTGGTTCTTCGCCCAGGCGATTCCTGACCGTCATCACTGGAACCAGTCGGTGATGCTCAAGCCGACCCAAGCGCTGGATGCCCAGGCGCTGGAGCAGGTCTTGGACGCCCTGGTCGCGCACCACGACAGCCTGCGCCTGGCCTTCATCGAGCAGGCCGGAGGCTGGACGGCGCGCTACCGTGACGGGGTGGCCGACGGGGTTGTCTGGCAAGCCGACGTCGCCGATCTCGCCACGCTGCAAGCCCTGGGCGATCAGGCCCAGCGCAGCCTGCAACTGGACGGCGGCTCGCTGATCCGCGCGGTGCTGGCGAACCTCGCCGATGGTACCCAGCGTCTGCTGCTGATCGTGCATCACCTGGTGGTCGACGGGGTGTCCTGGCGGATCCTCGTCGAAGACCTGCAAACGGCTTATCGGCAGGCACTGACCGGTGCCACCGTGCAGCTACCGGCCAAGACCAGCGCGATCCAAGCCTGGGCCGAAGCGTTGCAGGGCTACGCCCGCAGCGCATCCCTGCAGGCCGAACTGGACTTCTGGCAGCAGCAGTTGCAAGGCGCCTCCACGGCGTTGCCATGGGATAACCCCCAGGGCGGGCAGCAACAGGCTCAGGCCATGACAGTCCGCACGTCACTGGACAAGTCCCTCACCCGGCAACTGTTGCAGCAAGCCCCGGCGGCCTATCGCACCCAGGTCAATGACCTGTTGCTCACCGCCTTGGCGCGAGTGATGGTGCGCTGGACCGGCGCTGACAGCGTGGTGGTGCAACTCGAAGGCCATGGTCGCGAAGAACTGTTCGAACACATCGACCTGACCCGCACGGTCGGCTGGTTCACCAGCTTGTTCCCGGCCCGTTTGACACCTGCTGCCGACCTCGGTGCTTCGCTGAAGCAGATCAAGGAACAGCTGCGCGCCATCCCCCACAAGGGCATCGGTTTCGGTGCCTTGGCGCACCTGGGCGATGCGCTGGCACGGCAAGCGTTGCAGGGCTTGCCAACGCCGCAACTGACCTTCAACTACCTCGGCCAGTTCGATGGCAGTTTCGCGGCGACTGACGATGCCCTGTTCGTGCCCACCGCCGAGCAGGGCGGTGAAGAGCTGAACATGCAGGGCCCGCTGGGCAGTCCGCTGGCGCTGGACGGCAAAGTGTTCGGCGGCGAGCTGGACTTGAGCTGGACCTTCAGCGGCGACCTGTTCAACGTCGCGACCATCCAGCGCCTGGCCGATGACTACCTGCAAGAACTCACCGCGCTCATTCTCCATTGCTGCGACAGCCAGCACCGTGGCGTGACGCCGTCGGACTTCCCGCTGGCGCGGCTGTCCCAGGCGCAATTGGACACGTTGGTCCGAGCACCTCAGGCTGTCGACGACATCTACCCGCTGTCGCCGATGCAACAGGGCATGCTGTTCCATTCCTTGCTCGGCCACGGCAGTGGCGATTACATCAACCAGATGCGCCTTGACGTGGAGGGCGTCGATCCCCAGCGTTTCCGCGCCGCCTGGCAGGCGGTGGTCGATGCCCATGACATTCTGCGTACCGGGTTCTTCTGGCAAGGCGACCTGGAGCAGCCGGTGCAAATCGTCCAGCGTCAGGTCGAGGTGCCGTTCCGTGTGCTGGACTGGAACGGGCGGACGGATATCGACGACGCCTTGCAAACCCTCGCCGACGAAGAACGGGTCCAAGGTGTGGACCTGACCCAGGCGCCGTTGATGCGCCTGGTGCTGGTGCGCACCGGTACGGATCGGCATCACCTGATCTACACCAACCATCACATCCTGATGGATGGCTGGAGCAGCGCGCAGTTGCTCGGCGAAGTGTTGCAGCACTACCGCGGCGACAGCGTGGCACGCCCGGCGGGCCGTTATCGCGATTACATCGCCTGGCTGCAACGCCAGGACGCGGGCCTCGGCGAAGGGTTCTGGACGCAACAGCTGCGCACGCTGGATGAGCCGGTACGCCTGGCCCAAGCGTTTGCGCGCCCGGCACAGGACATCTCGGCGAAGCTGTACGGCCATCACCGCATGCAGTTGGATGGGATGCAGACCCGACGCCTGGCCGAGTTCGCCCGCGAGGCCAAAGTCACGGTCAACACCCTGGTGCAAGCGGCCTGGTTGTTGCTGTTGCAACGCTACACCGGCAAGGCCAGTGTGGCGTTCGGCGCGACGGTGGCGGGGCGGCCGGCGGACCTGGTGGGCGTCGAGGGCCAGATCGGCCTGTTCATCAACACCTTGCCGGTCATTGCCAGCCCGCGTCCGGAACAGGACATGAGCGACTGGCTGCACAGCGTCCAGGCGCAGAACCTGGCCTTGCGCGAGTTCGAGCACACGGCGCTGTTCGACATCCAGCGCTGGGCCGGCCTGGGTGGCGAAGCCTTGTTCGACAACATCCTGGTATTCGAGAACTACCCGATTTCCGAAGCCTTGGCACACGGTGCGCCTGAAGGCTTGCGTTTCGGTGCCGTGGACAACCTGGAACAGACCAACTACCCGCTGACCCTGCTGGTCAGCCTCGGTGCCGAGCTGGCGGTGCAGTTCAGCTACCAGTGCGCGCGTTTCACCGAGGCCTCGGTCGAGCAGATCGGCGTGTACCTGCAACGCTTGCTGCTGCAAATGATCGACGCCGGGCAACGGCCCCTGGGCGAACTGAGCGTGCTCGACGAGCGCGAAACCCGCCAGCACGTGCAAGGCTGGAACGCCACCGTGGCGGAATATCCCCAGGCGCGCTGCGTCCATCGGCTGTTCGAGGCCCAGGCCCGGCAAATGCCGGATGCCACGGCGCTGGTGTTCGCCGATCAGGTGCTGAGCTATGGCGAACTCAATGTCCGGGCCAACCGTTTGGCCCATCGCTTGATCGAGGAGGGCGTGGGGCCCGATCGGTTGGTCGGTGTGGCGCTGGAGCGTGGGGTGGACATGATTGTCGCCTTGCTGGCGATCCTCAAGGCCGGTGGCGCCTACCTGCCGCTGGACCCGACGTTCCCCCAGGATCGCCTGGCCTACATGATCGAAGACAGCGGCATCGAACTGCTGTTGACCCAAAGTTCATTGCTCAACCAGTTCTGTGGGAGCGAGCTTGCTCGCGATAGCGGTGGTTCAGTCAATGATGATGTTGAAGGTGAGGGCCTCATCGCGAGCAAGCTCGCTCCCACAGGGGGCGGTATTGGCATTAAGACATTGGTGTTGGATCAGGAGGGTGACTGGCTCGACGGTTATGCCTGCGAGGCGCCGGTGACACGCTTGGATGCGGAGCACCTGGCCTACGCCATCTACACCTCGGGTTCCACCGGCAAGCCCAAGGGCGTGATGGTGCGTCATGGGGCGCTGGTGAATTTTGTCGCCAGCATGGCTCGTGAACCGGGCATCGCCGCCAATGACCGGGTGCTGTCGCTGACCACGTTCTCGTTCGACATCTTCGGCCTGGAACTCTACGGCGCACTGCTGAGCGGTGCCTGCGTGGTGCTGGTGGACAAGCAGAGTGCCCACGACCCCGAAGCGCTGCTCAAGACCATCGACCGGCAACAGGTCAGCGTGGTCCAGGCCACGCCCTCGACCTGGCGGATGTTGCTCGACCACCCGGCGTCCGGTTTGTTGGCCGGACGCAAATGCCTGTGCGGTGGCGAGGCGTTGGCCGAGGACCTGGCCGAGCGGTTGCTCGATGTCGCCGGCGAGGTCTGGAACCTGTATGGCCCGACCGAAACCACCATCTGGTCGGCGGCCTACCGCTTGACTCAAGAGCAACGCGTGCCGTACCTCGGCCGGCCGATCGCCAACACGTCGCTGTACATCGTCGGCGATCACTTCGCGCCGAACCCGGTCGGGCTGATCGGCGAATTGCTGATTGGTGGTGACGGCCTGGCCCGGGGTTACCACGGCCGGGCGGCGCTGACCGCCGAGCGATTCCTGCCGGACCCGTTCGGCAATGGCGCGCGGGTGTACCGCACCGGTGACCTGGCGCGCCAGCGTGGCGACGGCGTGATCGAGTACATCGGCCGGGTCGACCATCAGGTGAAGATCCGCGGCTTCCGCATCGAACTGGGGGAAATCGAAGCCTGCCTGCTGGCCCAGGAAGCGATCCGCGAAGCCGTGGTGGTGCCGCAACCCTGGCCGGGGGGCCTGCAGTTGGTGGCGTATCTGGTGGCCACCGATTCAGAGACTGCCGAACCCACGGCCCTGCGCGAAACCCTCAAGGCGCAGCTCACGCCCCTGCTGCCCGACTACATGATGCCGGCGCACTGGTTGCTGCTCAAACGCTTGCCGTTGACCCCCAACGGCAAGCTCGACCGCAAGGCCTTGCCGCTGCCGGACGCCCAGCAACTGCTGCGTGCCTACGTGGCGCCACAAGGCGCGCTCGAACAGGGCATCGCCGACATCTGGCAAGACGTGCTCAAACTCGAACGGGTAGGGCGCGACGACAACTTCTTTGAGCTGGGTGGGCATTCCCTGCTGGCGACGCAAGCGACGGCGCGCCTGCAAATGGAACAGGGCGCCGCGGTGCCCCTGGACTTGCTGTTCAGCACCACATCCCTGGCCGACTACGCCGCACAACTGGCGGCCCACCTGACCCCTCACTCCAGCGCAGACCTGAGTGAGATGCATGACTTCCTGGCAGACCTGGAGACCCTTTGAATGACTCAGCTCGATAACCTGTCTCTGGTTCAGCGATTCATCCGTTTACCGCTCGCCCAACGGCAAGCGTTTCTGCACAAACTGCACAGCAAAAACATGAGCCTGGCGGCGTTGCCGATCCCGGCGATGCGCGACGAGTTCGAGACCCTCGACCTGTCCTACGCCCAGGAGCGCCAGTGGTTCCTCTGGCAACTGGACCGCCACAGCGCCGCCTACCACGTGCCCACGGCGCTACGCCTGCGCGGCGCCCTCGACCTGCCTGCGCTGCAACGCAGCTTCGACGCCTTGCTGGCCCGTCACGACGTGCTGCGCACGGTGTTCGTCGACGGCGGGCAAGGGCCCCGACAAGTGGTGCAGGCGTGTATGAGCCTGGCGATCGAGCCGGAGGTGTTGCTGGACGAGTCCGCACTCACCGCCCTGATCGATGACGAAATCGCCGGGCTGTTCGACCTGCAGCAAGGGCCGCTGCTGCGGGTCAAGCTGCTGCAACTGGCAGCGGACGACCACGTGCTGGTGCTGACCCAGCACCACATCATTTGCGATGGCGCGTCCGCTCGGATCATGGTCAACGACCTGGTCCGGCTCTACGCCGCCCACCGCAGCGGTGAGGCGCCGACCCTGGCAGCCTTGCCGATCCAATACGCCGACTATGCGATCTGGCAGCGCAAATGGATGGAGGCCGGCGAGCTGGAGCGGCAACTGGCCTACTGGACCGAACGGCTGGGCGATGGCGGCGAAGTCCTGCTGTTGCCGACGGACCGCCCGCGCCCTGCGGTGCAGAGCCATCGCGGCGCACGCCTGGACCTGCGCTTCGACGCCGGGCTGACCCAGGGCCTGAAACACCTGGCCCAGCGCGAAGCCTCGACGCTGTTCATGGTCTTGCTGGCGTCGTTCCAGGCCTTGTTGCACCGCTACAGCGGCCAGTCGGACATCCGCGTCGGTGTGCCGGTCGCCAACCGCAATCGCCCGGAAACCGAAGGCCTGATCGGCTTTTTTGTCAACACCCAGGTACTCAATGCCCAGGTGCGGGGCGACCTGCCTTTCGATCAATTGCTGGCCCATGTCAAGCAGGCTTCGCTGGGGGCACAAGCCCATCAAGACCTGCCGTTCGAACAGTTGGTGCAGGCCTTGGCGCCGCAGCGACAGGCGAGCCATAGCCCGCTGTTCCAGGTGATGTTCAACCACCAGAGCAGCGGCGCGGCTCAAGCCCTGCAACTGCCGGGGTTGCAGGTCGAGAGTCTGGATTGGCGTTCCCACACCGCCCAGTTCGATTTGATCCTCGACATTCACGAGACCGACGGTGAGCTGGTCGGGTCCCTGAGTTACGCCACCGACCTGTTCGACGCCGGCACCGTGCAATACATGGCCGAACACTGGCTGAACCTGCTGCACGGCATCGTCGCCGATCCCCGCCGACGCATCGGTGAATTGCCGCTGCTGACGGCCGCCGAACAACAGCAACACATCGCCCAATGGAACCCTGCGCCGAACAGCTTCCCGGGCGAGGCCTGCCTGCATCAGCGCATCGCCGAACAGGCACGTTTGCGGCCTGACGCCATCGCCTTGCGTTGCAACGCCCAAACCCTGACCTACGGCGAGCTCAACGCCCAGGCCAACCGCCGCGCCCATCAGTTGATCGCCCACGGCGTCGGCCCGGATGTGCTGGTGGGATTGGCCGCCGAGCGCGGTTTCGACATGCTGGTGGGCCTGCTGGC
>NZ_FPJC01000037.1:0-34776 GCF_900119265.1 Pseudomonas sp. NFACC04-2
CCAATACACCAGCCACAAATTCAGGAATGAAATGCGTAAGCATGGACTCCTGCAAAGCATGAGTCGCAAAGGTGAGTGCTGGGACAACGCCCCGATGGAGCGTTTCTTTGGGAGCCTGAAGTCAGAGTGGGTACCAGAAGATGGCTACAGCTCGGAGCATGAAGCTCGTGTGGATGTGCAGCGTTATGTGATGCGTTACAACAACGTCAGACTCCATAGCTACAACGACTACCGGTCGCCTGTAGCTATGGAGAAACTGGCGGCATGAAACCGTAACTGGTGTCCAAAATTAGTTGACCAGTTCAGCTTGCTCGCGATGAGGCCGGACCAGGCACAACAAAACCTGCGCCCATAAAAAAGCCCCTCTTGTGAGGGGCTCCTTGTACAGCCGTCAAGCAACCCTCGACATCAGGCCATCTGAATGATGGTCTGCATGATGGTGCTCTGGGTGGAGATAGTCTTGGCGTTCGCCTGGTAGTTGCTCTGGGCCTTGATCAGCTCGACCAGTTCGTTGGTCAGGTTGACGTTGGACTCTTCCAGGGAGTTGGAGACGATCGAACCCAGGGTACCCGTTTGTGGAGCGTCGTAGCCCGGAATGCCCGAGGCGAAGGTTTCCTTCCAACTGGTGCCGCCTACCGGCTGCAGGCCTTGCTCGTTGGTGAAGCTGGCGAGCGCGAGCTGGCCGATCGGCTTGGTCTGGTTGTTGCTGAAGTTGGCCAACAGTACACCGCTGCCGTCGATGGTCAGGTTGGTGATCTGGCCCGTGGCGTAACCGTTCTGGGTTGGGATCGACCGTGCGGTGTCGGCATTGAACTGGGTGGTGTTGCCCATGGAGATCGTGATGGTCGGCGCGCTGGCGGCGCCGTTGGCGGTCCATACACCGTTGGTCACGGTGCCGGGAACCCAACCGGTCAGTACCAGATCACTATTGACCGTCGCTGGCGGAGTGGTGACCGTGGTCAACTTGCCGCTCGAATCGAAGTTCATGGTCGAAGGGATCGGCGCGGTCGCACCGGTCGTGGTCGGTAAGGTGCCGTTCAGGTTACGACCATCGATCAAGGTATAGACATTCCAGGTGTTACCGGAAGTCTTGACCATGTACTGGTCCATTGAATGCTGGTTGCCCTGGGTGTCGTAGACCGGGGTGGTGAATTGCTTGGTGAACGTGGCCGTGTCGGCCGGATTGAACGCGGCGGTGATCGGCGTGGCCGTCGAGTTCAGGTTGATCGTCGAGGACACCAGGCTGGTGGCAGTCGGCGGCAGGTTCGAGGTGTCGATGCGCAGGTCGGTCAGGATACCGTTCTGGATCTTGCCGTTGGCATCCACGCCATAGCCCTGCAGGCGCGCAGTACCATCGCTGTTGGTGATGAAACCTTCCTTGTCGGTCTTGAACGTACCGGCACGGGTGTAGCTCAGGGAGCCGTCGTTGCTCAAGACAAAGAAGCCCTGGCCCTGGATGCCCATGTCCAGCACGTTGCCGGTGTTGTTGACGTCACCCTGGCCGAACTGCTGGGAAACGTTGGCCAGGCGCACGCCGTTGCCGACGGTCTTGCTGCCCGAACCCAGCTTGGTGGCCGAGTAAACGTCTTCGAATTCCGCGCGGGACGATTTGAAACCGGTGGTCGCCACGTTGGCGATGTTGTTGCCGGTCACGTCCAGCTGTTTGTTGGCTGCATAGAGACCGCTAAGGCCGATGTTAAAAGACATGTTGACTCCTTTTGCCGGTTAGTCGGCTCTACATACCAATAGTTTGTACTTTGGACAGGGCAATGCTGCCCAGCCCGGCCAGGTTGAGCATCAGCTCACCGCCCGTCTGGCTGATGGTCACGCTACTGACCGTGGCCGGCAGATTGGTGATCAGCGACGTGGCCTTGCCGTCGATGGTGGTCGAAGCAGCGAAGGTGTAAGTGCCCGACTCAACGACCGTGCCCGCATCGTTCTTGCCATCCCAGATGAAGGCCGAGTTGCCGGCGTTCTGGCTACCGAGGTCAATGGTGCGAACGGTCTTGCCGTCCTTGTCCACGATCTTGACCGCGACGGAGGACACCGACGTTGGCACCACGACCGTACCGTTGAGGCTCTTGGAGGTATCGACCACTGCCTTGTCACCCGGGGCAATGACCGAGCGGCCCACCAGCGACGAGGCCTGCAAGGCCTGGGACGAGTTGTAGTTGCCGGCGATGCCGCTCACCGTCTCGTTGAGGGTGGTGATACCTTCCAGGCTGCTGAACTGCGCCAACTGGGCAACGAACTCGCCGTTGTCCTGTGGCTCCAGCGGATTCTGGTTTTTCAGCTGGGTAACGAGCAGTTGCAGGAACGCATCCTTGCCCAGCTCTTTGTTGCCGGTCGCCGCCTGGGCCGCGCCCCCAAGACCATCGGAGGTGTTGTTGGTCTTGACCGAGGAGTTGGCCAGAATCTCGTTGAGGCTCAAACCGCTTGTAGTGTTGGTAACGCTCATGTGACTCGCCCCTTATCACTGACCGAGGGTCAGGACCTTCTGCATCATGGCTTTGGCGGTATTCATCATTTCGGCGTTGGTCTGGAACGAACGACTGGCGGAAATCATGTCGGCCATTTCTTCGACGACGTTGACGTTCGGGTAGTAGACATAACCCTTGGCGTCCGCAGCCGGATGGTTTGGCTCATAACGTGCTTCGAGGTTGCTCTGGTCTTCGACCACACCAAGCACCTGTACGCCCTGCCCGGCCGCTTCCTGGTCCTGGAACAGCGAGTCGCTGCCGCCGGACTGGCCGCCCTGGAACATGGTGGCGAACACCGGGTGGCGGGCGCGGTAGGTCTGGTCGATGCTCGACGAAACGGTCTCGGCGTTGGCGATGTTACTGGCGACGGTGTTCAGGCGAGTGGTCTGGGCACTCATGGCACTGCCGGCAATGTTGAATACGCTAGCAATCGACATGGCTTACTCTCCGCGCAGGGCCGATATCAGCCCTTTGAACTTACTGTTGAGCAGGGTGAAGCTGGCCTGGAAGTTCACGGAGTTTTCCGCGTAGTTGGACTGTTCCAGTTGAGCGTCCACGGTGTTCTGGTCGATCGACGGTTGCATCGGCGTGCGATACATCAGCGACTCGTCGCCATTACCCAGGCCTTCGGCTTCGATATGACGGTTGTTGGTCATGTTCAAGGCGAAGTGGCCATTCTTGGCCTTATCGTTCTGCTCGGCGAGCACCTTGGAAAAGTCCAGGTCCCGCGCCTTGTAGTTCGGGGTGTCGGCGTTGGCGATGTTGTTGGCCAGGACTTCGGCACGCTGGGCGCGGAAGCTCAGGGCCTGTTCGTGGATACCGAGCGCTTTATCGAAGCTGATGCTCATGTCGGAAACCTTTGGGTGACCAGAATGTTCGTACGACGGCTAAAGCAAGCGCCGTGCCACTTCCAAAATCCCCATAAACCGGGGCTTTGCGGGCACCGGCAAAGCGGCAATGCCAGAAAAGCGGCAACGGGTTTCCGCTTACCTGCCGCTTTTCTGCCGCTTTCATCAGGCGACGCGAGTCAAAATGTGGGAGCGAGCTTGCTCGCGATAGCGGTCTGTCAGCGACATGGATTTTGAATGTGCCGCCGCTATCGCGAGCAAGCTCGCTCCCACAGGAGATGGTCCCGGCTGGCAAAAAAAAAGGAGCCCCTTGGGACCCCCGCTTTTTTTTGACAATCCAGGCCAATCACTTCGCCTGGTAAATAATCCCCGGGCTGCACTGCACCATCTGGTAATGATCCGGCAAACCGTTCAACGCCTCGGAGGCGCCAAGGAACAGATAGCCGCCCGGCTTGAGCGTGCCGTGGATGCGCAGCAGGATGTCTTTCTTCACTTCGGCGGAGAAATAGATCAGCACGTTGCGGCAAAACACGATGTCGAACTTGCCCAGGCTGGCGTAGCTGTCCAGCAGGTTGAACGAGCGGAACTCCACCCGGCTCTTGATCGGTGCCTTGACCACCCACTTGCCCGGCCCTTTCGGGTCGAAATAGCGTTGCAGGCGGTCCGGCGACAAACCACGGCCGATGGCCAGACTGTCGTACTCGCCAGTCTTGCAGTTATTGAGCATGGTCCCGGACAGGTCGGTGGCGACGATCTGCACGCCGCCTTTCAACTGGCCCAGGTTGGAGCGTTCGAACTCATCGATGGACATCGACAGCGAATAGGGTTCCTGCCCCGACGAACAGGCCGCCGACCAGATCCGCAGGCGCTGGCCCGGGCTGGCCTTGATGGCAGCCGGCAGCACTTTGTTCTTCAGCACCTCGAACGGATAGGTGTCCCGAAACCACAGGGTTTCGTTGGTGGTCATGGCGTCCACCACCATCTCGCGCAAGCCGCTGCGCGGTTGGGTCTGGATACGCTGCACAAGCTCGCCCAATGACTTGAGGCCCTGTTGCTCCATCAATTTATTGAGACGGCTCGACACCAGGTATTGCTTGTTTTCACCAAGCAAGATGCCACAGGCTTTTTCCAGGAAGACCCGGAACTGTTCGAAATCCAAATTACCCGTAGACAAGATACCGCCTCTTTCATCGTGTTGACTTGCCGGGCGCACAACGCGCCCGACCTTTACTTTATTCTGCTGCCTTGATCCGATCGACCACCCGGGACGCCAGGTCATCGGGACGGAATTTCGCCAGGAAATCGTCGGCACCGACCTTCTTGACCATCGCCTGGTTGAAAACCCCGGACAACGAAGTATGCAAGATGATGTGCAGCTTTTGCATGCGCGGATCGCTGCGAATTTCCGAGGTCAGGGTGTACCCGTCCATCTCCGGCATCTCGATGTCGGAGATCATCATCAGGAACTCCTCTTCGGGCTTCTTGCCCTCGTCGACCAGCGCACGCAGGTAATCCAGCGCCTGCCGCCCATCGTTCAACGCCACCACTTCCACCCCGACCGTTTGCAGGCAACGGGTCACCTGCTTACGCGCCACCGACGAATCATCGACGGTCAGCACCCGCAGCGAAATCGCCTTGTGCTGGGTCTCGGCGTCCACCACACCCGCAGAAATCGCTTCCGGCGTGGGCGCCACTTCGGCGAGGATCTTCTCCACGTCGATGATTTCCACCAACTGATTATCGACCCGGGTCACAGCCGTCAGGTAGTGATCGCGGCCGGTGCCCTTGGGCGGCGGATGGATCTCTTCCCAGTTCATGTTGACGATGCGCTCCACCGAGCGCACCAGGAACCCCTGGGTCTTGGTGTTGTACTCGGTGATGATCACGAACGGATTGCTCTGGTCCAGCAACCGACCGGAACCGGTCGCCATCGCCAGGTCGAGAATCGGGATGGTCGCACCCCGGATATTGGCCACACCGCACACGACGGGGCTGGACTTGGGCATCAGGGTCAGCTTGGGGCATTGCAGCACCTCGCGGACCTTGAATACGTTGATCCCGTACATTTGTTGGCCGTCGAGACGGAACAACAACAGCTCCAGGCGATTCTGACCGACCAGCTGAGTGCGCTGGTTCACCGAATCCATTACTCCCGCCATGCCCTGACTCCTACCTAACGCTAAAGTGTCCGACGCGCATTCATCACTAAACGGCACGGGGCTTGCTATTGAACCGGCATGAACGCACAAACGACATTTTCTCGACGCCTGACCACTCACTGCCGCCACTGGCTCGGTGCACTGCTGGCTGCCTGCCTGTTCACTTCGGGCGGTCCTGCCCTTGCGGCGGCTCCGGTTACCTTGCCTGATCTCCTTATCGGCGTCACTCAGGGCTTTCTTGAATTCACCGTAGAAGACTACCTGGCAACCAGTCAAACCGAAGGTCGTTACGAAATCGAAGTCAACCAGCTCGACCCGCGCTTGCGCATGCCCATGTGTGACAAGGAATTGACTGCTTCGCTGGAGAGCCCGGCCCGGCCCCTGGGCCGCGTCACGGTGAAGGTTCGTTGCGACAGCGCCGCGCCCTGGACGGTGTTCGTGCCCGCTCAAGTGCGCCTGTTCCGGGAAATTGTCACCACCACGCGTCCGCTCAAGCGAGCCGGGATCGTCGAGCCCCAGGACGTGATGTTGCGCGAACGGGACATCAGCCAGATCACCCAAGGCTTCCTGACCTCTGTCGATCAGGCCATCGGGCAGAAACTTGTCCGACCAATGGTCGCCGACCAGGTCGTGACGCTGGTGCATTTGGAACAGGCCGAGGTGGTCCGCAAGGGCGACCAGGTGGTCATCACCGCTCGCAGCGGCTCACTGGCCGTGCGGATGCCCGGCGAGGCCCTGTCCAACGGCGGCATGCGTGAACAGATACGGGTAAAAAACCTCAATTCCCAGCGCGTCATCAAGGCGCAAGTGATGGCTCCAGGCCAAGTGGAAGTGGCGATGTAATGACCCGGTAGAGGAGGTAGAAAGCTGGCGCTTGATCCCGGTGTTCCCTAGACTGTGCCTTACGCAAGGGCAAGCGCAGACGTGCGCACGTTCATTGAATAAATGAGCCTAAAGTTTTTTTGGGAATGGCCGAAAACATGGCAAGCGTCCAAATACCCAGAGGTTTTTTACCATGGTCATCGATTTCAATCGTTTAAACAGCTCTTCACCGCTGACAGGCACTACGCGTACCAGCGCCGCCAAGGAAACCGTCGAATCCGACAAATCCGCGCCGGTGTCCACGCCAGCCGAAAAGGTCAGCAACGGGGAGTCGGTACACCTCAGCAATGAGGCTCAGCAGTTGCAGAAGCTCACTGACAAGCTGCGCGATCAACCTGTCGTCGACAACGCCCGTGTGGCCGAGTTGAAAGCAGCCATCGCCGATGGCAGCTACAAAGTCGACAGCAACCGCGTAGCCAGCAAACTGCTCAACTTCGAAGCCCAGCGCTAGGCCGCCGCCTGCGCCAGGCTTTTGGACGCTAAGACCCAAGGCCAGCCATGCACGACACTCATTTATTGCAACTGATCATCGACGACTTCGTTCCAGCGCAACAACTGCTGGAGCTATTGCAGGCCGAATCCGTGGCACTGCACGGTCGTGACATGCCTTTGCTGGAAACTATCCTGGCACAGAAACAGGCACTGATCATCTTGCTCGACCAGCATGGCCGCAAGCGCAGCGAGATCCTCGCCAGCCTCAACCTGCCCGCCAGTCATGACGGCCTTGAGCAGTTGGCCGCCCAGTCGACCCTCGGCGATCAGCTGCGGTCCCAGAGCAAAGTACTCAACGACCTGCTCGCCCAATGCCAGGCGACCAACGCCCGCAACGGCCAGTCGATCCAGATGCAGCAGGCCGCCACCGCCAACCAGTTGCGTATTCTCAACGGCGGCGAGATCCCGACGCTGTATGACGCCAGCGGTTCGACGGCCCGAATGGTCAAGCACCGTCCGCTCAGCCAGGCATGAACCGAACAATGCCTTCGCTCTATCAACGCGCGATACATGCTGGCAAAATGCCGGCCATTCGTAGTCGTATTTTGCCTGGAGATTGACCCACCGTGTTCAATGCCTCAAACGCGGATGACGCTCCGCAGCCCCCCAAGGTCCTCACCACGCCCCTGGAAATTTCTGGCAACCTGCGGATGCTGCAAGATAGCCACGACCCGCTGATCATTACCTTCCATGAACGTACCCAGCGCTTCCAGAGCTATCTGGTCAATGTCGACCGCGAGACCAACTCCATCGCCCTGGATGAAATGATTCCCCGGGACGGCGAGCGTTTCCTGCTGGCCGGCGAGCCGTTTCGCGTCGAAGGTTTCCATGACGGCGTGCGCATCGCCTGGGATGGCAAGGGCCCACTGACCATCGATGAATCCAGCGACGGTCGCTGCTATCGCGGCGCCCTGCCCGACGAAGTGGTCTACCACCAGCGTCGCAACGCCTTCCGCGCCGCCCTGAAACTGGCCCAACTGGTGAGCGTTGAACTGGGTGGCGACAAGCTCAAGTCTCCCGTGGAGGGCAAGCTGCTGGACATCTCCGCTACCGGTTGCAAGCTGCGTTTCGACGGCGACATCACCCAACGCCTGCAATTGGGCCAGGTATACGAGCGCTTCATCGCGGCCCTGCCGTTTGGCAACATGATCGCCCCGGTCGAGCTGCGTTACCTGCATTTCGAAGAAAGATTCAACACCACGTTCGCCGGCGTACGCTTCCACAACATCAGCGGCCTGGTGCAACGACAGGTCGAGCGGTTCGTCTACCAGCTCCAGCGCGAAGCCCGGCGCTTCGATAAAGACGACCTCTGATCGTCGAGCCATTAAAAAAACGGGCAGTCCCTTGCGGTGACTGCCCGTTTTTTTATGTCCGTTTCAAGGCCTGGCCTGGGTAAAGCTGGGGGGCTCAGGCGCCTCGGCGTCAGCTTCAGCCACAGTCTCGGTGTCGGGCTCGGGCTCCATCTCCGGGCTGGCCGGTGCCTGCATCTGCTCCTGCACCACTTGTTCATCCACCCGCGGATCGAGGCACGCCACCAGAGGCGAACTCGACATGCTGTCCGGCATCGCCACGTGATGCAGCGGTGCGTCATCGACCTGATGCAGGTTGGTCACCGCTTTCGGCCGGATCCGCCACACCAGCACCAGGGCGAAGAAGGCGAAAAAGCCGTAGAGCATCTGGCTTCCGAACATCTTCATCAGCACACCCGCCACCAACGGCCCGATACTGGCGCCAACGCCATAGGTCACCAATAGCATCGCGGTCAGGGACACCCTTCGATCCGCTTCGACGTGGTCGTTGGAAAACGCCACCGCCAGGGGATACAGACAGAACTGCACCAGTGAACAGAAGAACCCGGCGACGAACAGCACCTCCAGCGGCACCGCCGGAAGGATCGCCAACGGCAGCGCACAAATCGCCAGGACCAGCGCAAAGCAGCGAATCAGCAGCGCCCGGTCGTAGCGGTCAGAGAGCCAGCCCAGCGGCCACTGCACCAACAGTCCGGCAAAGATGCAGCTCCCCATGAACAGACCGACCTGCTCGGTCGAGAGGCCCTGCTGGGAGGCGTACAGCGGTGCCAAACCATAGAACGAGCCGACGATCAGCCCGGAACCCAACACCGTGCTCAACGACTGCGGCACACGCTTGATAAAGAAACGCGGCTCCATGGGCGCCGGATGCAGCGCCGCCGGGTGAATTCTCCGGGTCAGCGTTACCGGCACCAGACATAGGGCGAAGCACAGCGCCACCAGCATCAGCAGCTCCAAGCCCAGGGCCGGGTGCATGACCAGGATCAGTTGCCCCAGCACCAGCCCCAGGTACGAGGCGATCATGTAGCCGCTGAACACCACCCCACGTTGCTTGGCATCGGCCTGCTCATTGAGCCAGCTCTCGATGACCATGTACTGGCACATCATGCCCAGGCCAACAATCATCCGTAGCACGATCCACGCCGGCAGCCAGTCCACCAGGCCATGGCCCAGCACCGCTGCCCCGACGATCCCGGCGCAGGCCGAATAGGCGCGGATGTGCCCGACGCGGGCGATCAGCCGGTGGCCGATCTTGCCCCCCAGCACCAGACCGAAGTAGTTGGCGGCCATCAGTGCACCGACCCAGAGGCTGTCCACATGGTCGGCGGCCAGGCGCAAGGCCAGGTAAGTACTCAAGAGGCCCGAGCCGATCAACATCATCAGCGAGGCGAAATAAAGCGCTCGAAAAGGTTTCCAGATTTGGCGCATCGGCGTTCCGAGCGGCTCCTTGAGGTGAGTAAGGGCTATCCGTTGAAGATAGCCCGAATGCAGCGGTTCTTTATGCCTGGGCCGCCAGGACACGTCGCTCCCAGGGCGTGATTTCATCGAAGAAGCTGGTCAGCTCCAGGGTCTTGGAAGCGATGTAGCCTTCGATGAACTCCGTGCCGAACAGTTCCTTCGCCAGATGACTACGCTTCAGACGCTCCAGGGCGGCATGCAAGGTACATGGCAGCGACAGATTATCCGGCACTTCGAATTCGCCCTGGATCGCCGCGCTCGGCTCCAGGCGATGTTCGATCCCGTACAACCCGGCGGCCAGGCTGGCGGCAATCGCCAGGTAGGGGTTGGCATCGGCCCCAGGCAAGCGGTTCTCGACCCGTCGGGCCACTGGCGAACTGGCGGGAATCCGCAGCCCGGCCGAACGGTTGTCGTGGGACCAACAGGCATTGTTCGGTGAGGCGAACGGATGGCACAGTCGCTGGTAGGAATTCACGTTCGGCGCGAACAACGCGGTGAAGTCCGCCAGGCAAGCCTGTTGCCCCCCGATGAAATGCCGGAACGCGGCCGTCGGCTTGCCCGCGTCGTCGCTGAAGACGTTGCGGCCGCTGTCCGCATCGACGACGCTCTGGTGGATATGCATCGAACTGCCCGGCGTGTGGGCCAGGGGCTTGGCCATGCAGACCACGGTCAGGCCGTGCTTGAGGGCCACTTCCTTGAGCAGGTGCTTGAACAGGAAAGTCTGGTCGGCCAGCAGCAGCGGGTCGCCGTGCAGCAGATTGATCTCGAACTGGCTCACGCCCATTTCATGCATGAAGGTGTCGCGCGGCAAGCCCAGCGCCGCCATGCAGGCATAGACTTCGCTGAAGAACGGGCGCAGGCCATTGTTGGAGCTGACGCTGAACGCCGAGTGGCCGTCTTCGCGACGTCCATCCAGGCCCATTGGCGGCTGGAACGGCTGGGTCGGGTCCGGGTTGGGGGCGAATACGAAGAATTCCAGCTCGGTCGCCACCACCGGCGCCAGGCCAAGGGCGGCATAGCGCGCGACAACAGCCTTGAGCTGGCCGCGCGTCGAGAGCCGGGAGCTTTCACCGGTCAGTTCGTCGGCGTCGCAGATCGCCAGGGCACGAGGCTGTTGGCTCCAGGGCAGGCGGTGGATCTGTTTCGGGTCGGCCACCAGCGCCAGGTCGCCATCATCACTGCCATAGAAACGCGACGGTGGATAACCGCCCATGATGCATTGCAGCAGCACGCCCCGCGCCAACTGCAACCGCCGCCCTTCGAGGAAACCTTCGGCGGTCATCACCTTGCCCCGCGGCACGCCATTCAAATCCGGCGTGACACATTCAATCTCATCAATGCCCGTCAGTCGCTGCGCGAGTGAACGCTGGCCATCGGTCGTCATGACGCAATCCTTGTTATGTGCGAGCCGCGAACGGCAACCCGTACAAAATAGGCTCCGGCTGTTCGGAATATCAAGCGCCCGGAGGCAATTAAAATCTTATGCAATACGACTGTGGGAGCGAGCTTGCTCGCGATAGCGTCGGCCCAGCCAATATTGAGTTGACTGATGCACCGCTATCGCGAGCAAGCTCGCTCCCACAGGGGATTTGTGTTGCCAGGGACACTCATGGAGGGCCTGTTCAGGGCAAGTAAAGCCGGAACACCCCGCCGCCCAACACACCGCCATTGGCAATCTCGGTCCGCCCGCTCACGCCGCCGCGCTGGTGCAGCCCGGCGATTCGTGCGGCGAAGTACAGGCCCAACCCGGTGCTGCCGCTGCTGTGGTTGATGCCTTGCACATACTCGGCCTGACGCTCGATCATCTCTGGCGGGTAACCTTCGCCGTCGTCATTGATGGTCAGCACCAACTGCCCGGCTTCGTCACTCACACTGATCAGCAGCGCCTGGCGCGCATGGCGAATGGCGTTGTTGATGCAGTTGTCGAGCACCGAGGCCACCAGCTCGCGGTCGAAAAAGCCCAAGGGGCTGAGGGGATCGACATCGTAGGTGGCCATGATTCCGCGGCTGCGGAACACATCCTGATGGCCGGCCAGTTGCGCCTCGATGAAATCGTCCAGCTCGTGGTAGGCCGGGTGCAACGGCAACTGGTTGACGCCGAGCTTGTACAGCCCCAGCAACTGCACCATGAGGCCATTGAGGTGGGCGAACTCGAACTCGATGACACCCTGCTCCGACGTCTGTCGCTCGGATTCGGGCAGGCGTTCGAGCCATTGCCCATGTGCCTGCATGAGCAAGGTCAGGGAGTTTTTCATGTCGTGCACGGTCGACGCGATCACCGTGGAAAAGTCGAGGGCCTGTTCGCTGTCATTCATCGCCAAATGCCTTGCTTCGCAGTTTTTGATAACGCGCAAAACGCGCATCGGAGTCGGGCATCATGCCCACCAGTTTCAGGCAGTCGCGGCACTCCTGCAGCAATTCCGACTCCACGCTGGTGTCGGTGCCATGCAGCAGCGATTGCGCCATGTTCAGGGCAATACTGATGTTCTTCGGTTGCATCTTCAGGGCGCGGCGGAACAGCTCCCGCGCCTCCGGCAATGCGCCGGTCTTGTAGACCCGCACGCCTTCGCGGTTCAACTCGGCGGCGGCATTGCCCTGATTGAGGATGTTCGGGTCGTCGGTGAGCTTGGCAATGCCTTGCATCACCGCCGGGTCATCACCGTAGATTTCCGCGCAGTTCTTGAGCATCGACTCCCCGGCGCTGGTCTGGCCAAGCATCTGCAACTGCTTGGCCACCAGCAACGCGGCCTCGGCGCTCATGAACTGCTCCATGCCATCGAGGCGTTGCAAGGCCTGTTCGGTGAGCTTCTCGGCGGTTTCGGCATCGTTGAGCAACAGGCTGGTGGCCTTCATCAGCCGCGCCCGGACCTGCAACCCCGGGTCGTTGAGGTTCTCCTTCGCCACGGCGCTGAGGGTGGTGTTGATCTCCAGCCGGGTGCGAGTATCGAGGCCTTTTTCGCTGCCCTTGCTGATCAGCGCGTGGGCCAGGCCGAGGTTGCTTTCCGGGTCCTTGAAGCGCGACTGCGCGCCCTGCCCGACTGCCTGGCGATAAGCCCGGGACGCCGTGTCGTAGTCTTCGTTGGTCATCGCCAACTTGCCCAGCAACGACTGCCGGCGCACCGCCAGCGGCGACAGGCGCACCGCCTCTTCCAGCACGTGCTGCGCCTGCTTGGTGTCACCTTCGGCCATCAACACTTCGGCCATGCCGTCGTACAACGCCGGCATCATTGGAAAGACTTTCAGGGCCTTTTCATAAACGGCCTTGGCCTGCCCCACCTGGCCGCGCTTGAACATCAACTTGCCCAGCCCCGCGTAGGCCCACGGCAACGGCCGATCTGCCAGGATGGAGTTGTACAGCCGCTCCAGGGCCTCGTTCTGATTCAGGTCGCGCAACGCATCGGCCCGATAACGCAGGCACAACGGCCCGTAGCGCGGGTCCTGTTTGCACAAGGCGATGCAGGCATTGAGCACTTCCATCGGCTTGCCACGATCGAGGGCCTGCAGGATCGGCTTGAGCAGGGTCTTGCGCTGCTCGAGCCGCTCCAGCCGCTGGGCCAGACCAGAGCGGTTGAACGGCTTGGTCAGGTAGGCATCCGGCTCATGCTCCAGGGCACTGAGCACCATCGCCTGGCTGGTCTCGGCGGTCACCATGAGGAACACACTTTCATGGCTGATCAGCTTCTCGACCATCAGGTCTTCCAGCACCTGCTGGCCATTCTTGCGCCCATCGCCCAGGTGATAGTCCTGCAAGATGAAGTCATAACGCTTCTGCGAGCACATGCGCAGCGCCACTTCACCGGTGTCGGCGGTGTCCACGTCCTTGACGCCCAGCTCACGCAGCATGGACCGGATCGAACTGCGGAAATCCGAGAAATCATCGACGATCAGAAAACTTTTTTGGTGGTACGCCAGCATCGAGGATGTCCAGGCAAGTAAGAAAATAACCCAATGGCATAACAACGAAACGCCGTGTCACAACCCCGAGGCGCGCAGATGATAGCCACCAGCCAGCAACGTTCAAGGGATTTCAGCAATCGCTTAGTTTGGCTGTGTCGTGACGCACATTGCGAGCCGTTTCCGCACGCCGAAACGCTGGAGAAACCAGGGCTCATCAGAGTATCGGCAGAAAATGGCGTTCCGTTAAGAGATTGTGCGGGCAGGCTCCGAGACCTATCGGCTACCTGCCGGGCATAGAACAGTTGGACCGGGGACATGGTTAACCTATACCTGGTCTTGAACTTGAACTTGAACAGCAAGGTTGGGCGGTTCAACCTTTAGTAAAAGGCCAGCTCTTGGGCTAGGGACTGTAGGAGCTGTCGAGCGAAGCGAGGCTGCGATCCTTTGATCTTCGCCTGAAATTCAACTTTCAGGTTCAGATCACAGCCTCGCTTCGCTCGCACGCTCCTACCCAAAAACGGATTTGATCGGTCAACATTGATCAAATCCGCTTTTCTCAGCACCTATCTGGGGTCTACGACATCCAGCGCCCGGTTTGCCAACATCTGCCCCAATTCAATCAGCTGTTGCAGTCCCAAGGCAAAATGCCGTCGAGAACCTTCCAGTTCGAACGCCAAGTCATTGGCCATGACATTGGCAGAAGCCAGGGTTTCGCTGAGGTTGGCCAGCAGGCTCTCAGCATCGATGCCCTCCACGACAGTGAATAGCTGGTCGGGAGATGACTTCTTGTCAGGCTGGGCAGGTTTGGGGTTCAGATAGGAATCGATGACACGTTCGCGTTGGCGTCGGCCGCGATGTCCAGATGCAGCGGGGGAACGGGTGGCAGCCATGCGCAGGTTAGCAGACCGATACGTTAGGAAACCGGCGCACCCGAAGATGCCCTGCGCACAGCAGCCATAAAACTTCGAGCAATAAAATGCCCGCACTGAATGGCAGTTACCATGCGCCTAACGTGATTCCGAGCTGCTAAACCCGACCGCTGGATTGGCAGCGGCGAACAAAGACTAGGCACCGGAATCGGCAGGCGCAAGGGCTTGGGATGTTCTAGGAAATGTCCTGTAAGTCAATGGGAAACATCCCAATACAAGATATTTCGTTCTCTATCGAAACCGTCGGGGGCGTGTCTTAGCCAGTGCTGGACAAGGTCGTGTTTCGCTCGTAAAAAAGAAAGAAAGGAAATATGAAAGCAAGGAATATATTTTATTTAAGAACAGAGCAATTAAATAAATCCGCCCCTTTACCTTAATCACGCTAGCTCTAGTTAGTTACAAAGAACCCACTCTCGGTGAGAGCACATCTTCCTCCAGCCCGCCAGAATCTAAAATAGGATTCCAAATCAATATCGAACTTAAACAACGGCCGCCCAATATACCAAGCAAGATAATAATCCGCAGCCAATCCATAAAGCGCCTCAAACAGCGCATAAATTTGCTCAGCATCGGAAACCCGGCTTCCTCTGATCGCATCCCCAACCTCATCAAAAATCCAATAATGAGGAATATCTTGCTGAAGCCAGTGATCCATATCGTGGCCATTAACAAAAAGCACTCGAGCCTCTTCACAAATACTGAGGATTTCGGAGTCATCGAGAACCCCACATACTCTTTCTTGCTCCTTGAGCCACTCCCGACCTAGCTGAATTAACTCATCATTTCCAACTTTAAGTCTTGGCAAGAGATACAGAGAGGAGTCCATATCTCCAGAGGCAAGAACGCGCTCAGTTCTATCAACCAACTCTTCCGAGGACGGAAAATAACTAAATATACGTCGAATCTCCTCGGAGCCACTGTGCGTTTTCAACAATCCCAAAAAGTAAGACTTATCAAAAACGGCCCTATCTTCACAGAAGGCACACCAGTCCGACAACAAAGAATTCATGTTTAGTTCTCGCCAGTTTTTGGTGAAGGCGGCAATAAATCCTCGCAGCCGTTACTCTTCGCCCCAGAATTCCCCTGGTGGTGCATATTCACCGTCCCTCAAGATAGCGCACCAACCAAAACTCCTATAAAACATCTCAAGATCAATTATTTCATAAACCCCACCCCCAATATCCTTCAGAGTAATCAGACCAGAAGCATGATGCGTATACTGACCACCCGCGCCTGCAACAGCTCTTAACTCCAATTCTTTCCGATCCCATCCCAACACCACTCCAGACGATTCAGGAATAGTTTCCGCAAAAAAAACCTCAAACTCGCTGGCGATCTTGCATACACAGGGAATCCGCTTCTGCCCAAGCAACTCATCCGTAACCAAATTCTTGGGAAATTCAATTTTCAACTTCATTACGAAGCACTCCGAGGCGCAACAACCTCACCTGTAGAATTTTTCTCAAAGAAGAAAACAGGAAAAGACCACGTTTTCTCTTTAAAAAACTGTACAGAAACGTGGGCAGTCCCCGGCTCCCCTCGCAAAAAGGAGACAGCTTTAACAATTAACATTAAGATTCTGACAAAACCGAAAATACGGATTTAAAAATATAAACCCTATCATCAACAGCTGATGATGCCTCATATATCGCTTCGGTCGCTGTCATAAGCGAATTCTCTCCACCGGCCAAGGACAGCGCTGATACAACACGCGCCTGGCTAAATAACCGAAGAACTTTTACATCTGAGTTTTGCCCATCATTCAGGCTATCTTGCAAGTCAAAATACTGTTCATCTAACTGCGCAACCAAAATATCTAACCCAGAAACCTGCTCAGCCGTGAGCTTATTACCAAGACATAGTTGCCTAAGGGATTCGACAACAATAGGCACGTCTACTGGACAGGCCTGAAAAGCAAGCTCACAGGCTACTTTTACCGCACTTCGTCGCTGCTCTTCACTGGAAATTTTTAGCTTTTCGACGAGGTTTTTCTGAACCATCTCTAAACGCATAATCATTGCTTAACCTTTGGCGGTAGAAAAGCCGAAAAGGGACACCCATTAGCCGGGCGAGGGAGCTTGCACCCTCGCCACAAAGGATGTTGTCAGGCTTCATCCCTCAACCAATCAGCAAATAACTTCACCCTCACCATTCACCCCCTCCAATAGCATGCCTCTGAGACCCGCACGCTCCAGCCGAAGCTTCACGTCCTCGCTAACGATCAATGCCCCCAAGTGTTTCTTGATACGAAAAATATGTTTTCCCTGGACCTTGGCAGGATCAATGACGAGATTCAGAAAAACGCTGTATTCGCCAGCTCGATCAGGTCGTACTGGATCATTGACCTCATATTTTTTGTAAGCGGAGCGTGATTCGTCTACGCAATCCAATTGGGTCTCGACAATCATCACATAGTAACGATCATGAGCTTGCTCGCCTGCAACCGCCACAGGCTCGAGCACGACATTCATATACGGTTCATCAACGTCGGGAACGCCCAACAATGCATCCCTGGCTTTTTCACTCAAGACCGGCACAGAGGCATAGCCAGCCAAGGAAAAATCCAGACTCACACCTTCCTCACGAACCTCAAGGGCGTAAGTACATGGCTCCATGTACTCAGAAGGGGGGTCGATGAAGAGCCAGTTGTTGCAGTGCTTTATATCTCCCAAATACCAGCGTTCAGGAAACCGCACATCTTCCCGCAACAAGTAATACTTCATTTCAGCTCACCGCGTGTCGTTGCTTAACTGAAAAAAGGGTCGCGCCTGCGTCTAAAGCCCGAAGAAACGCTCGTAGGCCGTCTCCACCTGGACAGCAAGCTGATCAGAAATGATGACCAGGTGTTCTAGCGCAGCCGTCTCTGCGGACAATAAAGGGCTCGACACCGCCGGAACAGTTAAACCTAGCTGCTGTCGGACCTGGAAAATCGCGTGGACCTCCACAGGCAACAAATCGAAAGGCGCATATTTGAATTCAGGGTCCCAGGTCCCGCCGGCGTCTTCAGCGTGGGTTAAGTGATATTGACATAGCTCTTGCAGTGCATGAGCAAGCCCTTGCTCATCTGTCCATTCGTCTATCACGTTTTGATAAATCCCCAGATCCATCGACTTGATCTCTGGAAGCGTCTCTCCTTGCGAATAGACTGAATAAAGCCAGAGCATGAAAGGTTCGAATCGACGCTGTTCAAGATAGCTGGAATCCACGGCGCCATTGATAGTCAGCATTCCGGCCAGCACATCGGCCACGGACGCGGCCAGATCTCGACGATCAGCCACTATCAATCCGGCCAGCAAGCATCCAGCAATGCTCAATTGGTTAGTCAAATTGGGGATGGTTTTGATGCCTTGAAGAAAACTCGTTTTTGAGAAAGTCTTGGCGTTGAGCATCAGCGCCCAATAACGGTACATCATCGAGCGCGAGACGTCTTCCCAACCAGAAGCCTCTCCATCACTGACCGCGACTTCGCCCCGAATGCCGTAATATGTCGCCAGAATCCCCAACGAGTCAGCCACATTGTTCAATCCGTTTAATGAGTCGCTGGCAAGATCCTCATCGATATAGCCAAGCTCTTGAGCCGTCAGGCCTACCGACTGGGAAAGCCAACGACGGTGCCGATCAAGCCGGACGTTGATTTCATCCATTTCGATACACTCCTTTTACACCAGTACGACGTCCTTCCGCTCACCGTGCTCACTCAGGACCGCATCTGTCGAAGGATCGTTAAGTGAACCTCTAAATTGCACTTAACCAACTGATCCAGCGAAGCCGTCCCTCCAAAAAACAATGCAGGCTCAAAGCCATAGACCTCACTCTCGCCAAGTGCACCCAACTTCTCCAGCGCCCGCTCAAATAGAAACTCACCTTGATGATCCTCCAGATCATAACGTTCCTTATCAGACATAGCGAAAAATGTCTGAAGGGCGAGATCCGGATCTTTATTAGGCGTTTTCAGCTTATTCATCAACGCGACGATAGACCCCGTCGGACATGAAACTACAATTTTCTGATTGTATTTCTCCCCCCAAGCATAAAGAGTCCCAAACGCGCTTTTTGCAATAACGTGGTAATTATCTATTTGTGGAAATTCAGTACCCGCGAGCCACATATCGAGCAGATGTTTATAATCATCCGGGTTCACTGTCCAGAAAAGGCCATTGGCATATCCACACCAACCCTCCTCCTGCCAATAGTCAAGCAGCGCGTCAGGCAGCACTTTACGGTACTTCGCAATTTGGGAGTCAGACACCTGTCGATGAGATGTGGCCTCTCCCATCACGCTGATGAAATACTGGAAATCTTCATCCCTCAACTTGCCGGCGCTCCTCTGAGTAGCTCTGAAAAGAACGGGACAGATCTATCTAAGAGCAATTAGATAATACCTACCCCCTTTCCTATCAATGCAATATCCTCGGTCCCCTACCTCCACAAAAAACCTAATCATCATAATTATAGTCAATACTAATTTTCATCCGCTCTACATCCAACGTAACTGCACACGAAGACCAAGCCTTTCCATTTTGGCACAATCCATTTTCAACATAATAGCGCCGAAGCTCAACCAACAACTCCGTCAAATCTCCCACGGCCCTGCTGTCTGGATCAAACCAACTTGAGCGGTTTGTCTTATCGAAATAATCAAACTCATAACTTCCTCCATCGCCCTCGGCAAAAAGTCTAGCTCTAACAACTATTTTCTGAGCCTCCGAGGGACCAGCGTCCAATAAAAGCTGGCCAATTTTTTGATACAGCCTCTGTTCACTCATCAGTTTCCACCTTTAGGTGCATTTTTAAAATCAACAATCACAGGACGTCCACCATCAATCGAGTACCTAACATTGAATCTATCCGGCCTGAGGCCAGCATCTGTATACACAGGCTCGATTTTTACGCTAACGCTCTTACCCTCCTTGAGTGCGGAAGCCCATGCATTCTCCATCACCTTCCACTCACCTTTGTTTAAATTCCCATTCATGGGAAGTAAATTTAACTTCTCACCAGGACCGTTAAAAATACTTGCAATCAGATGCCCTCCCTCATCACCAGCAACTCCGCACTTACCAGCGACACACTGCTGGTATGTGTTCCTATCATTTTTCACAAGCGAAAGTTCAGACTCAACCTTTTCAACGCGCCCCAAACTATCTGTTTGATAAACTTTATTTCCATCAACCTTATAAATTGTATTAGGTTCAGGCTTATTGAGCTCTTTGGACCATGCGCCCTTACCACCAGAGTTAATTTCTACTTCGCGAAGCACTTTACTAGGTTTTTTTATCCCAGCACTGTAATCCCCAGGATTCTCGACAACCTTCCCATTAACGGTCGTCGTGCCAGGGCCATACCCCCCCTCAAGTTTCCCGCTATACGCCCCCTCCACACTGGTCCAGTTCATCGGCTTACCAGCCGACGCTTCAGCTTTGGCAATTTTGGCCATATCGGCCATCTTTTCAAGCCCTTCCGCCCCCACCTTGATCCCGGCTTTCGCCAAGGTCAAGCCGCCCTTGGCCGCCGTCCCCACGCCCGTGACGATGGTGCCGACTTGCCAAACCAGTTCGCCAATATCCTGGCCCAATTGCACGGCACGTTCGTCGCCGCCGTGTTCCAGAGCGTCTTGGATGCGCTCGATTTTGGCGTTAGCGTCATTGACCAGGGAGTCGCCGAGTTTCTGGCGAGCCTCGGGATTGTCGATCAAGGCTTTGATCCCTTTGATCCCTTCAACCGGGTTAAGGAGGAATTGCGCCAGCCCTTCGACGTCGCTCCAACCCGCCTGCGCCAAGCCCTTGCCGATGCCGAACCGGGTCAGAACTTCTTGTTTTTGGTAGATGTACCCCCACTTGGCAACCACTTTAGCTTTACCCACCAGGTCAGCCTCAGCATATTCCTTCTCGGCCTGGACCAATTGCTGAGTCGCCAGCCAGTTGTTGTCCACCGCGGCACCGGCCGCGCTGGTGGCGGTGGCCGGGTCCAGCGACGAGCTGGTAGCGGCCAGCCCAGTGACGATGCTGACAATCAGGTTGCGCTTGGCTTCACGCTGGGATTCGCTTTCATCGGGGCTGGCTTCGGAGAACAGGCCGGTGAGCAGGCTCGATGCCGCCGCGCCCGCGGCGCCGCTGCCACAGCTCTGGCTGCTGGCGGCGGCACCCGCGCAGGCGACGATGCCGTGCAGGGCGGCGTGCAGCGGCGAGCCTTCGGTGAGCTTGCCGTCCGCCACCAGGTCGCCGATGTAGCCGGCGCCCTGCTGTTGCACGTAATTGACCACCAGCCCTTGGACGAACGCACTGTTGCCGCCACTGATATTGCCGCTGGCCGCGCCCACCAGGGCAGTGGTGATCTGCCGGTAGGTACCGCCCGCGCCCCACTTGTCGGCAATGCCGCTGGCTTCGGCATTGAGGCGCTGAGCGTTGCCGAGCAGCGCCAGGCGTTCGGTGTCGGTGAGTTGGGCGTTGGGGTCCAGGGCCGCTGCCTGAGCCGCCTCGGCCTGTTTGCGCTTGAGGTCGACTTCCTTGGCCTTGTTGGCGAGCAAGGTGCTGGCCTCGTTGGCGAACGCTCCGACGATCTCGAAACCGGCACGGATTTCGTCTTCGTCGAAGATCGGCTTGAGCGTGTTGGTGGTGTCGCGGTCGCTGGAGACATCACGGTTGAGGCTGGCGACGGTTTGCTCGCCATTCTTGCCGGTGCGCTTCTGTTGCTCGGCGTCGTTGCTGATGACGATGGTGCCGCCGCTGATGCCGCTGCGGGTGACGCTGCTGGCGTCGTCGCTGGCACTGATGGCAATCGGCATGGTGGCGCTGAGGTCGTTATCATTCTTCGGCAGGTCGGTGCCAGGGGTTTGCGTGCCGCCGCTGGTAGCGTTGCCCTGCTGGTCCTTGCCGACTTCGCGATAGCCGCCCCCGACGCTGACGGTGCTGGCGTCGTACTCGGCCTTGTTCTTGATATCGCGGCTGGTGAGGCTGGCGGTGACCAGGCGGTTCTTGCCGTCCTGCACCGCCTTGTCGCTGCTGGCGATGATGCCGCCAACCAAGTCAGTGTTGCCACCCACGCGAATGTCGAAACCGTCATCCCCGGCCTTGATGCCCGATTGCTCGGTCACGCTGGCGTAGTTGGAATCGATGTCCGTGGCACCGAAGCTGCCACTGGCACCGCTGACCGAACTCATGCCGTAGCAGAACGGCGGAATGCACAGGCTGATGCCAAAGCCCAGGCTCTTCTCATCGACCACGTAGGTGTTGGTGTCTTGCAGGCTTTCGATGTTCAGGTCGCCGCCGATGTCGGCCAGGACCTGTTTGCCGCTGGCCACCGCGCCTTTGAGGTTGGTGTCGCCGCCGGAGGCCAGCAGCAACTGGTTGCCGGCCTGGACATGGGTATTGGTGTGGGTGAGTCCATCGCCATCCGCCTGGCCGCGACTGCCGGATGCCCCCAGGTCCAGGGTGAAACCGTTGCGGGTGCCACCCAGGGAAAAGCCGATACCGATGCTCGCGCTGGTGCCTTTGCTGTCGGTTTCCTGCTTGTCGGTATTGCGCGCGGCGAGCAGGTTGATGTCACCGTCCGCCAGCAGGCTGGCGTTGCGTCCGGCCTTGATATCGCTGCCTTGCACGGTGATGTCGCTGGCGGCCCCAGCGCCCGTGGCGCGCAGGCGGATGTCATTGCCGGCGGTCATGGTCGAGCCGGCCGCGCTGTCGCTGGTGTAGGTGGTCGTACTTTCGTTCTTCTTGGTGCCCAGCGACAGGCTGATGTTGATCCCACCCGCCGAACCCGGGTCCATCGCCACGGCGGTCGCCGCGTTGTTGGCGGCCAGCACGGCGGTGGCGGCGGCCAGGGCCTTCATGCGCCCGTCGTCGGTTTTCTCCGAGGCCTGTTTCATTTGCTGGGAGGTCTGGATCGCGCTGATCACCGGGTTGGTCACGGTGAGGGTGAACCCGGTCTGCTTGAACAGGGTTTCACGCTCGCGTTCGCGGGTGTTGCGCGCCTCGACGACGTCGATGGTCTGCGCCGTGACGTCGATGTTGCCTTGTGGCGCCGACACCTGGCTGCCCACCTGGCGATAGCCCTTGCCGGCTTCGATCAACACATCGCCGGCGGTCGAGCCGACGGTGCTGGCCGCAGCCGTGTGCTCGGTGGTGAGGTCCTTGACGCTCTGTTGCTGGGTCCCCAGGGTGACGGCGATGCCACCGCCGCTGAACAGGCCGCTTTTCTTCACGGACTTGTCGTGACGCTCGCTGCTGCTGGCGGTGTCGGCTTCGATGTTGACGTTGTTGTCCGCCACCAGAACCGTCTGGGTCGTGGACACCACGTTACTGCCCTTGAGGTTGATATCGCGACCGGCCTGGACATAGGTCTGCTCGCCGCTCAGGGTGGAGCCTTCGACGGAGGTCTGGCTGATCGTGTCACGGGTGGTGGTGGTCTTGCTGGAGAACATCCCGTTGCTGCCTTTGACCTTGTGCGCTTCATCGGCGAACTGGTAGTTCTGGCCGGCGGTCAGGTTGACGTCGCGCTTGGCCTCGGCGAATACCGCGCCTTGCTCGCTGGTGACACGGGCGGCGCGGGCGTTGAGGTCCTGGCCCGCGTTCAAGCGCACGTCGCCCTGCCCTTGGACCAGGGAGCCAACTTCCGTCCGGCTGGCGTCCTTGCGCCAGTTGCTGCTGTTCCAGGTCAGCCCTTGCTCGTGCGCTTCGCCCACGGTGGCCATGTTGATGTTCTTGCCTGCCTCCAGCAACGTGCTGCCGCCCTTGCCGGCATTGACCACCTGGGCCCCGGTGAGGTTGAGGTCGTTGCCGGCGCTCACGCCCATCGTGCCCTGGGCGCCGCTGACGAACAGCCCGGCGACCCGCGACAGGTTGGTGCGCGTGCCTTGGGCACTGCTGCTGTCCCGGCTGCTGGAGATGACGTTGATGTCCTGCCCGGCCTTGACCGACAGGCTGTCCACGGCACCGATCAGGCCGCCGAGGTTGTTGAGGTTTTCCCGCGCGGTGAGCGATGCCTTGTCGGCCTGGATACGCCCACCAAGGTTCTCGATGTTCTGCGCGGTGATCGCCATGACGCTGCGCCCGGCGAGGCTGCCACTGTTGACCAGGTCGCCGGCGATGTTCAGGTTCAACTGCTGCCCGGCAATCAGGGCGCCGGCGCCGTTGAGGTCGCCTTCCTGGACCCGTACGTACACTTGCGGCACCAGCACGTTGCGGGTGTCACCGTTGGCCAGGGTCACCTGCTTCTGCACCAGCCAGACAATGTCGCTGGTCAACTGGGCCATCTGCGCGGAGGTCAGGGCCACGCCGGGCACCAGTTGCCACTGGCTGGCGACGGTCACGGCGTTGTCGATCAGGGCACGGTATTGCGCTTCGTCATTGGCGTAGCCGTCGAGGAAACGTCGACCGGTGAGTTGCGCCACTTGCTCGCGAATCAGCTTCTGCTCATAGAAACCGTCGCCCAGACGTTGTTGCGTCAGTGCCGGGTCGACTTGCAGGCGCTGCAGCATGTAGTCCGACGACAGCCAGGTGCGATAGCTGGCAAAACGCGGGTCGGTTTCGATCAGGTAGCTGCTGGTGCTCTGGGGGTTGGTGCTGAACAGGCTGTTGTTCGGCAATGCCAGGGATGGCCCGCCGCTGCGGATCTGCTCGGCGACGCCCTTGCTGTTCAGGGTGGTCTGGGCCGCGACCTGAACGATGGGCGCCACTTGATAGGTCCTGTCGACCGGGGCGCTGACCGTGCCTGTGGCGGCTATCTGCTCGCTGACGCCCTGTGCGGCGCGGGCACTGATCTGGGTGCCGGTACCGTTGCCAGCGGCGTTCTGGGCGAACACGGTCGGTTGCAGGGTGATGTCCTGGATCAAGGGGGCAGGCGTGTAGGCCGTGACGGCTGTTCCTTGGCGGTCCCGGCCCTTGCGCTGGATGCGATAGAAATTCGTAGCGGTGCCACTGTCGGTGGTAGTGCGCTGGCCGGTCAGTTCGGTGTTGGTCAGGCTGGCAATGTTGGCCTGCAACAACCCGCCGGCAATGATGCGGCTCTTGTCGTTGAGCACATCGCCTGCGTTGATCTGCATCGTCCCGCCAGAGAGGATCTGCGCCGGCGCCGAGGTGGCGATCTGGGTTTCCTGGACCACGCGGGTGTAGTCGTAGCGGTTCCAGTTGTCTTTGCGCCCCTCAGGCGTGTAGAGGTACAGGACCTCATCGTTGCGCAGGGAAATCTGGTCGCCCTGGTAGCGGTTCGGCGAACCGCTGAGCTGGAACTCCTGCAAGGCCGTGCGGCTGACTTCCACCTGTTGGGTGCTGAAGTGTTCGTTGGTGTTGCGCACACTTTGCACATCGAGCGACAGGTTGCCGAGGGCCTCGATGGTCGCGCTGGCGTTGGTCAGCAGTTGGGCCCGGTCCTGGGCCTTGTCAGTGGCGCTCAGCGCACCGCCGATGGCGAGGTCCCCGGCACTGAAGATCAGCGCCCGTTCGCGGTTGTCCAGGGTGCCGGTGCCAATGTCCAGCGACTCGCGGGCGGCGATGGTCGCGGCGACACCGTTTTCATCGCGGTTGCTCAGTGTCGAGGTGGCGATCGCCAATCGATCACCGTACAGGCGCCCGGTGCCCAGGTTGTTGAGCGACAGCGCTTGCACACGCACTTGCTGGCCGTCGATCAGACCACGGTTGGTCAGGCTGTCGTTGATGTTCAGGCGAACCTGGCCGGCGCTGATCTCGCCGTTGGCGGCGTTGTCCAGCGTTTGCGAGTGCACCAGCAGGAGATTGCCCGCCAGCAGCTTTCCGCTGTTGTTGAAAGCGCCATCGGTACTCAGGTCAACCTTGTTATTGGCCTGGATCTGTCCACTCAGGTCCAGGCCACTTTGCAGGCTGAACGTCAGGTCGCCCAGGCTCAGGGCCCGACCGGTGCCCGCGTAATAGGCGGCGTTGAGGGACAACAGGCTGCCGGCGAGCAAGGTCCCGTCGAGGTTGTTAACCGACTGGCGACGTTGCGCCGGATCGCGATCGGTGATGGTCAGGCCGGCCCCCGAGGAAATCAGGCCGCCCTGGTTATCCAACGCTTGGCTGACGCCGATGGACAACCCTTGGTCGGCGCGCACGGCACCGGCCTGGTTGCCGAAGGTGTTGAGCGCCAGGCTCATGGCGCGACCTTCGAGCCCCTGGTTGGCACCTTGGGTGGCGCTGTTGTCGAGCACGTCGGCAGTCACGCCCAGGGTGCCCGCGCTGCGCACCAGCCCGCCCTGGTTGTTGAGCGTCTCACCCAGCGACAACTGAACATCGCCGAGGCCCTGCAACTGACCGCCGCGGTTATCCACCCGGGCGCCTTCGACCTGAACGCTCTTCTGGCCAATGATCTGGCCGCCGCTGCCGTTGGTCAGGTCGGTGGCCTTGAGCACCAGCGCGCCCTTGGCACCGAGGAAACCGGCGCTGTTGTTGAAATGGGCACTGTGGATTTCCACCGCGTCCTGGCCGCTGATGCCTTGGGTGGTGCCGGACTGAAGGTTGTTAAGCGCCTGGCTGCCGGTGTCGATGAACAGCTTGCCCTTGGCCTGGATCAGGCCCGCCGCGTTGCGTAACTCACCGCTGCGCAGGTCGAGGGTCGCACCAGCATTCAACGTGCCCTGGCTGTTGTCCATCAGCAGGCCGTGGCTGTTCAGGTCCAAGGCCTGGCCGCTGATCACCCCGCTCTGGTTATTCAAACCTTGGGCCGACAGCGTGATATTGCCCAGCGCTTCAAGGCGCCCGCCGCTGTTGTTCAGCGCATCTGCCGAAACACTGACCAGCAACCCGGACTTCACCGAGCCCAGCACGCCGTTGGTGTTGTTCAATTGCCCGGCGATGATCTGCATGCGCTGGGTCGCGGCCAGCGTGCCACCGATGTTGTTCAAGCGATCGAACGTCGCGTCCAGCTCACCGCCGGCACTCACCGTGCCTTGGGTATTATCCAGCGCCTCGCCGCTGACCTTTGTCGTACCGCTGGCGGCCAGCGTCCCGCCGCCGTTATTGATCTCTTTGTCGGCCGTGACGGTCAACGCACCGTTATCGGTGGCGAGGACTTTGCCGCCCTGGTTGTTCAACGTGCCGACCTTCAAGACCACCGCTGCGGGAGCGCTGACTTGCCCGGCCTGGTTGTCGAAGCGTTCACGGGCGGTGACCTGCAACGGTTGCGCGCCGGTCTGGAGAATGCGTCCACGCTGGTTGGACAGGGTCGTGGTGTCGAGCGTGATCTGTTGGCCTTGGGTCAGGCCGTCATCGACCACCACCTCACTGGCCTTGACGCTCAACTTACCATTGCTCGCCAGAGTGCCTTTGCTGCCGGCCAACTGGTTGGCCTGGATGTCCAGGGTACCTTTGCCAGCGTGCTCGACCTTGCCTTTGCTGTTGTCGAGGCGATTGGCGCCAAGCTTCAGGTTGCTGGCGTTGGAGGCAATCCGCCCACTGCTGTTGTCGAGCGTAGCGGCGGCGGTGATCGACGTGTCGGCGGTCCCCGTCTGCACCAGTTCACCGCCGGCATTGGACACATCCCGCGCGCTCAATTGCAGGTTGCCAGCGCTGACTTTGGCCCCATCGGTACGCAGGGTCTTGGCCGCCTTGGCGGTCAGCACCTGGGTCGCATCGACTTGGCTACCACTGAGGTTGGCATCGCCGGAACTGGCCGTCAGAGTGACGTTGCGGCCCAGGGTCTGGCTGCCGCTCAGGTCCAGGTCAGCGGCCCCGACGCCGAGATCGCCGCCGGCAAGGTTCTGGCCCTGCGCCTTGATCGTGGTGGCCCGCAGCGCGAGGTTGCCACTTTTGCCCAGCTTGCCGTCCGCACCAACGCCCGCCGCCAGGCTCGAGGCCGTGGTGCTGCGAATGGTCTTGGCGGTGAGTGTGGTGTGGTTCTGGCTGGCAACGGTGCCGCTGTTGTCGATGTCACCGGCGCTGTCGAGCCTCAGGTCGCCCTTGGCGTAGAGCGTGCCGCTGTTTTCAACGCTGGCGGCAGTGATTTGCGTTGCCGTTGTGCTGCTGATCGCGCCCTGGTTTTGCAATTTGCCGTCGGCGCTGATCACCACCTCACCAGCCATGGCGCCGATCTGCCCGGCGTTGCGCACCCCCACGCCGGACTCCGTGCCCACCAGCATGATCTTCCCGGCATACATGCCGCCGAGCTTGGCAACGTCGATGGCAACGGTGGGTTTTTCTCCCTCGGCGCCTGGCAGCGGCGTGGCCTGGGTGTTGTCGGCATTGACCTGATTACGTCCGGCGGTGACCTTCAAGTCGTTGGCCCACACCCCGGCGTTGACCTGCACCGAGCGGGCAATCAGGTCCGTGTAGTCGGCCTCGCGGGCATCCAGGCCTTTGCCTTCGATGTTGATCGCGCCGCCCTGCACGGTGTAGCCCGTGATGCGCCCGTTCTCCAACTGCGCCCGGCCGGTGCTGAGGGTGGCCCGGTCGGCGTTGATGAAGCCGCAACCGTTGCAAGTGATACCGGATGGGTTGGCGATGACCACTTCGGCACGCTGGCCGGCAACTTCGACGTAACCGCGCAATTGGCTGGGGTTGCTGGAGTTGACTTCGTTGAGGATGACCCGCGCGCTGCCATTGCCCAACATCGGGTTGCCTTCGATCCAACCGCCCAGTTTCGTCTGGCTGTTGCCCGTGCCGTTGTTGAGGATCACCCCCCGGCTATCGACGTCGAACTGGTTGTAGGTGTTGCGCGAGACACCGCCGGCGCTGGGCGCGCGGATATTCACCTGCGGCGTGCCGTTGGCGCTTTGTATCACCGTCGGTCGTTGGCCCGCCGGAGCGCCTGGGTCGGCGACGATGGTGCCGGCCCAGGTCGGTGCCACGCTCAAGGACACCAGGCCAATCGCTGTCATCACGGCAAAGCGCAACGCCCCAAGTGTCGCCGTGCAGGCCGCTGCGCCCGTCGTCGGCCCGGAGCGGGTCCCCGGCGCCTTGACCTGGCTGGTGACGTTCTCGGCCACGACCATCAACAGCCCGCGGGCCTTGTTGAAAACGATTCGGTACAGATGCTTGTTCATAGCAATTCCATTTGCGGAGCCTGCCCGCACGACCAGTGGTTGGAGTTACGCTTCGACTGCCAGCGGGTGAGCGGCAAACCAGGCCTGGGCCTGTTCGGGGATGACCCCGATCCCTTGGAATGTCTTGACCCGCAGGCCACGCTCGTCGCCTCGGTGGTAGAGGGCACGGGCGCAGCGATCGATGAAAAGGTGACGTTGCAACAGGCGGCTCAATACCGCCGTGTGGCCAAAGGGGGCGACCCAGTCGTTGAGCCAGAGACGTTCGCCGCTGTTCCAGTCCTCTTGGCTCAGCGCCAGCGGCGACTGGCGCAGGTAACGTTGCTCTGCCGCCTCGTCGAGGTTGAGCCAGGACAGGTAGAACACCGGCTTGCCGTGTTCGGAGCCGAGCACGAACTGGCGATGCTTGAGCGCCGGCAACAGCAATGTCGGCAAGGTGTGCAACGGCGCATCGCGATGGGCCTTGGAATGCATCCACAACCAGGTGGCGGAGCCGAACACCGCGGCTTCGCTCCAGGGTTCGTCGATCAGGCCAGGAGCGATAATGTCTAGCGTCTCGAACTGCATGGGATCACCTCAGAATGACCAGATGACGGTGAACGCGCTGGTCACGTTGGCCGTCTCGAAACCATCGGGTTTCTTCAACGGCGTACCTACCGACCAGTCATAGGACAGGCCCTTGTAACCGCCGCGTATACCCACCACGGCCCCCGCCAGGCGCTGGCCGATCAGGAACTCACTGGATTGGCCGCTGACTTCGCCATAGTCGATGCCGGTGTAGAGCTCCTGGCCGGTCTGCCCCAGGGACAGGCCTATTTCGTTGCGCAGGGTCCAGCCACGGTCGGCGGAAAGAATGTTTTCACCATCGAAGCCGCGCACGCTGTAGCGCCCGCCGATGGAGAAGCGATCCTGGGGCACCAACGGCGTACGGTTCCATTGCGCGCGCCAGCCACCGATGTAGCGCAGGCGCTGATCGCCGACCTGGAACGGCACCTGCAATTGGGCATCGGCGGTGATGATCTGCGAGCGCGACGTACCGGCGTCAAAATCTTCCTCAGGTGCCCTGAGCGCGTCGTGGGCACCGGTGCCGCGACGATAGGCGACGCCCAGGTCAAGAATCGAAGCGCCAATGAACTCCCGATGGTCCAACCCCAACTGCCAGCCAGCCATGCGGCGTTTCTGGTTGCCGACCTCGGTGTCGTCGATGAAGTTCTCCGACGAGCGCGTCCACAGGCTGCCCCAGGCGGTGGTCTTGCGAACGGCGTCGCGGTACAGCAGGCGCGACAGGCGCACCTCGTTGTTACGACTCTCGCCTCGGTACTGATAGGACTGGTTAGCGCCGGCAACGGACTGTTCGTAGTTGTATTCGCTGCTGGTGAACCCCAACTGCCAGTAACCGAACGGCAGCGAATAATGCAGCGTGCTGCCATCGGAACCGCGGTGCCCGGACTCGCCGCCGCCCAAGTCATGGTTGACGCTGGCGTAGAACAAATCGTTGAGCGACAGCAGGTTGTCCAAGGACAGCGATATGTTGCCCTGGTATTTGCCCGTGCTCTTGCTGCCCGAATTGTCCACCGACAGGCTCACCCGGGCGGGGAACCGCTGGCTCCAGGCGATCACCACGTCGCTCTCACCGGGTCTGGCGTCGGCGGCACGGGCTGGCGCGATCTTGATGTCGGCCTCAGCGGTCGGCACGCGCTTGAAGTTCTCCAGCGCCTGCTCGATGTCGCGCAAGTTGAGCAGATCGCCAGGATTGGCCGGCATCGCGTTCCAGGCATTGGCGCGGGCGCTGGTACCCTCCTCGAAACGAATCTCGCGAATGCGCCCTGGCACCAGGGTCAACACCAGCACCCCACTGTTCAAGTCCTGGGCTTCGGCGAGCACACGAGTGGTGACGTAGCCGGCCTCGATGATCGCGTTCTGCATGCGCTTCATCGTCAGGTTGATCCCGCCGCCGCCGAGGCAACGACCGACGGCGGGATCATCCTTGGGATTGGCGGCGCGCAACGCCCACTGGAATTTTTCCGACGCCTCGCCGATCAGGCGGATGTCATTGATGGCAAAGCAGGGCGTCTCCTTGGCAGGCAAGCGCTCGATACCTTCATCCACGGGTGCCGCCTGCAGGCGCACGTCCGGCCGGGATTCCAGTTGCTCCCTCAACCCCCGCTCGCGCTCTTGCTGGCGCAATAGTTCGTCTTCAGGTCCGGCCGCTTGCGCAGCGCTCCATGCGCACGTCATCCCCGCCGCTATCAACCACAGCGCGAGACGCTTGGCGTTTTGTGCAGATGAACGGGGGGCGTCACCACAACGGCGAGGGCTGCTCGGTTTACGCGTTCGGCAGGGTGCGGCTGGCTGCATGTCACATCCTTGTGGCCTGAATCGAAGACACGGTGAGTCAGGCTAGCCGGAAGCGGCATTGGCACTGACACAGATAAATAATGAGGTACGTAATCCATCGGAAACGAAGGAAAAGTCCTACAACGTACCGAGACGGTCTGATAGCAGAGTGGGGAGAAAGTTTCCCGTGACCGAAATATGTTCGATACCAATGGGTAAAAATGGGCAGTTGGTCACAGCTTGGGGGAATGAGGCGCTGTGCGAGGCATGAACGACGCGCTCGAACCGGGGCCGTTCATTTGGAGAGGGGCAATGCAGCCAGGAAAAGTCAGCGGCACGTGCGCTAACCCACTGTTTATAATGGTGTCCCAGGGCAGGTTCGAACTGCCAACCTTCCCCTTAGGAGGGGGATGCTCTATCCAATTGAGCTACTGAGACACAAGTCGACCACAAGGACCGTGGTGCGCGGGACGGCGTGCATGTTAACGACCTACCCTGGGTTTGTCATGTCGTCGCTGTTTTTTAAGTGTAGGCAAATGGTGCTGCTTGGAAGGCTGACAACGCCCAGCGGCTGGCCCCGTGCCGCCATTCATCTGCCCCTGGCGTGTTTATCCTAGTAAATCGGCCATTTGCCACTATCCTGTACAAGACAGGGACGGCAAGTGTGTTTGGTCCATTTCCGTTATCCGCCAGACGGTATGGCACATCGACACGATCCGATGGTCACAAAATGCGAACCTGTTGTTTTTTTCCAACCAGTCCGCATTTTTTGATGAAAGGTGCTGGCATAACGCCTTTACCCGGATCAGAATTTGTCACAGAATTGGCGCCAATGATCTGGCAATTTTGAGGCATGATGCGGGCCTCTTAACAATTCAGGTTGAACATTTGGCAGTGGAGCTTGTCCTATCGACATCCTGCGGCCAATCCCGAGAACCGCTCCCCTGAACTAACCGGTTAAATAAATATGCGCCCAATGACAAAGGCAATTTATTCCAGCCGTACGGCTGACAAGTTCGTCGTGCGTCTGCCAGACGGAATGCGGGAACGCATTGCCGAGGTGGCTCGTAATCATCATCGCAGCATGAACTCTGAAATCATTGCGCGCCTGGAGCAAAGCCTGATTCAGGAAGGCGCACTGGGTGAAGAGCTGAGCATGCGCCTGGACAGCCCCGAGCTGTCTTTGCATGAGCGCGAGCTGCTTCAACGCTTCCGACAACTCTCCCATCGTCAGCAGAACGCCCTCGTTTCGCTGATCGCCCATGACGTAGAGATGGCCGCAGAAGCGACCTGATCACAGCCAAAACACTCAAGCCAGCCTAGCGCTGGCTTTTTTTTGCCTGGCGTTTGGCCAGGCCCGATAGAAGCACTTGGTCAATCACCCGCAACCCCATGTGGGAGCGAGCTTGCTCGCGATAGCGGTGGCGCCGTTGCATAGCGGCTGGACCTGCCGGCTGCTCTTGCTTTGAACGCTTGATCTCGACGCCCACCAATCGAAAGAAGCGCAAAAAAACGGCGCTTCCCATTTCTGAAAGAAGCGCCGTTTTTTCCAAGCGAACAGTTCTACGCCAAACAGGCGGGTTTCTCGATGAGCGATCAGAGCAGGAAAATCGTCGCCAATCCCAGGAAAATGAAGAACCCGCCGCTATCGGTCACAGCGGTAATCATGACGCTGGCACCCATGGCAGGATCGCGCCCCATGCGGGCCAGGGTCATGGGGATCAAGACCCCCATCAATGCCGCCAGCAGCAGGTTGAGCGTCATTGCCGCCGTCATGACCACCCCCAGCGACCAGCTGCCATAAAGCAGGTAAGCCACCACACCAATCACCCCACCCCAAATCACGCCGTTGATCAAGGAGACCGCCAGTTCCTTGCGCATCAATCGTGATGTATTGCCGGTGCTGACCTGGTCCAGCGCCATGGCACGGACGATCATGGTAATGGTCTGGTTACCGGAGTTGCCGCCAATACCGGCGACGATGGGCATCAGCGCCGCCAGCGCCACCAACTTCTCGATGGAGCCTTCGAACAGGCCGATGACCCGGGAAGCGACAAACGCCGTGATCAGGTTGATCGCCAGCCAGGCCCAGCGGTTACGCAGGGACTTCCAGACCGAGGCGAAGATGTCTTCTTCTTCGCGCAGACCGGCCATGTTGAGGACTTCGCTTTCGCTTTCCTCACGAATCAAGTCGACCATTTCATCGATGGTCAGACGGCCGATCAGCTTGCCGTTCTTGTCAACCACCGGTGCAGAAATCAAGTCATAACGTTCGAATGCCTGGGCCGCATCGTAGGCGTCTTCGTCCGGGTGGAAGCTCACCGGATCGCTGGCCATGACCTCAGCCACTTGCTTTTCCGGGTCGTTGACGAGCAAACGCTTGATGGGCAGCACGCCCTTGAGCACGCCGTCGTAGTCGACCACGAAAAGCTTGTCGGTATGGCCAGGCAGTTCCTTGAGGCGACGCAGGTAGCGCAAGACCACTTCAAGGCTGACATCCTCGCGGATCGTCACCATCTCGAAGTCCATCAACGCACCGACCTGCTCCTCGTCATAGGACAACGCCGAGCGCACACGCTCACGTTGCTGGCCATCGAGGGCTTCCATCAGTTCGTGGACAACGTCCCGTGGCAGTTCGGGCGCAAGGTCGGCGAGTTCGTCGGCGTCCATTTCCTTGGCCGCCGCCAGCAACTCGTGATCATCCATGTCGGCGATCAGGGTTTCCCGAACCGAGTCCGACACTTCGAGCAGGATGTCACCGTCTCGATCAGCCTTGACCAACTGCCAGACCGTCAGACGCTCTTCCAGGGGCAAGGCTTCAAGAATGTAGGCGACGTCGGCGGAGTGCAGATCATCGAGCTTGCGTTGCAGCTCGACGAGATTCTGCCGGTGGACCAGGTTCTCGACCCGGTCATGATTCGGGCCTTCCTGGCGATGCGTCAGCTCTTCGACGACCCGCTGGCGCTGCAGCAGCTCAACGACTTGAGCGAGACGATCCTGAAGGCTTTCCTGCGTTTTTTTTACTTCTACTTGGGTCATAGGCGAACTCCACTCCCAGCAGTGGAGCACGCCGGAAGGATCAATCAGTTAATTCATGATTGGCAAAACTAAATATTGAGTAACTACTGGGTAAGTCCATGGAGATATTCCAAAGCCCCGGCGGGGCTGACGGGCGCAATCATACACCGCTTGACGCTTTAAAACGCTAAAAAATCATGGCAAGAACAAGCGCTTGCGAGACAAACCTGAACGCAGGCTGAACCTTGCGCTTTACGACGACTTATCCGGAAAAGAAAACACATGCCTCGACAGAAATGCGGCGACTACCCTGTTCTCCTGCACCGTCAAGGAGGACGACCGGATGCCCATCAACCACTACCTGTTCCTGCTCGCCAGCCTGCCCTGCCTGCCTTTGTGGGCCGCCGGGCAAACCGTGCATCGCTGCGAAAGCCTCGCGGGGCACGTGACATTCACCACCTTGAGTTGTGGCCCGGGTGAAACCCTGTCACTGCAGCAGATCCATCCCTACAGCCCAGGTTCGATCGAGCCGACGACCAAGGCGATGCTGCCCGAAGCGGAGCGCTGGCAAACATCCGGCAACACAATCACACGCAAGGAGCCGACCGTGGTCGGCCAGTTCCAGGACCGCTGCGGGAACCTCATCGATGCCAGGCAACGCCGCGATGCCATTCTGGAACGACGAATCGTCGTCGGCATGAGCCAACAGGACGTCGAGAGCGCCTTGGGCAAGCCAGACTCAATCAAGATTCGAAATTCGAGCACACGGTATACCTACAAGGCGAAGAAAGGTCGCAGCGCAGAGGTCGTGTTCGATGAAAGGGGGTGCGTGAAAGGCAAATCGTAGACAGCAAAAAGCCCGCGTTAAACGCGGGCTTTTTGGTGTTTGGTGCACTCGACAGGATTCGAACCTGTGACCGCTCGGTTCGTAGCCGAGTACTCTATCCAGCTGAGCTACGAGTGCAAGTTGTGGTTTTATACC
>NZ_FPJC01000041.1:0-29186 GCF_900119265.1 Pseudomonas sp. NFACC04-2
CCACGCCGCCAGTGACGACGTTGATGCCGCCCACGCTCAGGGTCTGCACGCCGTCCAGCGCGGTCACGGTGAACGTGCCACTTTGAGTCAGGGCCGATGCATCCGGGCTGCTGCCGTCGCTGAGGTTTTTCTCCTGCAACGACAGCTCGCCACCTTCAGTGTCGAGGCCGGTAATGATCACCGGGTCGTCGTTGTTGTGCACTTGCAGCACCAGGTTCGCGGTGCTGGTGTCGCCATCGGCGTCGGTCAGTGTGTAGGTGAAGGTTTCGCTGCCGTTGCCGCCGCCGTGCAAGCCTTTGAAATCGGCATCGGCGGTGTTCAGGGTGTAGGTGTAGGAACCGTCGGCGTTAAGCACCAGGGTGCCGTAGGTGCCGGTAAACGTCCCGGGCGTGATTGGGCCGGATGCCACGTGATCCGCGCCTTGGGTGTCGTTGGTCAGCACGCTGCCGGTCAGGGTCAGGTTGGTTTCCGAGGCGGTACCGGAGTTGCTGTCGTCCACGGCTTTAGGCAGGTCATCGACGATGTTCACGTCGAGGTTACCGTTGGCGGTGGTGCCGTTATCGTCGGTGGCAACTACGGTGAATTGCTCGCTAACGCTGTTGGCGCCGTTGGCGTTTGGATGGGCTTCGTTGTCCAGCAAGGTATAGCTGTAACTCACTACACCGGTAGCGGCGTTGAAGCCAGTGATGGTCAAGGTGTTGCCCAGCGCGGTGGTAATCGACTGTGGGAAACCGGCCGCCACGCCGCCCGTCACCACATTGATCCCACCCACACTCAGAGTCTGCACACCGTCCAGCGCGGTGACCGTGAAGGTGCCGCTTTGGGTCAGGGCCGACACGTCCGGGCTGCTGCCGTCGCTGAGATTTTTCTCTTGCAGTGACAGTTCACCGCCCTCGGTATCCAGGCCGGTGATGATCACCGGGTCGTCGTTGTTGTGCACTTGCAGCACCAGGTTCGCGGTGCTGGTGTCGCCATCGGCGTCGGTGAGCGTGTAGGTGAAGGTCTCGGTACCGCTGCCCCCGCCATGCAACGCGACGAATTGCGGATCGCTGGTGTTCAGGGTGTAGGTGTACGTGCCGTTGGGGTTGAGCACCAGGGTGCCGTAGGTGCCGGTGAACGTCCCGCCAATGATCGGCCCGCTGTCGGGGCCGGTGGGAATCCGGTCGGCGCCCTGGTGGTCGTTGGGCAATACATTGCCGGTGAGGGTGACCAGGGTTTCCGACGCCGTGTTCGCATGGCTGTCGTCGATTGCCTGGGGCACGTCATCGGTGATGTTGACGTCCAGGGTGCCGGTGGCCGTGTCGCCGTCGGTGTCGACGGCCACCACGGGGAACTGCTCGGTAATGGTGTTGGCACCGCCGCCGACAGGATGGGTTTCATTGTCCGTCAGGGTGTAGGTGTAACTGACCACCCCCGTGGTCGGGTCATAGCCCGTGATGGTCAACGTGTTGCCCAGCGCCGACGTGATGGTTTGAGGAAAGCCTGCGGGCACGCCGCCACTGATCACGTTGATGCCGCCGATGCTCAGGCTGCTCAGCCCGTCAGGCGCGGATACCGTGAAGGTGCCATTTTGCACCAGCGCCCCCGGATTGCTGGCCGAACCATCGGCCAGATTGGCCTCGTTGGTGGTCAGTTCGCCGCCCTCTACAGTGACCCCGTCGAGGGTCACGGGGTTGTCCGGCGTCTCAGGGGTTACCGGTGGGGTTGCATCATCGCCGGTATTATCCGGGTCACCGGCCAAGCGTAGCTGGGGAAATTCGGGAATCCCGTTGAACCCGGCCGTCGGAAAACCGATCAGCGGATCGACCTCCCCGCCGACTTCTTCCAACAGCACAAAACTGTGCCCACCGCCCACGCCCCCCGGATTGCCACCTTCGGGTCCGGCGGCCGTGGCTTCGCCGGTCTGGGTCGGGTCGGCACCGGCGGCGATGGCTTGCTGCAGTTTTTGTACATCGGTCAGTTGCGCGTCACTCGGCGTCGTCGTGTCGGGCGTGTCGACATGAGGCGCATGGTTGGCCAGCAGCTGCGGGGTCAGGGTCAGGTTGCTTTCGCGGCCCAGGGTCAACGACTGGCCGTTCTGCAGATGAACAGCCACGGCCCCTTCGGCACCGGTGACCAAGTGTTCGCCGGCATAGAGCCGATCGCCTTCGACCAAAGGCCGCCGCAGGCCACCAGCCGCTTCTGCGAAAACTTGCCCGACCACTTTGCTGACGATACCAATGAGCGCTGCCATGTGCATTTCCTCCGTTGCCGACCGCAATCGGCACCTGTCTGGGTGAAGAATTCGTCCTCAGGTTGGCGACCCAAAAGCTGGAAAATCTGCCAGCTTTCGCGAAAGCAGAAGGTGCTGGCAATTCGCCTAAACGACAAAAAACCGTCACCAAAAACCACTTCCCGCATCGCCCTTTCGGCACTTCTTCACATTGCGTAAAAATCTGCGTGGAACTTTTATTGACGCCTAAAAGCCGTCATAACCCGCAGATTCAAAGGCTTTCGCTTTGAACAATGTGCCGGTTTTTTTCAAGCTCATAAGTTTTTTTCGGCATAAGCCTTATGAGAAATTCTTCTTAGGTTTTGCTCAGGATGTTCTTAGCTGTGTTGTTACAAGGTTGAAACGGTTTTGATCTTAAACACGTCAATATTTTGGCGACAAGCGAAGTACTACAGACCTCAGGAGATGCACCCCATGCGCGTTCTAACCCCCCTCTGCAGCGCGGTTTTGCTGGCCATGGCCTGCTCTTCTCAGGCGCAGGCCATGTCATTGACAGAGGCGATCCAGAGCACCATCGCGACTCACCCGGAACTGGCACAACGGGTGGACAGCCGTCTGTCGGCCAATGAAGACGTCAAGGTCGCCAGAGGGGGCTTTTTCCCATCGGTGGATCTGAATGCCGGTTACGGCCGTGGCTACAGCGACAACACCAACACCCGTGCCCTGGGCAACCACCACACCAATATCCTGACCTACACCCAATCGGAGCTGCGCCTGCGGCAGATGATCTTCGACGGGTTCAACACCGCCAATGAAGTGCAACGCACCCAGGGCGTGGTTAATTCCCGAGCCTATTACGCCCAGGGCACCGCCCAGGATCTGGCGCTGCGTACCATCGAGGTCTACCTGGAAGTGCTCAAGCGTCGTGAGTTGGTGACGCTGGCCAAGAACAATCTGCAGGCGCACCTGCGGGTCAACGACCAGATCGGCCTGCGCACCGAGCGTGGGGTGGGCAGTACGGCCGACTCCGACCAGTCCAATGCCCGTCGGGCCCTGGCGGAAAACAACTACGACACCGCCCAGGTGGACTTGGCTGACGCCGAGGCGAACTTCTACAGCGTGGTCGGACGCATGCCCGATGAGCTGGAGGCACCGCCCTCGACCAAAGGCGAAATTCCCGCCGACCTGCGCGAAGCCCAGCAAAGCATGGTGGATAACAACCCGTACCTGAAATCGGCCCAGGCCGACATACAGTCCGCCGAGAGCCAATATGAAGTGGCGAAGTCGCCGTTCTACCCGCGCTTCGATGCCGAGGCTGCGGTGGGCGCCAACAACAACCTCGGCGGCGAAGAAGGCCACGACAACAACTGGCGTGTGGGTGTGGTGATGAACTACAACCTGTTCCGCGGTGGCAGCGACAAGGCACGGCTGGCGTCCAATGCCCACCAGATCAACCAGGCCATGGACATCCGCAACAACGCCCTGCGCCAGCTCAACGAAGATACGCGCCTGGCCTGGAACGCGATGCTCAACGCCCGTAAACAGACCCCCACCGCCCGCGAATACGCCGACACCACCGCCCGTGTGCGCGCCGCGTACCAGGATCAGTTCGGTCTCGGCCAGCGCACCCTGCTCGACCTGCTCGACAGCGAAAACGAGCTGTACAACGCCAACCGCCGCTACACCGAAGTGCGTTACACCGAGGAATACTCGATGTACCGCGTGCTGGCGAACATGGGCCTGCTGTTGCACAAACAACGGATCGTGCTGCCGGCCGATGCGGTCGCGCAAACCGAAGTCAAGAACCAGGCACGGCTGCCGGAACTGAAGTAGCCCCCTCGAAAAAAAATGGGAGCGAACACTGTGACCAGCATGGAACCCACAACCCCTGGCGTCGATCCGCGCCTGAACTTCGATGATCCCTTGCTGGACGGCCTGTTGATCCTCTGCAAACTCCATGGCGCGACGGTCAGCCGCGCCAGCCTCAGCGCCGGGCTCCCTATGGCGCACCAACGCTTGAGCCTGGACCTGCTGCCCCGCGCAGCGGCCCGGGCGAGCTTGCAGGCGCGCTTGTTGCGTCGTGAGCTGGCGGACATCTCCCCCCTGAACCTGCCGGTGATGCTGATCTTGGCGGGGGGGCGCTGCGCGGTATTGCGGCGCTGGGGCGAGGATGGCAAAGCGCTGATCCTGCCCAGCGAAGCCGATGGCGGCGAGCAGTGGGTCAGCCGCGAGGAACTGACCACCGATTACAGCGGCCAGGCGCTATTCGCCCGGCCTCGCCATGAACTCGAAGACCTGCGCGCGCCCCTGGTGCCGAGGGTCGAGGCGTGGTTTCGCGACACCTTGAAATTGTCGCGCTGGCTGTACAGCGACGCGATCCTGGCGAGTTTCCTGATCAACCTGCTGGGGCTGATGGTGCCGCTGTTCGTCATGCAGACCTACGACCGCGTGGTGCCGAACCAGGCCACGTCCACCTTGTGGGTGCTGGCCGTGGGGCTGTTGATCGGCACCGGCTTCGAACTGGTGCTGCGGGTGGTGCGCGCCCATCTGCTGGACACCGCCGGCAAGAAAACCGACGTGATTCTGTCCGCCACCCTGTTCGAACGCATCACTGGCATGGCGATGAAGGCCAAGCCGGTGACCATCGGCGGCTTCGCCCAGAGCATCCACGACTTCCAGGGCCTGCGCGAATTCCTCACGGCGGTGACCCTCACCAGCCTGATCGACCTGCCCTTCGCCCTGCTGATGCTGGTCGTGATCGGCCTGCTGGGCGGCTGGCTGGTGGTGATTCCCGTGATCGCGTTTCCGATCACCATCGTCTTCGCCATGATCATCCAGGTGCGCCTGCGCGACACCGTGCAGAAAAGCCTGGCCCTCGGCGCCCAGCGCCAGGCATTGCTGATCGAAACCCTCGGTGGCCTGGAAACCCTCAAGGCCTGCAGCGCCGAAAGCGAGCGCCAGCATCAATGGGAAAGCACCCATGGCGCCCTCACCCGCCTGGACAGCCATGCGCGCAACCTCTCGGCACTGGCGACCAATGGCACCCTGTTCCTGCAACAACTGGCGGGCATGGCGACCATCGTCGCCGGGGTCTACAGCATCATTGCCGGCAACCTCAGCGTCGGCGCGCTAGTGGCGACCTACATGCTCGGCAGCCGGGTGCTCGCCCCGCTCGGGCAGATCGCCGGGCTGATCACCCGCTACCAGCAGGCCCAGCTCACCATGCGCAGCACCGATGCCTTGATGGCGCTGCCCCAGGAGCGCGACGCCAAGCAGCGGCCCCTGGACCGTACCCAATTGCAGGGTGCCCTGGACGTCAGCGGCGTGACGTTCCACTACAGCGGCCAGAGCGCCCCGGCGCTGACCAATGTCAGTTTCAGCCTCAAGCCCGGCGAACGGGTCGGGATCATCGGCCGCAGTGGCTCGGGCAAAAGCACTCTGGCACGGCTGGTGATGGGTTTCTATGCACCGGAGGAAGGCCAGTTGCTGCTGGACGGCCTGGACCTGCGGCAACTGGACGTCGCCGACCTACGCCAACAGATTGGCTACGTCGCCCATGACCTGCCGCTGCTGGCCGGCAGCCTGCGGGACAATCTCACCCTGGGCGCGCGCTACATCAGCGATGCGCGCATGCTGGAAGTGGCGGAACTGACCGGTGTCACCGAACTGGCGCGCCAACATCCCCAAGGTTTCGACCGTCCGGTGGGCGAGCGTGGGCAGTTGCTGTCCGGCGGCCAACGCCAAGCCGTGCTGCTGGCCCGGGCCTTGTTGCTCGACCCGCCGATCCTGCTGCTGGACGAACCCACCAGCGCCATGGACAACAGCAGCGAAGACGCCCTGCGGCAGAAGCTTCACACCCATGTACAGGGCAAGACGGTGCTGTTGGTCACTCACCGCACCTCGATGCTGAGCCTGGTGGACCGGTTGGTGGTGCTGGATAACGGCCGGATCGTGGCGGACGGGCCGAAGGATGCCGTCATCGATGCATTGCGCAAGGGACGGGTAGGCTCCGCGGCGGTTTAACAGCCCACACAACATCTGTGGCGAGGGAGCTTCCTCCCGCTGGGCTGCGAAGCAGCCCCAAAGCCATTCACCCGATTGTGTCAGACGGACCGCATCGACAGGTTTTACGACGGCTTCGCCGCCGAGCGGGAGCAAGCTCCCTCGCCACAAAAAGCAGCACCCCGCTCTTTTCTAAAAAGCAGCGACCGGCTCCATTTCACTTAACTGACGGGTACCGCCCATGTCTGCTCAAACACCGGATTCCGCCGCCCGAAGCTACTTCGGCAGTTTCAGCAAAAGCGCCGAAAGCGAGTTCATGCCGGAAACCGCCGGCGCCACGCTGCAGGATTCGCCCCGGCGCTCGCGGGTTACCGTATGGCTGGCCGCCGGGTTGATCATCACCGGGCTGGTCTGGGCGAAGTTGGCGGTCTTGCAGGAAGTCACCACCGGCGAAGGCAAGGCGATTCCGTCGAGCAAAATTCAGGTGATCCAGAACCTGGAGGGCGGCATCGTCACCGAGATATTCGTGCGCGAAGGCCAGATGGTAAACAAGGGCGACACCCTGCTGCGCCTGGACGACACGCGCTATCAATCGAACAAGGGCGAGAGCGAAGCCGACCGCTATGCCTTGACTGCCCAGGTCGAACGCTTGTCGGCCGAGGCCGAGGGCCGGCCTTTCAAGCTTTCAGCCGAGGTGATCGCCAAGGCCCCGCAAGTGGCCGAGGACGAGCGCTCGCTGTATGAACAGCGCCAGCGGCGCCTGGCCAGTGAACAACGGACCCTGACCGAACAACTGCGGCAGAAGACCCAGGAGCTGGCCGAGTTTCGCTCCAAGCAAGGCCAGTTCAGCTCCGCCCTGGCCTTGTTGCAGGAAGAAATGAACATGTCCGCGCCACTGGTGCGCACCGGGGCCGTGTCGCCGGTGGAGATCCTGCGGCTCAAGCGCAGCGCGGTGGAAATCCGCGGTTCGCTCAACGCCACCACCCTGGCGATTCCCCGGGCCGAATCGGCGATCAACGAGATCAAGAGCAAGATCGACGAATCGGAACAGACCTTCCGCTCCGAGGCGGCCAAGGACCTCAACGAGAAACGCACCGAACTGTCGAAAATCACCGCCTCGAGCATCGCCATCGACGACCGCGTGACCCGCACGACGGTGGTCTCGCCGGTGCATGGGGTGATCAAGCAACTGAAGGTCAACACCATCGGCGGTGTGGTGCAGCCGGGCAACGACATGGTGGAAATCGTGCCCCTGGAAGACAACCTGCTGATCGAAGCCAAGGTCCGCCCCCAGGACGTGGCGTTCCTGCACCCGGGGCAGAAAGCCATGGTCAAGTTCAGCGCCTACGACTACACGATCTATGGCGGGCTGAGCGCCAGACTCGAACTGATCGGCGCCGACACCATCACCGATGACAAGGGCAACAGCTTCTACCTGATCCAGGTGCGCACTGACAAAAACCACTTGGGTGGAGATGCCAAACCATTGCTGATCATCCCAGGGATGGTGGCGACGGTGGACATCATTACTGGGGAGAAAAGTGTCCTGGATTACCTGCTCAAGCCGGTGTTGAAGGCGCGGACCGAGGCGATGCGTGAGCGGTAGTTCTGGTTTGAATCTTCACTGAATGTTCTATCGCATTCGCGAGCAAGCCCGCTCCCACATTTGATCACCTGTAGCCGCAAATTCAGTGTTCATACAAATCAACTGTGGGAGCGGGCTTACTCGCGAAGGGGCCTGCGAGAACAACAACTATTTTCCAGCATGATTACGCTGATAGGTCTGCTCCCCCATCGCCACAATCTGCCCTTCGATCAGCGCTTCGAAGGGCCTCAACAACGGTTCGAAACTCGTCGGCGCCTCCAGCGTCTGCAACGCCTGGACAATCGCCTCCACCGTCGACAACGCCCCCGGCCCCGGCGCCTTGCGCAAGCGATAACGGGACACCCCGCTTTCAGCCAGCGTCACCCTCGGCAGCGCCGCCAACAAGGGGTTTAGGTGCAGCAACTTGCGCGCCTTGCGCCAAGTGCCATCCGGAACGACCAGCAGGATCGGCTCATCGGACGGGGCGCGGGCCTGCAACGGTAGAGCCTCGTCACCGGGAAACAACAACCGCACCTGATAACCCGGTTGATCGAGCAGCCGTGGCAAATCTTCGAACACCTCGCCCACGATCAACTCGGCATTATTGAGCCCCAACGCCGCCAGCCGGGCGGTATTCAAAGCGTGGTTCACTTCACTGGGATGCTGCAACAGCAAAACGCGGGTGCGGCTGTCGAGGCTGGGGATCAGCGGGCACAGGCAATGGCTTTGTGGCCTGTGGCAACGCGGGCATTGGATTCTGGACATGGTCAGGCCTGATTCAGTTGAGCTTTGAGCAAATCACGGAACGTCTGGATCAGCGGCTCGCGGCTGCGACCACGGCGCACGATCATCGAAAACGGCGCCTGATAGCCGAAGGTCGCTGGCAACAGCACGCGCAAGTCGCCCTTGTCGACCCAGGCCTGGGCGTAGTGCTCAGGCAGGTAGCCGACGTAGGCACCGGACAGCACCAGGATCAACTGCGCCTCCATGCTCTCCACCGTCGCCGCGCTGTGCTTGAAGCCGTGGCGGGCCAGTTCGGCCTGGCTCCAGTAACCGCGTCCGACCATGCGTTGCTGGGTGATGACCTGCTCGGGAATGCGCCGCTCGTTGAACAACGGGTGGCGGTTGCTGCAATACAACCAGTGCTGCTCACGGTACAGCGGCATGTAGACCAGCCCGCTCATGCGCGTGGAAAACGCACCGATGGCCAGGTCCAGGCGGTTGTCCTGCACGCCGAGTTGCAGCTCGTAAGGGCTCATGACCGACAGGTGCAAATGCACCGCCGGATGTTCCTGGCTGTAGGCACCGATGGCTTCGGCGAACGGCAAGGCCTGGTCGCTGACCGTGGAGTCGATCACTCCCAGGTTCAGCGTGCCACGCAACTCACCCTTGAGGGCCGCAGCGTATTGCTCGAACCCTTCGAGCTCGCCCAACAGGCGCAGGGTTTCCTGATGGAACAGCTCGCCCTTGCTGGTCAGGCTGAACCCACCCCGGCCGCGATGACACAGCACCAGGCCCAGGGCCGATTCCAGCTGGCTCATGTAGGTGCTGATGGCCGATGTGGACAGATTGAGCTCGTGCTGGGCATTGGCGAACCCCTGGTGCCGGACCACGCTGACGAAAATGCGCAGCAGTTTCAGGTCGGGTAGAGCGTTGGCCATCAGATACTCCTGAACTCAAGGGACATAGAACTTGCAGAGCTTTTGTGGCGAGGGAGCAAGCTCCCTCGCCACAGGGGCACCATGTCCCCCAGACCACACGGGGTACTGCACGGGTTGGGAGTCTATCGTCCCGTCCGCCATTAGTTTAGAAAAATCTGAACTAAGTATTTGCCGACAGCGATTCTTCACGGCAACGGCTTTTCGCAGAATCGGCCCCTGATAAATAAAACAGCGATGAGGCCCTACCCGTGGACAAGACTCTTCACCAACCACTGGGCGGCAACGAAATGCCGCGCTTCGGCGGCATCGCCACCATGATGCGACTCCCCCATCTGCAAACCGCTGCTGGCTTGGACGCCGCTTTCGTCGGCGTGCCGCTGGACATCGGCACCTCCCTGCGCGCCGGCACCCGCTTCGGTCCTCGCGAGATCCGCGCCGAATCCGTGATGATCCGCCCCTACAACATGGCCACCGGCGCCGCGCCGTTCGACTCACTGTCGGTGGCGGACATCGGCGATGTGGCGATCAACACCTTCAACCTGCTGGACGCGGTGCGGATCATCGAAGAGTCGTACCACAAGATCCTCGAACACAACGTCATCCCCCTGACCCTGGGCGGCGATCACACCATCACCCTGCCGATCCTGCGGGCGATCCACAAGAAACACGGCAAGGTCGGCCTGGTGCACATCGACGCCCATGCCGATGTGAACGACCACATGTTCGGCGAGAAGATCGCTCACGGAACCACCTTCCGCCGCGCCGTAGAAGAAGGCCTGCTCGATTGCGACCGCGTAGTACAGATCGGCCTGCGGGCCCAGGGCTACACCGCCGATGATTTCAACTGGAGCCGCAACCAGGGCTTTCGCGTGGTCCAGGCCGAAGAGTGCTGGCACAAATCCCTAGCGCCGTTGATGGCCGAAGTGCGCGAGAAAGTCGGCGGTGGCCCGGTTTACCTGAGCTTCGACATCGACGGCATCGACCCGGCCTGGGCGCCCGGCACCGGCACCCCGGAAATCGGCGGCCTGACCACCATCCAGGCGATCGAAATCGTGCGGGGCTGCCAGGGCCTCGACCTGGTCGGTTGCGATCTGGTAGAAGTCTCGCCGCCGTACGACACCACCGGCAACACCTCGCTGCTGGGCGCCAACCTGCTGTACGAGATGCTCTGCGTACTGCCCGGCGTGGTCCATCGCTGAGGTGCAGTCATGAACGATCGAGATCAAATCCTCAAGGCCGCCGCGGAACTGGTGTCGGCCTTCGCCCGCAATGACCGCGACGCCTACTTCGGTGCGTTCACGGCCGATGCGAGTTTCGTGTTCTACACCCTTGAACAGCCCCTGCTGTCACGCAATGCCTACCAGGCGTTGTGGGATCGCTGGCGGTCCGAGGATGGCTTCGAGGTGCTGAACTGCACCTCGAGCAACGCCTTCGTCAGCCTGCAAGGGGACGTGGCGATTTTCATCCATGACGTGGCCACCGAGCTGCGCATGCAAGGGGAGCTTCACCGTAGCCAGGAGCGCGAAACCATTGTGTTTCGCCAAGAACAACAAGGCCTATGGCTGGCCTGTCACGAACATTTGTCCGCAATACCGGAAGGGCTGCCATCCCCTTAGCAACAGGCGACATTCACATTCGATGAATGCGCCTCGATGATCGGAGCAGATCATGCATAACAATAACGATAAAAGCCTTACGCACATTGAAACCAACGGGGTCGAACAGATCCCGGACCACGAACGCACCGCCGGCCCGGGCGACCTGTTTCGCCTGATCTTCGGCGGCGCCAATACCTTCGCCACCGCCGTACTCGGCAGTTTCCCGGTGCTGTTCGGCTTGTCGTTCCAGGCCGGAGTCTGGGCGATTGTGCTGGGCGTGTTGGTGGGTTCGATCATTCTCGCGCCGATGGGCCTGTTCGGCCCGCTCAACGGCACCAACAACGCGGTGTCTTCCGGTGCGCACTTCGGCGTGCACGGGCGCATCGTCGGCTCGTTCCTCTCATTGCTGACTGCCATCGCGTTTTTCTCGCTGTCGGTGTGGAGCTCGGGCGATGCGTTGATCGGCGGCGCCAAGCGGCTGGTCGGCGTGCCGGAAACCGACCTGAGCCTGGGCCTGGCCTACGGCTTGTTCGCCCTGCTGGTGTTGACGGTGTGCATCTACGGCTTCCGCTTCATGCTGTGGGTCAACCGCATTGCCGTGTGGGCCGCCAGCCTGCTGTTCCTGCTGGGCATTTTCGCCTTCGCACCGACCTTCGACAGCCAGTTCGCCGGCACGGTCAGCCTCGGCCAGCCGGGCTTCTACGCTGCCTTCATCGGCGCGGCGCTGGTAGCCATGAGCAACCCGATCTCCTTCGGAGCGTTCCTGGGCGACTGGTCGCGCTACATCCCCCGCAACACGCCCAAGCGCCGCATCATGCTGGCCGTGATCGCGGCACAACTGGCGACATTGATCCCGTTCCTGTTCGGCCTCGCCACCGCCACCATCGTGGCGATCAAGGCGCCGGACTACATCGCGGCCAACAACTACGTGGGAGGGCTGCTGGCGGTTTCGCCGGGTTGGTTCTTCCTGCCGGTGTGCCTGATCGCGGTGATCGGCGGCATGTCCACCGGCACCACATCGCTGTATGGCACCGGCCTGGACATGTCCAGCGTGTTTCCACGGGTGCTGTCACGGGTCAAGGCCACGCTGCTGATCGGCGTGCTGTCGATTGCCTTCATCTTCATCGGGCGCTTCGCGGCGAACCTGGTGCAGAGCGTATCCACATTCGCCGTGCTGATCATCACCTGCACCACACCGTGGATGGTGATCATGATCATCGGCCTGCTGGTGCGCCGCGGCTTCTACTGCCCGGATGACCTGCAAGTGTTCACCCGCGGTGAAACCGGCGGGCGCTACTGGTTCAGCCACGGCTGGAACTGGCGCGGCCTGGGGGCGTGGATCCCCAGTGCGCTGGTGGGGTTGTGCTTCGTCAACCTGCCGGGGCAGTTCGTCGGGCCGCTGGGGGAATTGGCCGGCGGGATCGACATCAGCCTGCCGGTGACCCTGGGCCTGGCTTCGGTGGTGTATCTGGTGCTGCTTGGGTTGTTCCCGGAACCGGCGGCGGTGTATGGGCCGGATGATCCGCGGAGCAAAGGTTCTTCGGCGCCAATCGATAGCCCCTCCCTCAGACAGACCGTCTGACCCTCGTTACACAAGCACGCTCGCACTGAGGTTGCGGTGCCAGGGAAGGCATCGCCCCGACATCCTATAAAAAAGACAATCGGAGACACGCCATCATGGCTTTGGATTTAATCGTCGTTCTCATCTACGCCGCCGGCATGATCGCCCTCGGCTGGTACGGCATGCGCCGCGCCAAGACCCGTGACGACTACCTGGTGGCCGGGCGCAACCTCGGCCCGGGCTTTTACCTGGGCACCATGGCCGCCACCGTGCTGGGCGGTGCGTCCACCATCGGTACCGTGCGCCTGGGCTACGTCTACGGCATTTCCGGGTTCTGGCTGTGCGGCGCCATCGGCCTGGGCATCGTCGGCCTGAGCCTGTTCCTCGCCAAACCGTTGCTCAAGCTCAAGATATACACCGTGACTCAAGTGCTGGAACGCCGCTACAACCCGGCGGCGCGCCAGGCCAGTGCACTGATCATGCTGGTTTACGCACTGATGATCGGCGCCACCTCGACCATTGCCATCGGCACCGTGATGCAGGTGTTGTTCGGCCTGCCGTTCTGGGTGTCGATCCTGGTGGGCGGTGGCGTGGTGGTGCTGTATTCCACCATCGGCGGCATGTGGTCGCTGACTCTCACCGACATCGTGCAATTCTTGATCATGACCGTTGGCCTGGTGTTCCTCTTGATGCCGATGTCCATCAGTGACGCGGGCGGCTGGGATGCCATGGTGGCTAAACTGCCGGCCAGCTACTTCGACTTCACCGCGATTGGCTGGGACACCATCCTCACCTACTTCCTGATCTACTTTTTCGGCATCTTCATCGGCCAGGACATCTGGCAGCGCGTGTTCACCGCCCGCAGCGAAGGCGTGGCCAAAGTGGCCGGCACCGCCGCCGGCCTGTACTGCGTGCTCTATGGCCTGGCCGGGGCGTTGATCGGCATGGCGGCCAAGGTCTTGCTGCCGGACCTGGAAAACGTCAACAACGCCTTCGCCAGCGTGGTGCAGACCAGCCTCCCCAACGGCATTCGCGGCCTGGTGATCGCCGCGGCCCTGGCGGCCTTGATGTCCACCGCCGCGGCGGGCCTGCTCGCCGCGTCCACCACGGTGGTCCAGGACTTGCTGCCCCGCCTGCGCCAGGGCCGTGAGGGCGGCAGTGGCGACGTCCACGAGAACCGCATCGCGACCCTGCTGATGGGGGCGGTAGTCCTGGTGATCGCCCTGGTGGTCAGCGACGTCATCAGCGCCCTGACCCTGGCCTACAACCTGCTGGTGGGCGGCATGCTGATCCCGCTGATCGGCGCCATCTACTGGAAACGCGCCACCACCGCCGGGGCGATCACCAGCATGTCGCTGGGCTTCTTGACCGCGCTGTTCTTCATGCTCAAGGACGGCCTGGACGCCAACACCCCGATCTACTACAGCCTGAGCGTGGCGCTGGTGAGTTTTGTGCTGGTGAGCGTGTTGTCGCCACGGCCGAGTGCGGTGGCCAAGGCGATCTAACCGGTACGACGCAGTACCCGTGGCGAGGGAGCTTGCTCCCGCTGGTGCGCGAAGCGCGCCCAAAGCCAGGCGCCTCGGTGTGTCAGAAAGGGCTGAGGAGACTGATTTGGGTCTGCTTCGCAGCCCAGCGGGAGCAAGCTCCCTCGCCACAGGGTTCACATCGCCAATAAAAAGATCGCAGTTCCGGGCCATCTCACTGAATGGTCCGGAACTGCGATCTCTGTAAATTCTGCGGTGTATTTACCGGCGGCGCGGTTGGCGGCGGCGTTGCTCGTCATCGGTGCGGATCGGTACCGGTTGCATCGGCGGTTCGATCAGGCCAAGCGCGACACCCAAGTCGTGAAGCCAGTTCTGGATTTTCTCTTTCATCGTGGTGCCCCCTCAGGGTGGTGCGAGCGGCAGATTTCTGTGGCCCCTTCGCACTGATAATAGTCCGATGTTCTACGCAATGCTCGTCTCAGTTTGCAATGATCTGTTACTGAATTGATCCAAATCCACCTCCCGGAGTTCAAGCCGATTGCGCCGTGAGCATTGGCCCCCGCGGCCAGGCCTGTTGTTGCAACTCAATCCAGGCGTTCAGGTTGGCTCCGACCATGCCTTTGCGCCACATCAGCCAGGTGGTGGCGCTGGCGAACGGCTCGGCCAGCGGATGCACCGTTACCCGCTCGCGGCCCGGCAGGCTCGCCAGCATCGACTCGGACATCAACGCCACCCCGGACCCGGCGATCACACACGCCAGCATCCCCTGGTAAGACTCGATTTCCATCGCCCGGCCCATGGTCGCGTGATCATGGGCAAACCAGGCCTCTAATCGCATCCGGTACGAACAACCACGCCGGAACGTGAACACCGCACGGCCCTGCACATCCAGGGCACTGCGTACCAGCGGGTGATCGGCCTCGGTAATCAGCACCAACCGCTCGTCGCACAACGGCACGCCATCCAGCCCCGCGAGCTCCAGCGGGCCGTCCACCAGTGCCGCGTCGAGTCGGTTGGTGAGCAGGCCTTCAAGCAGCTCACCACTGGGCCCCGATTGCACTTGAAGGTTCACCGCCGGATACGCCCGGTGATAAGCCGCCAACAGGTCCGGCAAATGCGTCGCCGCCGTGCTGTACATCGTGCCCAGCAGGAAATCCCCAGCCGGCTGCCCACCCTGCACGGCGGCATGGGCCTCGTCGTGCAAGGCGAACAGCTTGGCCGCATAGTCCAGCAGGACTTTTCCTGCCGGCGACAACTGCAAACGCTGACGCTCCCGCAGGAAAAGGTCCATACCCAGTTGTTCTTCAAGCTGCTTGAGCCGGGTCGACAGGTTCGACGGCACCCGGTGCAGGCGCTCGGCGGCCCGGGTGATGGAACCTTCCTCGGCCACGGCCTGGAAAATCCGCAGTTGGCTGAACTCCATGACCTTCTCCAAAAAAGAACAAGTTACTCACTATTATTCATTTTTAATGAAAGTCAATCAGTCCTAGCCTGACGGTCATTCGCCCCGACACCGGAGAACGACCATGTCACCTCTTATTCGCCTGCTCGGCAGTTTCATCGCGCTGATGATGGCCATGGGCATTGGCCGCTTCGCCCTGACGCCCCAGTTACCTCACTTGATCGGCGAAGGTCAGGTCGACTTGACCGCCGCCGGTCTGATTGCCGCCGCCAACTACCTGGGATACTTCATCGGTGCGCTCGATGCGATGTTCGCCCGTCGTCCGGAACAGGTGCGGCGGCGATTGCTCGGCGGCCTGTGGCTGTGCGTGCTGCTGACCCTGGCGTCGTTCTGGGCCTGGGGCTTCTGGCCGCACCTGGCGTTGCGCTTCGGCACCGGCGTGGCGAGCGCCTGGGTGATGGTGATGATCACCGCCCTGAGCCAACCCTTGGCCGCGGCGGTGGGACGGCCACGGCTCGGTGCCCTGGTGTTTGCCGGACCGGGCCTGGGGATTTTCCTGACCGGCCTGCTCGCCCTCGGCTCGAACCTGCTGGGCCAGACCTCCGCCACCCTGTGGCTGGTGTATGCCGGTGTGGCCTTGGCGATGTTGCTGATGATCTTGCCGATCCTGCCGCAGCCGGCCGTCGCAACCCCTGTCGCAGGGCCGACCGCCCCTTCGCCGAACGCGGGCATCGCACGACTGGGCGTGGTGTACGCCCTGTACGGCGTGGGCTACATCATTCCGGCGACGTTCCTGTCGCAAATGGCCTCGGCGCAGTTCCACGGCCAATGGCTGGCCGATCTGTTCTGGCCCTGCTTCGGCCTGGCCGCCGCCAGCGGGGTGTTGCTGGTCAGCCGGCGGCGGCCGAACCCGAACACCACCGGCCACTGGCTGATCGGTACGCTCTGGTTGCAAGCCGCCGGGGTATTTGCCTGCCTGCTGGGCAGCGGGCCGGGGCTGGCGCTGGGGGTGATCCTGTGTGGCGCACCGTTCCTGGCCTGCATGCAGTTGGTGATGCTGCGCTCCCGGGAACTGGCGCCCCACGCCACCCAGCGCAACGCTGGCCTGTTGACCGCCTGCTTTGCCGTGGGCCAACTCAGCGGCCCCCTGCTGGCGGCGCTGAGCAGCCATTTCAGCGGCGGCCTGCAACCGGCACTGATCATTGCCGGCAGCGGCCTGGTGCTGGCCGGCGGGCTGTTGCTGCGGCCCGCCAGCCGGGGCGCGGCGAGCCCTTGCACCCAGACCGCCCTGCGTTGATCAGGCCTGGCCGGCCGGGCTGAACGCCTTGCTCGACTGCGTGGCCGGCTCGCGTCGCGCCAAGGCGAAATACAACACCCCGCCGAGGAAACAACCGGTGAACCAGGCAAAGTTGGCCATCGGTTGCAGCACGGGGGTGAAGGTGATCGCCACGCCCATCAGCGTCGCCGGAATCAACGCCTTGACCGCCGTCCAGTTGATGCCGCCACTGTAGTAATAGCGCCCGCTGGGCCCATCGTTGAACAACGCATCGACGTCGATCTGCTGTTTCTTGATCAGGTAGTAATCCACCAGCAGGATCCCGAACAGCGGGCCGATGAACGCCGCCAGCACGTCCAGGGTGTAGTGGATCACTTCGGGGTTGTTGAACAGGTTCCACGGCGTGATGAAAATCGACGCCACCGCCGCGATCATGCCGCCGGCGCGCCAACTGATCTTGCTGGGGGCGACGTTGGCGAAGTCGAAGGCCGGCGAGACGAAGTTGGCGACAATGTTGATGCCGATGGTGGCGGTCACAAAAGCAAAGGCACCCAGCAAGACCGCCACGTCGTTGTCGATGCGCGCCACGGTGGCAATCGGGTCGTGGAGCATTTCACCGAACACCGGCAAGGTCCCGGAAACAATCACCACGGTGACCAGGGAGAACGCCAGGAAATTCACCGGCAGCCCCCAGAAATTACCCCGGCGCACGTCAGACATACTCCGGCAGTAACGGCTGAAATCGCCGAAATTCAGGGTCGGGCCGGAAAAGTACGACACCACCAGGGCCGTCGCCACGATCACTTGGCCGAACGCCTGCCAGCCGGACAGGGACTTTTCCGCCAGAGTGAAGCTGATGTTGCTCCAACCGGCCTTCCATACGATCCAGCCGGCCAACAGGAACATCACGGCGTACACCACCGGCCCGGCCCAGTCGATAAAACGGCGGATCGATTCCATGCCGGTCCAGAACACCAGCGCCTGGACAAACCACAGGCTGAGGAAACCGAACCAACCGAGGTAGGACAAGCCGGCAAAATGCGGCGTCGCGTAGACTTCCATCGAAGGAAAAAACCGCAGCACCACGATGATCAGCGCGCTGGAGGCCAGATACGTCTGAATGCCGTACCAGGCCACGGCGATCAAACCGCGAATGACCGCAGGAATATTCGCCCCGAACACCCCGAACGCCAGTCGGCAGATCACCGGGTACGGCACCGCCGCCTGTTGGCTCGGCTTGGCGACTAGATTGGCGATCAACTGCACGATGCAGATCCCGCCGAGCAAGGCGATAAGCACCTGCCAACTCGCCAGACCCAAGGCGAACAGACTGGCGGCGAAGACATAACCGCCCACGCTGTGCACATCACTCATCCAGAACGCGAAGATGTTGTACCAATTCCATTTCTGCGGCAGCGGGCCCAGGTCCTCGTTATAGAGGCGGGGGCTGTAGCCGTTGGGCAATTGCTCGGACATTGCGGGGCTCCTTTGAGTACCGCCGTGCCCCCGTAGCGACCTGCTCACCATACTGCGCACGGGAGCCGGCATGGTTTGTATACGCGTTGCTACGCAGAATGCGTGCCATAGGCGCAGGATGTGAGACAAACCGGGGTGTGTGGCGCAGCGGAACGCCGCGCAGGAACAGGCATACGCCCACGAACAGGGCGCGGGTGCATGCTAAAGGTGCAGGAGTTTGTATACAGCGAAGATCAACCAGTGGCGAGGGAGCTTGCTCCCGCTGGGTCGCGAAGCGACCCCTTCGAACATGCAACCTCGGTGTGTCAGCTTTGATTGAGCGCACCTGATTTGGGGCTGCTTCGCAGCCCAGCGGGAGCAAGCTCCCTCGCCACAGGGATTGTGTGCAGTTAGCTCAATTCAATGCGATCGACATGAATGACAATCTGCCCATTCTTGTACAGCGCACCAATGGCCTTCTTGAAGTTGCCCTTGCTCACGCCAAACAGGCTGCTGATCAGCGCCGGGTCGCTCTTGTCGCTGACCGCCAGGGTGCCGTTGTTCTCACGCAACTTGGCGAGGATCTTGGCGTTCAGGCTGGTGGCGGCCTCCTGGCCCACCGGCTGCAGGCTCAGGCTGATCTTGCCGTCCGGGCGGATTTCCTTGATGAAGCCTTTTTCCTGCATGCCGGCGCGCATGAACTTGAAGATTTCATTCTTGTGGATCAGGCCCCAGTGCTTGTTATTGATGATCGCCTTGAACCCCATGTCGGTGGCTTCGGCGACCAGCAAATCCACTTCCTGGCCCGGCGTGTAGTTGGCCGGGGTCTTGTCCAGATAACGATCCAGGCGCGCCGTGGCAGTGATGCGGCGGGTGTGCTTGTCGAGGTAGACGTGCACCACGCAGTATTCGCCGGCGGTCATCTGGCGCTTTTCTTCGGAATACGGCAGCAACAGGTCCTTGGGCAGGCCCCAGTCCAGGAACACGCCGATGCTGTTGACCTCAACCACTTTCAGGCTGGCGAATTCACCGACCTGAACCTTGGGTTTTTCCGTGGTGGCGATCAATTTATCGTCGCTGTCCAAATAAATGAAAACATTGAGCCAGTCTTCATCTTCACTGGGAATATCCTTGGGAATATATCGATTGGGCAGCAGGATTTCGCCGTCCGCACCGCCGTCCAGATATAAACCGAAGTTAGTGTGTTTAACCACTTGCAAACTGTTGTAGCGCCCGACTAAAGCCATTTCCAATACCCTCATTGCGTGGGCGGCATTCTACCCGGTTTTGCGGCGCGATTCGTGGCTGCCCGCAAGGTTTGCCTGGAAGGCCCGGCACAAGCGTTGATTTTCCTGGGTTTTCGTCCGAGGCATAGCCATTCGTCAGGCCGGTAACGGTGCGGGTCATCCGTTCTCGGCGCAATATTCTTCACACGGTTGTTATTTAAAACAGAGGCTTAGGGCAATTATTGCCGGATAACGGCCAATTATTTCCGTCACGCTAGCGATATTTCAGAAGAATATTTGCCAAGCAATTGTCAAGTATTTCCTGTACGATGCCTGGCCCAATTAATTATCTACAGGTTAATGGCCGTCATGCGCGTAAAAGCATCCAACAGCAAATCAAAGCCAGCTCCAGCCGTTGAAACCAGCGAGTCGATCAACGACCAGATCGCTGCGTTCCTCAAGTCCGGCGGCGAGATCCAGCAAATTGCCAAAGGCGTCAGCGGCCAGACATTCGGCCCATCCAAGCAGATCAGCCTGGGCAAGAAGTAACCTGCGCGTCACCTGGTCCCAAAGCGCTTTGAGCTTCGAAGCGCTTGGACTGGAACCCTCCCCGTCCTATCCATTTCGTATGAATCGACGAACGGCCTTCGCTGCCGATCATTCGCCGGTATCCTTGCACCTCTCTAGCTCAAGCGTTTCAGCTTAGTTCCTGCTCCTCGCTATTTCATGGAGTGAAGCATGCGTATTCCTATTGTTGCGCTGGCGATCAGCCTGCTGACGTGCTCCCTCGCCCAGGGGCAGGTGTTCCAACGCGAACTCGGCGACTTCGACCTCAAGCTGGGCACCACCCCCAGCCGCAGCATGGCCCAAGGCCTGGTCACGCCGTCGAGCACCGGTTCGTTTCATGGTGGCCTGGATTTGAGCCACGACAGCGGCTGGTACGTTGGCCAGTGGTCACCCAGCGCAGGCGTGTCCGCTGATCTGGAGGTGGATTCCTACATAGGCTTTAAACAACCCTTCGACCAGACCCTGGGCTACGAAGTCGGCCTGATCCACTACAGCTACCCTACCGTCGATACCCTCGACAGCCAGGAGTTCTACGGCGGCCTGACCGTGCTCGGCAGCCGTTTCGGCGCGGCGCTGAGCAACGACCCGGACAAACAGAACAGCACGCTGTTCGCCGACCTGGGCGGCAACGTGCCGTTCGGCATTGGTATCAGCGCCAAATACACCACCCACCAGCTCAATACACCGGTCTCGGTCGAGAACGGTTATGTAGGCAGCTTCAGCGACTGGTCATTGAAGATTTCCCGTCCGTGGAAGGGCCTCGACCTGGATCTGATCTACAGCGACTCAAGCCTCAGCGGCAGCAGTTGCTCGGCGTATTCCGGCCACAACAGCGAATGCGACAGCCTGCTGACCCTCAAGATGGCCCACCCTTTTTACTAAACGTTACGCATTAATCGGCTGAACTGCCGCGCGCCTGCCATGCTCAAACAAGACACTTACGTTTTTGCAAGGACTCGCTCATGTCGCGCTGGTTCACACGCATCGCCATGTTCATCGCCCTGTTGCTGACGCTCACCGCCTGCAGCCGCGTAGGTCTGGCCTACCGCAACCTTGACCTGATCATCCCCTGGACCCTGAACGATTACCTGGAGATCAACGGCGAACAGAAAGACTGGTTCAACGAACGCCTCAAGGAACACCTGACCTGGCACTGCACCACCCAGTTGCCCGGCTACCTCGATTGGCTAGACCGTTTGGAAACCATGGTGCAGACCAATCAGGTGACCGACCAAGCCCTGCAACAGCGCACCCGGGAAGCCAAGGCCGCTATCGCCGAAACCGCCCGTGCAATCACCCCCTCGGCCATCGAACTGCTGCAAGGCCTGAGCGACGACCAAGTCGCCGACATGGACGCCGCCTTCGTCAAGGACCAGCGCAAACGTCAGCAGCAATACCTCAAGCCGACGTTGCAGGAGCAGATCCAGGAACGCAGCGAACGCATGGTCAAACGCCTTGACGACTGGCTCGGCCCGCTCAACGACGCCCAGCGCCAACGGGTAACGGCCTGGTCCACCGCCCTGGGCGATCAGAACCAGCAATGGATCGCCAACCGCGCCCACTGGCAAAACCAGTTCAGCGAAGCCGTGGCCCAACGCCACAGCCCAGACTTTCCCAAACGCATCGAGCAGTTGCTGGTCAACCGCGAAAGCCTCTGGACCCCCGCCTATCGCGAGGCCTTCAGCAAGACCGAAGCCCAGGCTCGCAGCCTGCTGGTGGACCTGATGGCCGAAAGCACCCCGTCCCAGCGCGAACGGCTGCTGAAGAAAATCGACGGGGTGAAGAAGGACTTCACTGATTTGAAGTGCCTGAAAGCAGCACGATCCTGAGTAAGCACGAACTTAAACCACTGAAGATCCAATGTGGGAGCGGGCTTGTGTGGGAGCTGGGCTTGCCCGCGATGCAGGCAACTCGGTCTATCAGGTGAACCGAGGTGATGCTATCGCGGGCAAGCCCAGCTCCCACACAAGCTCGCTCCCACAGGGTTCAGTGCAGGCCTGTCAGGCAATCTGCGCCTTGGACGCCAAATCATCAAAGGTAAACTCATCCAGCGCATCTTCCTGCTCATCCAACACCTGGCGCGGATGGTCATTGCCCGGAATGCTGCTGTCGATCAGGCTCAGCAACCGCGAGCCACGGGGCGTCAGCACGAAGTTCTCGCCATTACCACCCTCTTCCTCCGGTCGCGGCTCGATATAACCACGCTCCAGCAGCAACTTTTCATACTCCCCGGCGACCGCTTTCAGATGATCGAGGTTCTCGATTTCCTCACCCGCCGCCGCCTTCCGAGCCGCGTATTCCTCCGCATAAGGCCGAGGCGTAAAACTGTGGCCGGCGCCGTTCTGCACTTCGTGCAACAACTTTTCGATCAAGTCCCAGTTGTAAGTCGTCATCCTGGTCCATCCTCTAAAGAGTGAGATGCCTACCTAGGTTGTGACCGAGACGCTGCGCCGCCGTTCAGCCGGGTTTCCGGGTGGTCTCTGCCTTGAGCCGACCAACGGCCTGTCGAATTCATCGAAGGCCAAACGACCAGTTGCTGAAGCGTCCACTCAGCAGCTCTGCCATGCAGGAGAAATCACCATGAACGTAGAGAATCATCCGGTCGTCTCGCGGGAAGAATGGCTCGCCGCCCGCCGCCAACACTTGGCCCACGAAAAAGCCTTCACCCGCGAACGGGACAAACTCAGCGCCGAACGCCGTACCCTGCCCTGGGTAAAAATCGACAAACCCTACCGCTTCCAAGGCCCCAACGGCGAACTGAGCCTGGGCGACCTGTTCGGCGGCCGCAGCCAACTGATCGTCTACCACTTCATGTTCGGCCCCGGCTGGACAGAAGGCTGCCAGGGCTGCTCCTTCCTCTCCGACCACATCGACGGCGCCAACCAACACCTGGCCCACCATGACGTGGCCGTGGTCGCCGTCTCCCGCGCACACTTTACCGAGTTCCAGGCGTTCAAACGCCGCATGGGCTGGGCGTTCGACTGGGTCTCGTCCAACGGCTGCGACTTCAACTACGACTTCGGCGTCAGCTTCAAAGCCGAAGACACCGCCGGTGGAAAAGCCACCTACAACTACGAAAAAACCGACACCACCGAAGGCGAACTCCCCGGCCTGAGCGTCTTCTATCGCAACGAAGCCGGCGACATCTTCCACACCTACTCCACCTACGCCCGCGGCTTGGACATTTTGGTCGGCACCTACAACTACCTCGACCTGACGCCAAAGGGCCGCAACGAAGACGAAATCATGGACTGGGTGCGCCATCACGATAAATACGACGAGGCCAAGCCACACAGCTGCTGCCATGGCTGATGCGCCAACCCGCACAAGTCGAGCGCGATCCCTGTGGCGAGGGAGCTTGCTCCCGCTCGACTGCGCAGCAGTCGCCTGCGTTGCCTTAACCACAGCGCTGTGCGATAGGTTTGATGTAAATCGGGAGAGCTGCGGGCGCAGGTTACAGAATTAATGACAACGGGCGACTTCTCAGTCGCCCGTTTCATAGCATTAATTTGCTCATCGACGATGGCCCTGCTGAGCCTGCATGTATTGGCGAAGAAGCTGATTGATGCGTGTCTGATAGCCCGCGCCCTGCCCCTTGAACCACTCCAGCACGTCGGCGTCGAGGCGAATAGTCACAGCCTGCTTTACCGGCACACGCAGCTCGGAGCGACGGAAGAAGTCCTCATCCAGTTCAGGGATATCGCTGGTATCGATGTCCGTGTCATTCAACTTGGCCAAACGCTCCCAGTCAGTTTTCGATGTTTTCGACATAACGTATGGCCTCCTGCTTAGTGGCTTTTCGGGCGGAAATGATGCGGATCACATCGCCTCGCAGCTCGGTATACACGACTACGCCAATCAACTCTTTGATCCAGCCGACGGCAATCCAGCGCTCTTCGCCGTAGTCCATTCGGTCATCGCGCACGGCCAGCATCGGATGATGGAAGATGCCCGGCACGTCGTTGAAGTCGATACCGTGCTTAAGAATATTGGCCCGGTTCTTGGCTTCGTCCCATTCAAACAGCATGGGGCTTTATGTCTTTACTTATGTACATACACAATACGCCTCTCGGCAGAAATGCACAGCCCCGGATAGTTCGGTGACACAGCCATCGGCTGACTGGCGAAAATTGGAATTAACTCCGGCGCTGGAGCTTCATTCGGCACTCGACGCGGGACGCCTCCATCCCGGAGAGTACTGTCGGAGCCGCTCATCTGAAATCAGACGCCTCCCGTATAAAGGTATGAAAGATCCCGTGCAGAACCGGAAACTTCCTTCGAAACGGACAGATAGGATGACAAGCAGGTCTCTGAGGGGACAGGGGGACGAGGGACAGGAAGAGGGAAGCAAGGACTGAAGCCGTCGCCACGATAAATACGAAGGCCCCCACAGTTGCTTCCTGGCTGATGCACAAACCAACCAAGTCGAGCACCATCCCTGTGGCGAGGGAGCTTGCTCCCGCTCGACTGCGCAGCAGTCGCCCGCTTTAAGCCGACAAATACCGAGCCAAACGTCCTACATGAAGCTCGGAAAGCGGTGTCTTGTGGCACTGGAGCGAGCCAGCCTATAGTCCCTCGTCGCCCCAAAAAGCGGTCAGGTTTGGCGACCTGCTCAACAGAGAGACTCATTAATTTTCGAGGCTCTGATTATGACGAGATACATGCCCATCACCGGCATCGACTGCATCCCCGCTACCCTGCTCATCGACACCGAAGCCCCGCTCGATGTCCTTTTCGAAACGGCCGATTACCGCATTCGCACCGTGACCCAATTGCTGGAAAACATCGCGTACCGCTCGGATATCAGCTCCGATACGGTGGTGCTTTCTGACTTTTGCAAAATGCTGACGATAGCCCTGCGCGATGGGTGTGATGTGATGGATGTGCTTGGGAGACGGTTGCGGGCGCAGGCTGCGGAGTAATGAAAACGGGCGACTTGAAGGTCGCCCGTTTCTGATTTATTAATCTGATTCAGAGGCACGATACGCTCGTGACAGTAATACGTTCCTGTGGTTGAGTAACATAGTAGACGTCAAATCCGGGGGACAGACCACTTAGACCAAAACCAGCCCCTCTTCATTTTCTATTTCAGCTCAAGCACTTAGCCGCTAAGGAAGTGCCATTCAAATCTGTCCCCTTTTCTAGAGACTAGTGTATTCCAGGAGCTTTTTAAGCGGCCCGATTAATTCCTTTTCCTTTCTTTTCCTTCGCCTCCTTTTAAACTTTGAGCACAACAGAGAAATCCGTCCCCAGCTCTTCTCTCAACATAATGGCTAACCGCTCCCCCTCCCGCCTAAATTCATGCTCCGCCTCCTCACTCTTGAATCCGGAGTTTGGCGGATAATCAACATCTAACGTTTCATCATAAATGGCAGCCCATTTTAATATTCGCACCTGAAGCTCTTTAGATATGGGAAGCTCACAAGGATCAATATCTCCATACTCATCAGGCGACATATTCCAGATAGGAAAACACTGATAGTCCGCCATCAGCTTTATATATTTCACTTAACACTCCCCCTTGGGTTTGCACCGACAACAAAGCCATTATTACTAACGAGCAAAAAGGGGACAGATTTATTTTCCTGACCTAAATAAATCTGCCCCCTCTTTCTTTTTCTTTTCCTTTTCTATACTTTTCTATATGCCTTACAAATGCATCCATTTACTCGCACTTGATCAATAGCTCGCGAACAGTGTGACACGACGGCAAAGTATCGATGATACTTTCACTTCCGTCTTCAATACAGTTGGACAACCTGTAGACTTTAGAGCTGCCACAAAAAACTGATAGGAGACGCAGCAACAGCATTTCGTCTAACTCAGTACCACCTTCATCCAACTCAAAAATCATTAGAGCTTCGTGCTCAACCTCTATAGGAAAAGGAAGACCTTCGCCCTGCATATACTGTTCTAGTGCTTGCCCTTTAAGCATTTCAATCCTTATCCAAGGCTCACTTACCTGTTTATTACTCCACTGACTGTTAACTTCCCACTTATTTACTTTCAAGTCGAGAAAAGTGCACTCATTAGTATCTTCATGATCTTGGATATAAGAGACGGGAACGTCACCCCAAGCTTGACTGAGTAAAAGCCCTCTATCAGGCAAGCTAGATCCCATTCCCAAAATAACAGCATATCCACTGCCCATTTACATATTTCCTGCTTTTTGTAGACGTTTCAAACCTTTTTCAGCATTCCTGATTAACTGGTCCCTCGCTGACTGAGGCAGTCGTTTAAAAGCAGTATTAATCTGCGGACCTAGTGGTTTGGACAGATCCGGTCTGAAATCTATGATCGAGTCTTTCCCTCCCCCCGACTGTATCTGTCTCGCTGGACTACGTGATGCGGGTAATTCGGTAAAACAATACGTCCCATCTTAGGCATACTTGATTCCTCTTCCATGGAAGCTTTCAGCGTAGCAAAAAATCAAATAAATCTGTCCCCTTTTCCCCAAATAAATCTGTCCCCTTTTCCCCATGTCCCCTTTTCCCCATGCAGATAGAAGAAGGCTTCAGAGATGTAAAAAGTGAGTATTTTGGCATAGGCGTCACTCGCCATCGGAGTCACTGCCCACGCCGAATCGAAGTACTTTTGCTGATCTCGGCTCTGGCTAATTAAATCATTTGTTTAACGGGGTTGCAGGCCCGCGAGGCGGGGCATGAGCGCCGTTTTCAAAGCAATAGCCTTAAACGCCGACGAGTGTTATCGCTATGGCGGCTGGGCCTGGAATACTGGCGTAGCGGACGCGGCTCAAACTCTCGAAAAACTTTGGAGAGACTTGAGCACGCGTTGCGAGCAGAGGTACATCAAGAGGCGCAGGCATTGGCATAGATTTGTGGGGATCCCTCAGAATCTGTCCCCTTTGCCATACGGTGGTGCTTTCTGATTTTTGCAAGCTGCTGACGATATCGCTTCGCGATGGATGTGATGTGTTGGATGTGATTGGGAGGAGGTTGCGGGCGCAAGCTGCTGAATAACGAAAACGGGCGACCCTTGGATCGCCCGTTTTTCACATACGCGGAGAGCAAAATGATTGAGACCTTTACAGAATTTGACCCCGCAGAATATCTCAGCACACCAGAGGCCATTGCGGAGTTCGTGGGAGATGCCCGGAGTTGGCTTTTAGCCTTGACTTGAGCCCGGCTAATGGGTGTCCCCCTTTCCTACGTTACCTCAATGGAGCACAGGATAAAGGCCCCAACAAATCATTAGTGAAATATCGAGTCTCGACATCTACAGCTGGCTCTAACCCACCGTAAAATTTTGTCACCCCAAAAAAACTAGACAAATTACTCGCATATATCTGCATAGCCAGCATCACACTATCAACATCAGAAGCGACAACATTATCAAAAGATAACTCGACATCGGCTCTCCCCCCACACTTGACCGCTCTCAACAGAACCGAAGGAAGTGTCAGTGCCGGCGAAACATGGAAGCCACCAAGACGCTCTGACAAACATACATCCTCTACACGAGTACAAAAATCATCTATCAGCTTCTTATAAATACCGCTTTTACTTAGAAGCTCGACAGGCTCCGACAGTGTCAGATCAGAGAGTGTATCAGCATTACCTTCGATCACCTTTAACAGCGCAAACAACGCCTTGTCGGGCACGCCCTCAAAAATCACTTCATAAGATTCAGTAGTCATAATCAATCCACGAACCCTTTAAATGTTCCATCCATATTCAGGCGTATTCCCCGGCCATCCGTCAAGCGCTTCTCCAAGAAAGGAATTCCTTTGTCCGTCGTAATTGGCTTGAACTCTCCAGGAGCCCGGGCGATCTCACGTAGATGATTCATCGCCTGCTCGTTCCAAGTTTTCATTGAGCCGGTAACCTTACCCCAGATGTCTGGATTTCTACCAGCGTGCTTGGACAAGGCGTGCCCCACCACAGTACTACCCTTATAAGGAGCCTGAGCAGACTCCAGTACCTTCTTAATGTCACCAAAAGAAGCATCCCTTATTGGATTTTCTTTAACCGGATGAGTATAAGGCATCCCCGCCTCAGCATCCGGCCCCCCAAGCGGCGTGCTGCCGTTCTTGCCCGTAGAAGCTCCCGTACGTACGGCCTTGGCTTCCGTAAACTTATCCAAAGCCGCCTGAACCCTAGGCGAAATCCCTCCTTCGCCAACGCCAGCACCACGCGCGCCGCCTGAGGTCGGTATGACCAGCGTAGCCACGCTTGTTGCGTTTTCCCACGTGTCAGTAACCTTCGCCAAGTTCGTCAGGTCGTTCAACGCACGCTCAGTCAGGGTGTCCTTGTATTGCGTACAAGTCGCCGTCGTGCAATTGAGGTCATTCAGTGCGGTCAGCCCGCCCTGGATCGAGGTCAGCAAGGATTTCGCAAATGCACCACTGACGGCCTTCTCCGACCAATCGGTGATTTCGTTACTGATCTGTTCGTACTTCCCCCCTTCCCACGTGTTTTTCTGACAAGTCTCGCTGCTACCACAGGCATTCATGTCCCCGACAAAGTCACTCATATCGGGGTGATTGAGGTTGTTGTACTGGGTCGCATTGCCAGCCACATACGCGCCGGTCTGTAGACTATTCGCATCATCACCAGCCACAGCTGCGGCAGCCACCACACCCAGCAATTGCGAAGACATGAGCATAAGATGGTCACGGTTCTCCGGACTCATCTGAGCCGACATCCGCCGCAACTGGTTAGCGAACGTCTCATTCACTCCCGCCGCCATCGCACCGACAGCAACAGAAAAGGGGACAGATTTATTTTCCCGGCTCAGTCCTCGGCCGCCCCTGCCCTCGCTGCTCTACCCGCATACCCACAATCCGCTCGACCTCATCTACGAAACGGCTTGTACCCGTCAGTTGACCTCGCTGCAAAGCAGCGCGGATTAATCGAAGCTGATCAGTCGGAATGGTCTGGCGCACAAACTCTTCATACCGATGCCACCGCTCCATAGGGGTATCACCTAAGGCCATGAAGCATGGATCAGCATCCAACCAGCCCCCACCAGATTCATCATCTACCCGGCTTCGATAGCTCGACCATGCATAGTCTGCGACGTTGGCGACCATGCGAGCGCGCACAGGATTCAATTCAATGTAACGACTACAAGCGAGCAAATATGAATCCGACTGCACCACACTGGATTTGTAACGACTTTCCCACAAGGTGCCTGA
>NZ_FPJC01000044.1:0-14526 GCF_900119265.1 Pseudomonas sp. NFACC04-2
CCACGGATCTTCACCTGGAAATCGTTGCGGCCCAGGTATTCCAGCGTGCCATCGGCCAGCCATCGACCGAGGTCGCCGGTCTTGTACAAGCGTGCGTTCGGTTCGGTGCTGAACGGGTCGGCGATGAATCGCTCGGCGCTCAGCTCCGGCCGGTTCAGGTAACCCCTGGCCACGCCGGTGCCGCCGATGTGCAGCTCACCGGCCACGCCCAGTGGCGTCGGTTGGCCGTGGGTGTCAAGCACGTGCACCTGGACGTTGGCAATCGGCCGGCCAATGCTCGGACGCTCGCCCAGGTCACGGATCAGGTCGATGGTGGCGTCCACCGTGCATTCGGTCGGGCCGTACATGTTGTAGAAGCGAATGCTCGGGCAGTTGCGCAGTTTCTCCCAAGTCGCGGCATTGATGGCCTCGCCACCGAGCAGCACGCTGACGGGTTGGTAGCTTTGGCGTTCCAGCAGGCCGGCGGCGAGCAGGGTGTCGAGTTGCGACGGCGTGGAATCGAAGGCGTGCACCTGGTGCTGTTCGAGGAAGTCCAGCAACTCGTGGCCGCTGGCGCGGATCAGTTGCGGGATGATCACCAGCCGATGGCCGGAGAACAGCTGGGAGATGCCCTTGATCGACATGTCGAAGAAGAACCCGGCATTCAGGGCCACGGTGGCCGGGGTTGGGCAATGCTGGTGGGTGGTGCGGGTCAGCACCTGCCAGAAGTTGAACACCGAGCGGTGCTCGACCATCACGCCCTTGGACTGGCCGGTGGAGCCGGAGGTGTAGATCACATAGGCCAGGTGCTCGGCCGTAAGGCCCGATACCTGCGGGTTCACATCGAACGTCGCATCGTCTGCTGCTTGCAGCGAACCGCTTGTGTCGAGCAAGAACACCGGTAGATCCCCGGACGGCAGGGTAAGGGCCGCTTGGGTCAGCAAAGCCCGAGGCTGACTGTCCTGGAGCATGAACGCCATGCGCTCGGCGGGATGGGCCGGGTCGATGGGTACGTAGGCGGCACCGGCCTTGAGCACGCCGAGCAGGCCGACGATCATGTCCAGGCTGCGTTCGGCACAGATCGCCACGCGCTGATCAGGTTCGACACCGAGTTCGAGCAACTGCCGAGCCAGGTGGTTGGCGCGACGGTTGAGCTGGCGGTAGGTCAGTTGTTGCTGTTCGCAGACCAGGGCCACGGCGTCGGGGTTGGCCTGGACCTGGGCTTCGAACAGGTGCTGGATCGGTTGCGCCGTGCCGAAATCCGTGGCGGTGTGGTTGAAGTCCGCCAGCAGCAATTGCCGCTCGGTTTCAGGGAGCACGTCCAGATCGCTGGCGAGGCGTTCGGGAGCCTGTTCAAGGGCTTCGACCAGCGCGGCGACGGCTTGGGCGAGGTAGGCGGCGATGCGTTGCGGGTCGATGCCGGTGATGGATTGGGCAGTCAGGGAGAAGCCACTGCCCACATTCGCCACGGCAATTTCAATGGGGTAGTTGGTGCGGGTTTCGGAGGCGATGAAGTGCATGCCTTCGTGGCTGCCCATGTCTGCGACGTTTTCCCCGGACGCGTTCACCAGATCGCCATGGCGGCAGTTGAGGATCACGGTGAACAGTGGCAGCGACGTATCCACGGCACTGCAACGCTGGGCCAGGGCCAGGGACGCCTGTTCGTGGGTCAGTAGCTCACTGAGCTGCTGGTAGGCGTCGCGGACAATGTCGCTGACGGTGTTCTGCTGCAAGCGAATGCGCATCGGCAAGGTGTTGATGAACATGCCCAGTGCGTGGTCGGCACCGGCGGTGCCTTGGGAACGCCCCGACAACACCGTGCCGAAAATCCCGTCGTCGCGCCCGCTGGTGGCCGCGACGACCAGGCCCCAGGCCGCATGGAACAGCACGGATGTCGGGACCCCTTGAGTGCGTGCGGTTCGATACACCTGGGCGCTGAGATCGTCGCTCAAGTGTTTCACCGCACGCTTGATCCCCGCACCGTTGCCCCGTACATCGAGCACACCATAAGGCGCGGTGGTGGCATCCACATCGGCCAGCAAGTGACGGAAGTAGGCTTCGTGGTCGGCCTGGGGCACGCTGGCGGCCCGGGCGATGAAGTTACGGTACGGTTGGGACGGTGGCAGGCTCTCGGCCTGGCCGGCCATCACGGCCTGGATCTCCAGCATGATCAGGCGCAGGGTCACGTTATCGCTGATCAGGTGATGGTCGAGCAACGCCAGCAGCCATTGTGCCCGGGGTTCGTCGTAGACGACGTACGCTGCGATCAACGGGGCCCGTTGCAGGTCCAGGCGCAGATGATGCGTGTCCGTATGGTCTCTGAGCATCTGCAAGGCGTCTTCGCCAGGCAAGCAGTCCAAGGTCATGACGGGCAGTTGCGCCTGGCGATGAACGACCTGCACCGGCTGCGACAAGCCTTGCCAGCGCAACGCGGTACGCAGGATGTCGTGGCGGTCGATCACCACCTGTACGGCGGCCAGGAAGTCGTCGAGCACCTGGCGACGATCGAACGTCACCACGGTACGCATCAGGTAGGCGTCGCCTTCGGCCTGCAACAAGTGGTGGAACAGGATGCCCTCCTGCAACGATGACAGGGGGTAGATGTCTTGCACATTGCCGGCGCCACCGGGGACGTCGGCGACGATTTGCTCGATTTCCTGTTGGCTCAGGGTCACCAGCGGCAACATCTGTGGGACGATCGCCGGGCAATCGGCGGGGATCAGGTTCGCGGGGACCACCTGTTGGGTGGTGCTGCCACCGGCGAGGACCGCCGCCATGGCCTTGAGTGTCGGCGCAGAGAAGACCGTGCGCACATCCAGTTGCAGACCCGCCTGACGCAGGTGCTCGATCAGGCTGATGACCAGGAACGAGTGGCCGCCGAGTTCGAAAAAGTGATCCTGACGGCCTACTCGTTCAACGCCGAGTAACGTCTGCCAGGCGCTGGCCAGGGTCATTTCGATTTCCCCCAGCGGTGCTTCGTAGTGCTGGCTCGCGGTGGCAGACAAGTCCGGTGCCGGCAGGGCTGCGCGGTCGAGCTTACCGTTGGTGGTCAATGGCCAGGCCTCCAGGGTCACGAAAGCACTGGGCACCATATGTTCGGCCAGTACGCCGGCCAGCTGGCTGCGCAAGGCCGAGGACTCCAGGGCAGCCCCTTCATGGGCGATCAGGTAGGCCACCAGGCGTTTGTCGCCGGGACGGTCTTCACGCACGATCACCAGTGCCTCGCGGACTTCGGCGCAATCGAGCAGGTGCGCTTCGATTTCCCCCAGCTCGATACGGAAGCCGCGGATCTTGATCTGTGAGTCGTTGCGGCCCACGTAGACCACGCCGCCATCGGCGCGGTAGCGAGCGATGTCGCCGGTACGATACAACCTTGCGCCGGGCTCCACGGCGAATGGATCGGGGATGAACCGTTCGGCATTCAGCACCTCGCGATTGAGGTAATGCCGGGCCACACCGGCACCGCCGATGTAGATCTCGCCATTGACCCCCACCGGCACCGGTTGCCGGTACTCGTCGAGAATACGCAGGCACAGGTCCGGCAGTGGCGGACCGATCAGGCTTGGTGCGCCGGTGTCGATTTCCATCTGGCTGATTGGGTAGTAAGTGGCGTGCACGGTGATTTCGGTGATCCCGTACATGTTCACCAGACGGGTACGCGCCAATGCTGTGCGTGCGGTCCAGGGGCGCAGGCTGCGGAAATCCAGCGCTTCGCCGCCGAAGATCACTTCGCGCAGGGTGTGCTCCTGGTCGCTGCGCTCACGGGCCTCGATGAACTGGCGGAAGGCGCTCGGCGTCTGGTTCAGGATCGTGACGCGCTGCTGGCAGACCAGGGCATAGAAATCATCGGGGGAACGGGCCACGTCGCTCGGCACGATCACCAGCTTGCCGCCGTAACTCAACGCGCCCCAGATTTCCCAGACCGAGAAGTCAAAGGCAAAGGAGTGGAACAGCGTCCACACGTCGTTGTGGTCGAAGTCGAACAACCCGGCGGTGGCGTCGAACAGCCGTGCGACATTGCCATGTTCCACCAGCACGCCCTTGGGCAGCCCGGTGGACCCCGAGGTGTAGATGACGTAGGCCAGGTGCCGCGGCGTCAGGCCCAGCGCCCTGGCTTCAAGGTTGTGGTCCAGGGACACGTCTGTCAGGTCGTCTGTGGCGACGTAATCCTTGAGGTGCACCACCGGCACGGCATGCTCGGGCAGCACGGCGAGGCAGTCAGGCTGGGCCAGCAAGGCCACCGGGGTGCTGTCGTCGAGCAGGTAGCCGAGGCGTTCGCTGGGGTAGGCCGGATCCAGTGGCACGTAGGCGGCACCGGCCTTGAGCACGGCCAGCACCGCGCAGACCATTTCCACCCCGCGGCGGGCCAGGATCGCTACCCGGTCATCGGGGCGCACGCCTTGGGCGAGCAGTTCACGGGCGATGCGGTTGGCGCGGCGGTTGAGTGCCCGATAGCTCAGCTCGTGTTCGCCCAGGACCAGGGCGGTGGCGTGGGGCTGCGCGGCGGCGACCTGTTCGAAGCGCTGATGAATCAGCAGTTGCGCCGCGAACACGGCTTTGGGCGGCAGCGTCGCCGGTGAGGCCTGGCGCTGTGCCGGGGTGAGCAACGGCAGGGCGAGCACCGGCTGTGCGGGATCCTCGATCATGGCTTCCAGCAGGGTCTGGAAGTGCTGGGCGAAGCGTTCCACGGTGCGATGGTCGAACAGGTCGCTGGCGTATTCGATCACGCCGCCCAGCGTGCCGCCGTCATCGTCCAGTGTCAGCATCAGGTCGAACTGCGAGGTTTCATGGGCCTGGGCCACGGGGACCAGGGTCAGGCCGGGCAGGCTCAGTTCAACGCCGCCAGGAGTATTATTGAGCGACAGCGCGACCTGGCACAGCGGGTTGTGGCTCAGGGAACGCGGTGGCTGCAAGGCCTCGATGACTTGCTCGAAAGGAATATCCTGATGTTCGTGGGCCGCCAGGGTGGTGTGTTTGATCTGCTCCAGCAACTGCGCCACGCTCGGGTTTTGCCCAAGGTCTACCCGCAGGGCCAAGGTGTTGACGAAGAAGCCGATCAGGTTTTCGGTTTCGGTACGGCCACGGTTGGCCGTCGGTACGCCGATCACGACGTCCGGTTCGTTGCCCAGGCGTGCCATGAGGACCGACCAGGCACTGAGCAACGCCATGAACAGGGTGACGTTGTGTGCCTGGCAAAAACGTTCCAGGCGTTCGCGCAACTGCGCAGCGATGTTCACCCTGACGTCGCCACCCCGGTAGCTTTGTACCGCCGGGCGCGGGCGATCGGTGGGCAAGGACAACAGCGCCGGCGCGCCGCCAAGCTGTTCACGCCAGAAGTCGGCCTGGTCGCTCAAGCGCTCGCTGTCGAGGACCTGGCGCTGCCAGGCGGCGTAATCGGCATATTGAACCGACAGCGCGGGCAGGGGATCGGCCTGGTGTTGACTGAAGGCCCGATAAAGAGTGGCGAACTCCTTGACCAGGACACCCACCGACCAACCGTCGGAGATGATGTGATGCTGGGTGATGAGCAGAATGTGTTCGTCGTCGGCCAGGCGCAACAGCCGCCCACGAATCAGCGGTCCCTGGCGCAGATCGAACGGCGCCGCGGCCTCGCTGTCGGCGATGCGAGAGGCACTGATGCTGGCTTGCTCATAAGGCAGGCTGCGCAAATCCTGCTCGGCCAAGGCAAAGCCGCAGTCTGCCGGGGCAATGATCTGCACCGGTTGTTCGCCATGACGATCGAAGGTGGTCCGCAGGCTTTCGTGACGTGCTACCAAGCGGTCGAGGACAGCTTTGAGCACGGCGTGGTCGAGATCGCCGCGCAGCAGCAAGGATGCGGGCATGTGGTAAGCGGTGCTGGCGTTTGCATCGAGTTGGTCGAGAAACCACAGGCGTTGCTGGGAAAAGGACAGCGCCAACGGTGCATTGCGGTCGGCGATGCCGATGGTCTCGGTGCTGACGGTTGGCAGGTCGCCGACGACCCGCGCCAGTTCCTCCACGGTGGGATGACTGAACAGTTCGCGCAGCATGAGTTCGCCGCCCAACTGTTGCCGCACCCGGGAAACCAGTTGCGCGGCCAGCAGCGAGTGCCCGCCCAATTCAAAGAAGCTGTCACTGCGTCCCACGCGTTCCAGACCCAGCAACGCCCGGAAAATCTGCGCCAGGGCCACTTCGACGGCACCTTCGGGCGCGGCATAACTGCGCGCGGACATGGCGTCCAGGTCCGGTGCCGGCAGTGCGTCTTGGTCCAGCTTGCCGTTGGCGGTGAGCGGGTAGGCCTGCAGACTGACAAAGGCACTCGGAACCATGTAGTCGGGCAGGGTCGCTCCCAACTGCTTGCGCAATGCCGCCACTTGCAGCACCGCGCCCGTCTCAGGGATCAGGTAGGCGATCAGGCGCTTGCCCTGGCTCGCGTCCTCGCGGGCCAATACCCGCGCTTCACGCACGCCGTCACAGGCCAGCAGCTTGGCTTCGATCTCCCCCAGTTCGATGCGGAAGCCGCGAATCTTCACTTGGGCGTCGATCCGGCCCAGGTGAACGATTTCACCATTGTCCAGCAGCTTGCCCAGGTCGCCGGAGCGATACAGACGCTCGCCGGGCCGGAACGGGTCGGTAATGAAACGTTCGGCGCTCAAGGCCGGACGGTTCAGGTAGCCACGGCCCACACCCAGCCCGCCGACGCAGATTTCACCGGCCACACCCACTGGTAGCAGCCGTTGACGGGCGTCGAGCACGTAGGCCACGGTGGTTGGAATCGGCCGCCCGACATTGGAGACGCCGGCGGCGATGTCCGCCGCGCCAATGGCCTTGTAGGTCACGTGCACGCAGGTTTCGGTGATGCCGTACATGTTCACCAGCGCCACATGCCCGAAGGCACGGTGGAAGGCGTCGAGCTTGCCCAGTTCCAGGCTTTCCCCGCCGAAAATCACATAGCGCAAATGTTCCAGGCTCACCTGCGGCGTCGCCAGGGCCGCAGCGCTCAGTTGCAGGAACGCCGACGGCGTCTGGTTCAGCACCGTCACCTGTTCGCTTTCAAGGAAACCCAGCAGTTCCACCGGATCGCGGCGTAGGGCTTCGGGCACCAGGCTCAGGCGCGCGCCGTAGAGCAGGGCGCCGAAGATTTCCCAGACCGAGAAATCGAAAGCATTGGAGTGGAACAGCGACCAGACATCGTCGGCACTGAACTGGAAGTCCAGTCGATTGTTGTGCAGCAGGCGCACGACGTTGCGGTGTTCGAGCAACGCACCTTTGGGTTCTCCGGTGGAGCCCGAGGTGTAAATTACGTAGCAGAGGTGGTCCGCCGCACTCAAGTTGGGCAGGTTGGCGGCGCTGACGCCGCTGTCCGTGGCGGCATCGAAGACTTCGATGCCGAGGGCCTGCAACGCCGGACTCATGTCCTGGCGGGCGATGGCCTTGCGGGCGCCGCTGTCGCGCAGCACATAGGCGATGCGCTCCTGGGGCGAACTTGGATCGATGGGCACGTAGGCACCGCCGGCCTTGAGTACCGCCAGGGTGGCGACGATCATCTGTACCGAGCGATCCAGGGCGATGGCCACCAGCTCCTGGGGCTGCACGCCGGCCGCGCGCAGGCGATGGGCAAGGCGGTTGGCCTGTTCGTTGAGCTGTCGATAGCTCAGGCGCTCCAGGCCCAGATTGACCGCGATGCGGTCCGGGTACTGACGCACCTGTTCTTCGAAGATCTGATGCAGGGTCAGGGTTTCGGGCCAGGCCGCTTCGCTGTCGTTGAAGTCGAGGATCTGTCGTTGGCGTTCGGCGGCATCCAGCAGTGGGACGTCGTCGACCCGCTGCTGCGAATCCTCGACAAAAGCTTCCAGCAGGCGCACGTAATGGCGCATCAGCTGCTGGATGAATTCGGCGTCGAAGAATTCCGCGTTGTACGCCAGGTGTCCGGCCCAGTGTGACTCATCGGCCGTGATCAGCAGGTGCAGGTCGTTCTTGCCATAACCCAGGTTGGTTTCCAGCGTATTGACCGCCAGGCCCGCCACCAGCGTGTCGTGGTCGGTGGTGCGCTGGAAATTGAAGAGCACGTCGAACAGCGCGGTGCGGCTCATGTCCTTGGCCGGGTTGAGGGCCAGCACCAATTGGTCGAACTGCATGTGCCGGTGGCGCAGGCCCTGGGTCAGGTTGTTGGCGGTCTGTTCCCAAAGCTGTTGCAAAGTGGTGTCGCTGTCGCACAGGCCACGCATGACCAGCAGATTGTCCAGCGGCCCGACGACGTCCCGCAGGGCCGGTTCACGGCAGGCGGCCGTGGTGCCGATCACCAGTTCATCGTGGCCGGCGTAGCGGCGCAACAGCGCGGTGAATGCGCTCAGGGCCAGGCTGTCGCTGCTCACGCCGACTTCCCGGGCCAGCGCTTCCAGGCGTCGCGTCAGGGCCGGTTCGAGGGTGAAACCGTGGGTGGCTTCGGCAAATACATGCACCGCCGCCCGAGGTCGATTCAGGGGCAGCTCCAAGGCTTGCAGTTTGCCGCGCAGTTGATAGGCCCAATAGGCCCGCAGGTTTTCCAGCACGCTGGCCGGCAGGTTGCGTTGCCAGGCGGCAAAGTCGCCATAGCCCAGTGGCAAGGCCGGCAGGTCGGCGTTGCGGTCGGCGCAGGCGGCTTCGTAGAGGGCCAGCAGGTCGCGCTTGAGCAACTGCATGGCGCTGCGATCGGCCAGCAGATGGTGAACGGCGATGGCCAGGATCCCATGCTGATTGCTTGCCCGTACCAGGCTGGCACGTACCAGGCTGCCGCCGTCCATGTTCAACGGGCGACGGGTCGCGGCCAGCGCCTGGCCCGGCAAGTCGTCGGGGTTGCCCTGGATCACTTCGAGCGTCAGGCTGGCCGGGCCGTCGAAGTGCTGCCAGGCCCGGCTACCGTCGCTCAATACCCGGCAGCGCAGGATGTCGTGGCGGGCCAGCAAGCCGTCGAGGGCGGTTTGCAGGGCCGGTTGATTGATCTCGCCGGTCAACTCCAGCAGTAACGCAATGTTGTGATAGACCGGATTGGCGTCGTACAGGTAGCCGGTTTCGAAGGTATCGACGAACCAGAGCCGCTCCTGGTGATAGGACAGCGGTGTCTGGCCTGGCCCGGGTACTTGGGCGGTGACCTCGGGCAAGGCTTGGGGCGGGTCCAGTTCCAGGGCTCCGATGCGGGTGTCGGGGGCATCGGTAAAGCAGTGCAACAGGCGCTCGAAGCGCGCGGCGAGGCGTTCGATGGTGGCGGCGTCGAACAGCGCGGTGGAATACGACAGGCTGCAGGACAGGCTCGGGCCGCCTTCGTCGATGTGCAGGGACAGGTCGTGCTGGGTGTTGTCCTTGCGCGAGGGCAGGAACTCCAGGTTCAGCCCCGGCAACTGCAACTGGCCCCCGGCACCGGCGGCATTGGTGTAGAGCATGGTCTGGAACACGGGGCTGTAGCTGGCGCTGCGCGCAGGCTTGAGGGCCTCGACCACCAGTTCGAATGGGGTGTCCTGCTGGGTGGAGGATTCCAGCATCAATTGCTTGACCTGCTGCAGTACCTGGTCAAGGGTCGGGTTGGCTTCCAGGCGCACACGCAGGGCCAGGGTGTTGACGAAGAACCCGATCAGCGCCTGTACGTCGTGGCGGTCGCGGTTGGCGGCGACGGTGCCGATCACCAGGTCCTGTTGACCGCTGATGCGGGCCAGCAAGACCGCCCAGGCAGCCATCAGGGTCATGAACGGCGTCGCGGCGCGGGACTGGGCGAACTGGACGATGGCGGCGGACAACGAGGCTGGCAGGTCGAAGCCCAGTGTTTCGCCGCGGTAGCTCTGGACCGCCGGGCGCGCGCGGTCGGTCGGCAATGAAAGCAGCGCCGGGGCACCGGCCAGGTGGGCGCGCCAGAATTCCACTTGGCGCTCCAGGCGCTCGCCTTCCAGGTGCTGGCGCTGCCAGGCCGCGTAGTCGGCGTACTGCCGGGTCAGCGGCGGCAGCGGGTCGGGCTGCCCGGCGCTGAATGCCTGATACAAACTCGCGAATTCCTTGACCAGGATGCCAATGGACCAGCCGTCGGAGATGATGTGGTGCTGGGTGATCAGCAGCCGGTGCTCATCGTCGGCCAGGCGGAGCAGGGTGCCGCGGATCAGCGGCCCGTGCAGCAGGTCGAACGGCGCCGCGGCGGCGTTTTCGCTCAGGTGCGCGGCCTCGGTTGCGGCCTGGTCCCGGGGCAGGTGCCGCAAGTCATGGGTCACAAGGCTGAAGCCGCAATCGGCCGGGGCGATGACTTGCACCGGCTGTTCGCCCTCGCGGCGGAAAGTGGTGCGCAGGCTTTCATGCCGCGCCACCAGGCGATCGAGGGCGGCCGTGAGGGCCGCCTGGTCGAGGGCACCTTGCAGCAACAACGAGGCGGGTATGTGGTAGGCGGCGCTGGCGGTCGGGTCCAACTGGTCGAGAAACCACAGCCGCTGCTGGGCGAACGACAGCGCCAGCGGCGCGGCGCGGTCGACGCAGGCCATGTCGTCGGCAACGGTTTCGATGACGCGCGTCGCACCACGTTGCTTGAGCAGTCGCAGCAGTGCGGCACGTTTCAACTGGTCGAGACTATCGTTATGTTCGTTCAATTTATTAAGCATCCTTGGAGACGATAGCGAGCAGTTCGCTTTCAGACAGCGAAGCCATTTGTTGTTGCAGGTCGAGCAATTCATCCGACTCGTACTGCGCCAGTTGCAGGGTGTTGATCAGGTCGGCCAGGGCCAGCAGCGAGGGGTGTTCGAACACCCCCCTGAGCGGCACCTCGACGCCGAAGATTTCCCGCGCCCGGAGCGTGACTTGCACCGCCAGCAGCGAGTGACCGCCGAGTTCGAAGAAGTCGTCGTGCCGACCGATGCGTTCCAGGCCCAGCAAGTCGGCCCAGAGCTGTGCCAGTAGCGTCTCGGTTTCACCGTTGGGCGCTTCGTATTGGCGGCGGGTAAAGTCTTCGTCGCCGGGCGCGGGCAGGGCACGCCGGTCCAGCTTGCCATTGGGGCTCAACGGCAACCGCTCGACCACCACGAACGCCGCCGGGACCATGTAGTCCGGCAACTGCGAAGTCAGGTAAGGCCGTAGCGTGCTGCTGGCATTACGGCCAGCCAGGTGCGGCTCGACGCTGAGGTAAGCCACCAGGCGCGTCGCCCCCGGGGTGTCTTCGCGAGCGATGACCGCGGCCTCGCGGACCCCCGGCAGGGTCAGCATCAGCGCCTCGATTTCACCGGGCTCGATACGGAAACCGCGGATCTTGACCTGCTGGTCGTTACGCCCGAGGAATTCGACCACCCCATCGGCGCGCAGGCGCACCAGGTCGCCGGTGCGGTACATCCGTGGCTCGTCGCCCGGGGCGAACGGGTCGCTGAGGAAGTGTTCGGCGTTCAGTGCCGCCCGGTCCAGGTAGCCGCGGGCAACCCCCGCGCCGCCCACATACAGTTCGCCCGGCACGCCAAGCGGTACCGGCTGGCGCTGCTCATCGAGCACGTACAGGCGGCTGTTGGGAATCGCCCGCCCGATGGGCACCGTGCCCAGGTCCGCAGCGGTGCAGCGATGCACCGTGGTCCAGACCGTGGCTTCGGTGGGGCCGTACTCGTTGTACAAAGCGATCGCCGGTTCCAGCCTGGTACATTCCTGCACCAACTGCGCGGGACAGGCTTCGCCGGCGACGATCATCTCTTGCAGGCTGCCATGCCCGTTGCCGCTGGCAAGGCTTGCCAGCACCAGGCGGCCCAGGGACGGCACACACAGCAGCGAGGTGACGGTCTGTTCGCCAATGAAGCGGGCGATGGCCTCGGGGTCGCGGGCGGTTTCGGCATCCGGGATGCACAAGGTGCCGCCACTGACCAGCGTGCCGAAGATCCCGGCCACGGAACTGTCGAAGGCAATCGACGACAAGAGCAGGAAGCGCTTGCCGGTCGCCGGTCCATACACCGTGCCCCGGGCCAGCGTCGAGGTCACCAGGTTGCGGTGCTCGATCATCACGCCCTTGGGCCTGCCGGTGGAGCCGGAGGTGTAGATCACATAGGCCAGGTGCTCGGGCGTCAGGCCGACGCTATCGGGTTGAGGATCGCGGCTGTTCGACGGTGTGGCCAGCGCCCGCTCGATGGCCAGGTAGCGAGTGCCTTCCTGCAATGTACCTACGGCCGCGCGACCGACCGGGTCGGCCAGCAACAGGCGCGGCCTGGCGTCCTCGATAATCGAGGCCAGGCGCTCGGTGGGGTAAGTCGGGTCCAGCGGCACGTAGGCCCCCCCGGCCTTCAGGATGCCCAACAGGCCACTGATCATCGCCACGCCGCGTTCGACGCAGATGGCCACCAGATCCCCCGGCAAGACTCCAGCCGCGATCAACTGTTGGGCGAGGCCGTTGGCCTGGGCATTGAGCTCGGCATAACTGAGGGAATGGCGGCCGTCGAGGGATGCACAAGCATTTGGCGTGCGGCGAACCTGTTCTTCGAACAACTGTTGAATGCACAGGCCAGTTGGGTAATCCACCTCGGTCTGGTTAAAGGTTTCCAGCAGCAGGGTGCGCTCCTGGGCAGGCAGCACGTCCAGCTGCGTGAGTGGGATCCGAGGCGTGTACATCAAGGCCTGGGCCAGTTGCTCCAGCGCCCGTTGCATCAGGGCACAGATGCGCTGCGGGTCCACTGCTTGCACGCTTTGCACGGTCAGGCCCAGGGAGTCGCCGTAGTCGTTGACCGACAGGGTCAGCGGGTAATTGGTTCGCTCGGCGCTGTCCAGGATGCGCATGCCGGGCCATTGCAGCTGGCTGTCGTCGCGTTGGTGCCGATAGTTGAGCAAGGTGGTGAACAGCGGCAAGGCACTGGGCACGCCACTGCAACGTTGCGCCAGGGCCAGGGAGGCCTGTTCGTGAGTCAGCAGTTCGACCAGGTCGCGGTGAGTGGCCAGTACCTGTTCGTGGGCACCGGCGGTCAGTGGCACGCGCACTGGCAGCGTGTTGATGAACACGCCCAAGGCCCGTTCAGCGCCGGCCGAGCCTTGCAGGCGACCGGCGACCACGGTCCCGAACACCACATCGTCGCGGCCAGTGCAGCGGGCCAGCACCTGTGCCCAGGCGACATGGAACAGCGTCGCCGGGGTGATGCCCCGCTCCCGGGCCTGGGCCCGCAGACGCAGGTTGAGCTCGACGCTCAACGTCACACTGGCTTCCTCGATGTGACGGCCGTCGCCTTGTACCTCCAGCAGATCGAAGGGCGCGGTGGGTGCATCCACATCGGCCAGGCGGCGGCTGAAATAGGCTTCGGGGACGTCGGCGGGGACGGCCTGGGCCTGGGCAATGAAGTCACGATAGGGTTGCGGTGCCGCCAGGCGTTCGCCTTGGTCATGGAGGATCGCGTGGATTTCTTCCAGAACGATTTCCAAGGTCACGTGGTCGCTGGCCATGTGGTGGTTGAGCAGCGCCAGCATCCAGCGCTCGGAATGCGGATCCTGGGCGATGCAGGCACGCATCAGCGGCGCCTGGCGCAGGTCCAGTCGCAGTTGCCGTGGATCGCTCAGGGCTTCGAGCTGGCTGAGCGGGTCCTTGTTACCGTCGAGGGAAACACTGTGCACCGGCAAGCGCGCCTGGCGCTGTACGACCTGCACCGGTTGAGGCAAACCGTCCCAATGTACGCAGGTGCGCAGGATGTCGTGGCGATCGATCACCTGCTGCAAGGCGGCAGTGAAGGCATCGAGGCGCTGGCGGTTGTCGAACTGCAGCATCGAGCGCACCAGGTAAGCGTCGCCTTCGTGCCCCAGCAGGTGATGGAACAGGATGCCCTGTTGCAGCGGTGCCAGAGGGTAGATGTCCTGGATGTTCGCGGCACCGCCAGGTACGGCGCCGACGATACGTTCGAGTTGGTCCGCAGTCAGCTCCACCAGCGGCAACATGTCCGGGGTCAGGGCCGTGCACGCGGGCGGGATGCGGTTGGCCGGTGCCTGGAACGCCGGTTGAGGGGCGTTCGTCAGGGCTTGGGCGAGTTCGGCCAGGGACGTGCTGCTGAAGATCGCCCGGACATCCGCGTGCAAGCCTTGTTCGCGTAGGCGTTCGATCAGGCTGACCGCCATCAGCGAATGGCCGCCCAGCTCGAAGAAGCCGTCATGACGGCCGATGCGCTCGACACCCAGCAAGGCTTGCCAGATTCCGGCAATGATCAGTTCGATGCGTCCCTGGGGCGCTTCGAAGGCCCGGCTGGCGTAGGCGTCCTGATCCGGTTCGGGCAGGGCGCGACGGTCGAGCTTGCCATTGGGCGTGAGCGGCAAGGTGTCGAGCACGACGAAGGCGCTAGGCACCATGTGCTCGGGCAGGCGCTTGAGCAGTTCGGCGCGCAATTGCCCGGCGGCGGCCGGCCCGCCACACAGGTAGGCAACCAGACGCTGGCCAGACGAGTGCTCGCGAGCGATGACGGCGGCTTCGCGCACACCCGCCAGTGCGGCGAGGGCGGCTTCGATTTCCCCCAGTTCGACCCGCAGGCCACGGATCTTCACCTGATCGTCATTGCGCCCCAGGTACTGCAAGGTGCCGTCAGGCAGCCAGCGGCCGAGGTCGCCGGTCTTGTACAGGCGCGC
>NZ_FPJC01000007.1:0-274592 GCF_900119265.1 Pseudomonas sp. NFACC04-2
CTGCCCAGATGGTGAAATTGGTAGACACGCCAGCTTCAGGTGCTGGTGACCGCAAGGTCGTGGAAGTTCGAGTCTTCTTCTGGGCACCAATTCAAGCTTCAAGGTCACGGCCTTGAACCTCACAGAAACCCGCGAAAGCGGGTTTTTGCGTTTCTGGATTCTGGAAATATATCTGAGCCGCTGAAATCGCTATCGCGAGCAAGCTCGCGATGGGTCCAGCCCAACCACCCGGTCAGGCCCTGAACTGCCCCAAACTTGCCTTCAGTTGCGCCGCCAGGCTGTCCAGCACCTTGCCGCTGGCAGTGGTCTCGACCACGGCCTGGGCCGCTTTCTCGGCCTGGGCATGGATGGTTTCCACCCTCCCACGCACCGCTTGCGCACCCTGGGCCTGGTGGGCCGCCGCCTGGGTCGCCAAGCCGATGGCCGCATGCACCTGCTCGACGGACACTTGCACCGACTGCTGCAACCGCGCGCTGTCACGCAGCACCAACAAGCCTTCGCTGGCCTGGCGCCCGGCCTGGCCGATGGCGGCCACCGCCTCGCGAGCCCCCTGCTGCAAGGCCACGATATGCGCCTGGATATCGCCCGTGGAGCTCTGGGTCTTGCTCGCCAACGCCCGCACCTCATCCGCTACCACCGCAAAGCCGCGCCCGGTTTCCCCGGCCCGCGCCGCCTCGATGGCCGCGTTCAAAGCCAGCAAGTTGGTCTGCTCGGCGATGCCATGAATCACAGTCAGCACCACTTCAATCTGTTCGCTCTGCTGCGCCAGCCGTTCGATGACTTTCGCCCCGGTATCGACCTGGCCGGCCAGGGCCTCGATCAAGCTGCTCACCTTGGCCGACGTGCGCGTGTTCTCATCGGTGGCCTGGCGGATCTCCACCACTTGTTGCAGGGCCGCCTGCATCGCCTGGCTTTCCGATTGAGCCTCGTCCGCCATTTGCGACAGCGCGCGCAAACTCTCAGCCACTTCATCACGCTGCATCCCGGCCGCCGCATCGGCGCCGGAGTTGCGCAAGGTCATCGCACCGATTTCCACACCGGTGCGCTGCGCCACATCGCCCGCCTCACGCACGATGGGCTGCAACTTATCCACAAAACGATTGACCGCCGAGGCCATGTCGCCGATTTCGTCCTTGCTGTTGATTTGCACGCGCTTGGTCAGGTCACCCTCGCCCGCCGCCAGGTCGTTCATGGCCGCGATCAGCAGTTTCAAGCGATTGACCACCCGACGCCCCAGCACCACGGCCAGCAACACCAGCACGCCGAAGCCCACCAGCGCCAGGCCCAGGCCGATGCGCCAGCGCAAGGTGCCCGCAGCGTCCTGCACGGTGCTGGCGGTGTTGGTCTGCATCTGCGTGGCCGTGGCTTGGGCCGACTCCAGGCGACCGCGCATGGCGTTGGCACTGTCAGCCGCCGCGCCCTTGAGGCTGTCGCCGACCAACTGATCGCTGCTGGCGATCAAGGCCGAGAAGCGTTGGTCCAGCGCCTTCAGGTCAGTTTCAACGGCCGCCGTGGAGACCCCCATCAAGACCTTGCCGATCTCGACGCCATTGGGGTTGATCGAGGCCTCGAGGTAATACACCGACGGATCGTTCTTCGCCGCGTCCAGCACCTTGTCCAACGCCCGCTCGCCCTTGCCTTTCTCCAGCAACGCTTTGTTGATCGGGTTTTCCCGGTTCAGGTAGCGCGTCAGGTGCTCACCCGCGGCGTCGTCATAGATGACAAACAGCACGTTGGGATTGCGCTGGGCCCGACGGGCGAATTCAGAGAGGGTGGGCACGTCGTTATCCCACATGGCACGCGGTGCAACGGAAGCCAGGAGTTGCGCCATATCATTGGCGGAATCCCTCAAGTCCTTCTCCAAGGTCCCACGCAACTGCGCCTGCTCATCCTTCAGGCGAGCAGACAAGCCGGCATTGAGCCGCTGGCGAGTATTGGCGGACAGACTGTCCAGGCTCGACGTGACCTCTCGCCCGGCCTGCTCCAGCTCGGCGGAGAGCTTCTGACTATCCGCCCCCAACCGCGCACCCAGGTCAGCTTCCAGCGCCGTGACGGTGCTCCGGGTCAGCGCAACGGCCACCAGAACCTGCACCAAAAGGGCGATACCCAGGGTAACGAACACAGGCCGCAATAAACGACTTTGTAACAGTGAGAGAACGGCCGACACGTGAAATCCCTCTACCAAACGCCATTAATTTGATGGCACTCGGGAAAGCGGTGCCTTAATGGAGTTGCATAGCAAGTGTCGTGCCGCCCGGCTGGCAGAAATGACAAAGGGCCCCAGCGAGGGCCCTTTGTGTTTTACATCAAAGACTTATCAGGCAAACGGATGACGCAGAACGATGGTTTCGTTGCGATCCGGCCCCGTCGAAATAATGTCAATCGGCGCACCGACCAACTCTTCAACGCGCTTGATGTAGTTGCGCGCTGCCACAGGCAGCTCTTCCAGGGTCTTGGCGCCGACGGTCGATTCGGTCCAACCTGGCATCTGCTCGTACACGGGCTCCAGGCCGATGTAGCTGTCGGCATCGGTCGGCGCGTCGATGACAGCGCCGTCCTCGTTCTTGTAGCCCACGCAGATGTTGATGGTTTCCAGGCCGTCCAGCACGTCCAGCTTGGTCAGGCACAAGCCCGAGATGCTGTTGACATCGATGGCGCGACGCAGAATGACGGCATCGAACCAGCCGCAACGACGGGCACGGCCGGTGGTGGCACCGAATTCGTGGCCACGCTTGGCCAGGAAGGCACCGACGTCGTCGAACAGCTCAGTCGGGAATGGACCCGAACCGACGCGAGTGGTGTAGGCCTTGGTGATGCCCAGGATGTAATCCAGGTACATCGGGCCGAAACCCGAACCCGTGGCGATGCCGCCGGCAGTGGTGTTGGAGCTGGTGACGTACGGGTAGGTACCGTGGTCGATGTCCAGCAGCGAACCCTGGGCACCTTCGAACATGATGTCCTTGCCGGCGCGACGCAGCTCGTGCAGCTCGGCAGTGACATCGAGCATCATCGGCTTGAGCAGCTCGGCGTACTCCATGCACTCGTCCAGGGTCTTCTGGAAGTCGATGGCCGGTTCTTTGTAGTAATTGACCAGGACGAAGTTGTGGTAGTCCAGCAACTCGCCCAGCTTGGCGGCGAAACGCTCGCGGTGGAACAGGTCACCGATGCGCAGACCACGACGGGCCACCTTGTCTTCGTAGGCCGGGCCGATGCCACGACCGGTGGTGCCGATCTTCAGCTCGCCACGGGCCTTTTCACGGGCCTGATCCAGCGCCACGTGATAGGACAGGATCAGCGGGCAGGATGGGCTGATACGCAGGCGCTCGCGCACCGGTACGCCTTTTTCTTCCAGCTTGATGATTTCCCGCAGCAAGGCATCGGGCGCAACCACCACACCGTTGCCGATCAGGCACTGGACGCCTTCGCGCAGCACGCCCGACGGAATCAGGTGCAGGACGGTTTTTTCACCGTCGATCACCAAGGTGTGGCCTGCGTTGTGGCCACCCTGGTAGCGCACTACGGCGGCAGCATGTTCGGTCAGCAGATCAACGATCTTGCCTTTGCCCTCATCACCCCACTGGGTGCCCAGGACTACGACATTCTTACCCATAACACTTGTCCTCATTCGCGCAAACTTGGTGCCGGCCGCGGCCGGCGGGAAAACTCAAGAAGCCAGCGGCAATACTTGCCAAAGCCCGTTCTGCTGAATCAATTGCCGGTCGCAGTCCGCTTCACGGGCGGCGGCCAAAGGCTGCCCAGGCAAGGCCTGGACGACACGCTGACCCTCACTGCGCAACTGACAGACTGCCTGCCAGAGGGCCGCATCCGTACTGTCAGGCATCCAGATACCGCCAGACGGTAGCTCGACTTCAGCACGCCCCAGGGTCACCAGGGTTTTCAAATCGGTGGAGAAGCCAGTCGCCGGACGGGCGCGACCGAAGTCGGCACCGATGTCGTCATAACGGCCGCCCTGGGCGATGGACTGGCCCACGCCCGGCACAAACACGGCGAACACGACGCCGGTGTGATAGTGATAACCGCGCAACTCGCCCAGGTCGAAATACAGCGGCAACTCGGGGAAGCGCACCGACAGACGCTCGGCAATCGCCAGCAAATCGTCCAGCGCGGCCAACACCGGCGCCGGCGCATGGGCCAGGCGTTCACGGGCAGCGGCCAATACTTCACGCCCGCCGCACAGGTCCACCAGTGCCCGCAGCATGCCCGACAGATCGGCCGGCAGGCCCTCGGTCAGGCTGATGACTTCGTCGATAGCCTTGCGCTGCAGGGCATCGAACAGTTGTTGTTCCACTTCGCCGGACAAACCGGCCGCACGGGCCAGGCCGCGATAGATGCCGACATGCCCCAGGTCCATGTGGACATCAGGCACGTCAGCCAGTTGCAGCATGGCCAACATCAGGCTGATGACTTCCACGTCGCTGCTCGGGCTGGCATCGCCATACAACTCGGCGCCCAGTTGGATCGGGCTGCGCGAAGATGACAAGGCACGCGGCTGGGCATGCAGCACACTGCCGGCGTAGCACAGGCGGCTCGGGCCTTCACGGCGCAGGGTGTGGGCGTCGATGCGCGCCACTTGCGGCGTGATGTCGGCACGAAAGCCCATCTGCCGGCCCGACTGCGGGTCGATAACCTTGAAGGTGCGCAGATCCAGGTCCTGGCCCGCGCCGGTGAGCAAGGATTCCAGGTACTCGATATGCGGGGTGACGACGAACTCGTAACCCCAACTCTGGAACAGATCCAACACCTGCCGACGCGCTACTTCGATACGCGCAGCTTCCGGTGGCAGTACTTCTTCGATGCCATCTGGCAGCAGCCAGCGGTCTACCGTTGCCATTACGCCATTCCCCTATGGTCCGGGCGGCCAGCCCTCGGGCAAGCCTTGAGTGAAGCAGAAAATACTTGGCCCACGCGCAAAACACGCGCATGAGCGACGTGACGAATGGCCAGCAATCGGCCTCGCCCAGCACTTTCCTCGAAAAACCTGTCGAGTCGTTCAACCCGACGCCTGCAACCAAAACCACAATCAAACGTGCAGACGCAAAAAAGCCGGGAATTTCCCGGCTGCCGCATCATACACACGTTTTCCCAAAGGATCACCCCGCCCGACGCTTTAGCCGCCGGGCGGAGTGCCTCAGGTCAACGTCGTATCAAGGCTTGGCCTTTTCCAGGTAGCGGAAGAAGTCGCTGCTTGGGTCCAGGACCATGACGTCGGATTTGTTCGCGAAGCTTTCACGATAGGCACGCAGGCTACGGTAGAACCCGTAGAACTCCTGATCCTGACCATAGGCCTTGGAGTAGATCGCAGCGGCCTGGGCATCGCCATCACCCCGGACCTCTTCCGATTCACGATAGGCTTCGGCCAGCAGCACCCGGCGTTGGCGATCGGCGTCGGCACGGATGCCTTCGGCCAGCTCGTTACCCTTGGCGCGATGCTCGCGGGCTTCACGCTCACGCTCGGTGCTCATCCGCTCGAACACGCTGCGATTCACTTCCTTCGGCAGGTCGATGGCCTTGACCCGGACATCGACCACTTCGATACCCAGCTCTTTTTCCGCCATCGAGTTCAGCGAACGGGTGATGTCGGCCATGAGCGCATCACGCTCACCGGACACCACCTCATGCAACGTGCGCTTACCGAACTGGTCACGCAGGCCCGATTCCAGACGACGGGACAGACGCTCGTCGGCGATCTGCTTCAGGCCCGAGGTCGCGGTGTAGAAGCGCTCGGCATCCTTCACCCGCCACTTGGCGTAGGCGTCCACCATCACGGCTTTCTTTTCCAGCGTCAGGAAGCGTTGCGTCGGCGCATCCAGCGTCATCAGGCGGGCGTCGAACTTACGCACCTTGTTGACGTACGGCACCTTCACATGCAGCCCCGGCTGGACATCAGCCTGGACCACGCGACCGAATTGCAGCAACACCGCACGCTCGGTCTGAGCAACGATGTAGAAGCAGTTCCAGGCAGCGATCGCCACGACGACACCGACAATAAGGGCGATCAGCGATTTATTGCTCATCAGCGACTCTCCCTGGTACGTGCTTGCTGTTGTTGCAGGTCCGCCGCCGCGCGGGTGCCGGCCTCATTGCTGGCCGCCGCCGAACTGGCCGGTGGCGTGCTGGTGTTGCGACCGCTCTCGACCATCTTGTCCAGCGGCAGGTACAGCAGATTGCTCTGGCCGTTCTTGTTGCCGGTCACGAGGACCTTGCTGGTATTGCTGAAGACTTCCTGCATGGTGTCCAGGTACAGACGCTCACGGGTGACTTCAGGGGCCTTGCGATACTCGGCCACCAGCTTGGTGAAGCGATCGGCCTCACCCTTGGCACGGGAGACCACTTCATCGCGATAACCATTGGCATCCTCGATGATGCGCTGGGCCTGGCCACGAGCTTCCGGCACGACGCCGTTGGCATAGGTTTCAGCCTGGTTGCGCGAACGCTGCTCGTCTTCACGGGCACGGATCACGTCGTCGAAGGCTTCCTGGACCTCACGCGGTGCCGCTGCGCTCTGGACGTTGACCTGGGTGACGGTGATACCGGTGCGATAGGTATCGAGGAACCGTTGCAGGCGCTCCTTGATTTCGCTGGCCATCAGCTCACGACCTTCGGTCAGCACCTGGTCCATGGCGGTGGAACCCACCACATGGCGCAAGGCACTTTCGGTCGCATGCTGCAGACTGATTTCCGGCTGGTCGACGTTCAGCACGAAGTCCTGCAGGTTGGTGATCTTGTATTGCACGGTCAGCGGCACTTCGACGATGTTCTCGTCTTCGGTCAGCATCTGGCCCTGCTTGGTGTACGCCCGCTCACGCGTGACGTTCTCCATGAACTTCTGGTCGATCGGCGGGAAATAGATATTCAGGCCCGGGCCAACCGTCTCGTAGTACTTGCCGAAGCGCAGCACCACGGCTTGCTCCTGCTCGTCCACGACATAGACCGCGCTGTACAGCCAGACAGCCGCCAGCACGACGAGACCGATGCCGAGCAGGCCAAAACCGCCGCCCTTGCCCGAACGACCGCCCCCCTCATCACCGCGTTTTTTACCACCACCGAACAAACCGTTCAGGCTTTCCTGCAGCTTTCGGAAGGCCTCGTCGAGATCCGGCGGCCCCTTGCGGTCGCCGTTGTTACGACGCTTGCCACCCCAAGGATCCTGATTATTCGAGTTGCCACCCGGCTCATTCCAAGCCATAGCGCTCTCCATCTGATAAAGCAAAGACGCACCCACGGCGCGCCGACCAATGCTACAGAATGCCTGACACCGCTTTCTCAGGCTTTTATTGCAAAGTGTGTTGCTCGATGAATTCCATCGGTTGCAGCCCTTCACGACTGACCAGTCGGTTGAGCTCCGCCCGAGGCAGGCGAACAGCCAGCAGGCAGACGCCTTCTTCGTCGTGTTCTTCTTTTTGCACGGCCCCCAGCTCGAAAAACTGCGCACGCAGCCGGGCGAAACGTTGCGGCAACTTCAGGGTGCCGACAAACAGATCGCTACCCAACAGCTCGGCCACGGCCTGCTTGAGCAGGTCCAGGCCGGTGCCATCACGGGCTGACAGCCAGACCCGTTGCGGCTTGCCATCGGCATCGCGCTGAATCTGCGGCTCCACGCCTTCGAGCAAATCGAGTTTGTTGTATACCTCGAGGATCGGCAAGTCCTGGGCTCCGATCTCGCCCAGCACCACCATCACCTGCTCGATCTGCAGCATCCGGTCCGGTTCGGCGGCATCGATCACGTGCAGCAGCAGGTCGGAGTTGCTCGACTCTTCGAGCGTAGCCCGGAAAGCCTCGACCAGCTTGTGCGGCAGGTGACGGATAAAGCCCACGGTGTCGGCCAGCACGATCGGCCCGAGGTCATCCAGGTCGAGCCGGCGCAGGGTCGGGTCGAGCGTGGCGAACAACTGGTCGGCGGCGTAGACGTCGGATTGGGTGACATTGTTGAACAGGGTCGATTTGCCGGCGTTGGTATAACCCACCAGTGAAACCGTCGGGATATCCGCGCGCTTGCGACCACGTCGCGACTGCTCGCGCTGGCTGCGGACCTTTTCCAGCCGCCCCTTGATCTGGCGCAGGCGAACCCGCAACAGGCGTCGGTCGGTTTCCAGCTGGGTTTCACCCGGGCCGCGCAGGCCGATACCGCCTTTCTGCCGCTCGAGGTGAGTCCAGCCGCGGACCAGCCGCGTACTCATGTGCTCAAGCTGGGCCAGTTCGACCTGGAGCTTGCCTTCATGGGTGCGGGCGCGCTGGGCGAAGATATCGAGGATCAGCCCCGTGCGGTCGATCACGCGACACTCGAAGACACGTTCGAGGTTACGTTCCTGACTGGGCGTGAGGATGTGATTGAAAATCACTAGATCGACCTGCTCGGCCTGGACCAGGTCGCGCAACTCCTCGACCTTGCCACTGCCGATCAGGAACTTGGCGGTTGGCCGATGACGCGGCACGTTGAAAAACGCGACGGTCTCGGCGCCGGCCGACAGTGCCAATTCCTGAAACTCCTGCGGATCTTCGCGCGCCTCAGGGTCCTGTCCATCCAAGTGAACGAGAATGGCCCGTTCACCACCACCGTGGCGCTCAAAGAACAAAGGAGGCTCCTATCAGGCGTTACCCGGTTCAGCGTCACCGCCTTCGGATTCGGTTGCGCTAGGCAGACGAATTGGACGAACTGGCACCACTGTCGAGATCGCGTGCTTGTAGACCATCTGGCTGACGGTGTTTTTCAGAAGGATGACGAACTGGTCGAAAGACTCGATCGTGCCCTGCAGTTTGATTCCGTTGACCAGATAGATGGACACCCCAACTTTCTCTTTACGTAAAGTGTTCAAGTAAGGGTCTTGTAGCGAATGCCCTTTTGACATGTGCCGCACTCCTTTAAGGATCAATAATAAAAATCGGAATCAGATGGCTTGGGCCGTCACACCCCCAAGGATAGACGGCAATTGCAAGGACTCAGCTCAATATGGAGATGGTCCCGAGGTATTTCAAGGCGCGTGGCAGATTGTCGCAATCGAGACTGTCGAGCCAATGCAGGTCAGTCCAGCTGCGCAGCCAGGTGAACTGGCGTTTCGCCAATTGGCGCGTGGCAATGATCCCACGCTCCCGCATCTCGGCTGACGTCAGCTTGCCGTCCAGGTAATCCCAGACTTGTCGATAACCTACCGCACGTATAGACGGCAACCCGGCATGCAGGTCACTTCGCTCACGCAGGGCTACGACCTCGTCTATGAAACCCTGTTCCAACATTAATGTGAATCTTTGTTCAATTCGCCGATGCAGCACTTGCCGGTTCGCCGGAGCGATGGCCAGATTCGCGACAGTATAGGGCAATTGTTGCAGTCCCGAAGCGGCTGCTTCAGTACTTTGCGCAGATTGTCGCTGGCGCAGGGCAGTCATGCTCTGGCCGCTGACCCGATAAACCTCCAGGGCCCGACTGAGCCGCTGCGGATCGTTGGGGTGGATTCGCGCCGCCGACTCCGGGTCGATGACCGCCAACTGCTCGTGCAGGGCTTGCCAACCCAGGCGCGCGGCCTCCTCTTCGATCTGCGCGCGCACCCCGGGATCGGCCGCTGGCATGTCCGCCAACCCGTCGACCAAGGCCTTGTAATACAGCATCGTACCGCCCACCAGCAGCGGGATCTTGCCCCGCGCGGTGATTTCGGCCATGGCCTGGAGGGCGTCACGCCGGAAATCGGCCGCCGAATAAGCCTCGGCCGGGTCCAGGATGTCGATCAGACGGTGGGGAAATTCGGCCAGCAGTTCTTTTGACGGCTTGGCGGTGCCGATGTCCATGCCTCGATAGACCAGGGCCGAATCGACACTGATCAACTCGCAGGGCAGGACTTTGGTCAATTCGATGGCCAGGTCGGTCTTGCCGGCGGCGGTCGGCCCCATCAGGAAAATCGCGGGTGGCAACGGGCTCATCAACGACCGCGCAGGAACAGTTTGTCCAGGTCGTCCAGGCCCAGTTGGGTCCAGGTCGGCCGGCCATGGTTGCATTGACCGCTGCGTTCGGTGTTTTCCATGTCCCGCAGCAGACCGTTCATTTCCGGCAGTGCCAGGCGCCGGTTGGCGCGGATCGCGCCGTGACAGGCCATGGTACCGAGCAGTTCGTTCAAGTGCGCCTGGATCCGGTCGCTGGTGCCGTATTCCATCAGGTCCGCCAGCACGTCGCTGACCAGCCGATTGGCCTCGGCCTGCTTCAACAAGGCCGGGATCTGGCGGATCGCCAGGGTTTCCGGGCCCAGGCGCTGCAATTCGAAGCCCAGGCGCTGGAACCAGGCCACATGCTCTTCGGCGCAATCGGCTTCGCGCTGGCTGACGGCCAGGGACTCGGGCACCAACAACGGCTGGCCGCTCAGACCTTCGCTGGCCATGGCGATTTTCAGCCGCTCGTACATGATCCGCTCATGGGCGGCGTGCATGTCCACCAGCACCAGGCCTTGGGCATTTTCCGAGAGGATATAGATGCCTTTGAGTTGCGCCAGGGCATAGCCCAGCGGCGGGATATCGCCCTGGCCGTCAGGCAGCGCCGCCGCACCGGCTTGCGGCAAGGGCTTGAAGAACTCGCGATAGGCCGCCTGGGCCTCGGCCGCCGGCACGTTGGATTGCGGGCGCGGGGTGTATTGATACTGATAACCGCTGCCGGCCGCGTTGTAGCTCGGCTGGGGCTGAGGTTGCTCCAGCAGGGCATTGGCCGCCAGGCGCATCTCGCCCTGGGGCCCGAATTCGCCGGCTTCCAGTCCCGTTGGCCGGACCATGCCAGCCACTGCCGCCGGAGCCGCCAACTGATCTTCCGGACGCACATCGCCCAAGGCGCGGTGCAAGGTGCCGTAGAGGAAATCGTGGACCATGCGCCCGTCACGGAAACGTACTTCGTGCTTGGTCGGGTGTACGTTGACGTCCACCACCGCCGGATCGACCTCGAAAAACAGCACGAAGGTCGGATGCCGGCCATTGAACAGCACATCGCGATACGCCTGGCGCACCGCGTGGGCCACCAGCTTGTCGCGCACCGCCCGGCCGTTCACGTAGAAATATTGCAAGTCCGCCTGGCTGCGGGAGAACGTTGGCAAGCCGACCCACCCCCACAGGTGAAGGCCGTTGCGCTCCACCTCGATGGGCAAGGCCTGCTCCAGGAACCCCGCACCGCATACCGCGCCCACACGCCGGGCGCGGGCGGCATCGTCGTGGGCCTCGTGCAGGCTGAGGATGGTCTTGCCGTTGTGACGCAAATGGAACGCCACGTCAAAACGCGCCAGGGCCAGGCGCTTGATGACTTCCTGCAGATGATCGAATTCAGTCTTCTCGGCCTTGAGAAACTTGCGTCGGGCAGGGGTGTTGAAGAACAAGTCGCGCACTTCCACCGAGGTGCCCACCGGATGGGCCGCGGGCTGGACGCGAGAGGCCATGTCGCGGCCTTCGGTCTCGACCTGCCAGGCCTGCTCGGCGTCGCGGGTGCGGGAGGTGAGGGTCAGGCGCGACACCGAACTGATGGACGCCAGCGCCTCGCCCCGGAAGCCCAGGCTCATGACCCGCTCGAGGTCTTCCAGGTCGCGGATCTTGCTGGTGGCATGACGCGCCAGGGCCAGCGGCAGGTCGTCAGAGGGAATCCCGCCACCGTCATCGCGCACCCGCAGCAGCTTGACGCCGCCCTGCTCGACATCCACATCGATGCGCCGGGCCCCGGAGTCAAGGCTGTTTTCCAGCAGTTCCTTGATGACCGACGCCGGACGCTCGACCACTTCACCAGCGGCGATCTGGTTCGCCAGCCGAGGGCTGAGCAGCTCGATGCGGGCGGTGCTGCCAATCACTTCGTCACTCATTGCTTGGCCGCCACTTCATTGCCCGGAATGGTCAGGGTCTGGCCAATCTTGAGCTCATCGCTCTTGAGATTGTTGGCGCTGCGCAAGGTGGCGGGCGACACCTGGTAGCGCACGGCAATCATCGCCAGGGTTTCGCCCGGGTTGACGCGGTGATCCCGTGGCCCCTGGGCGATCTTGCCGGAGTCCCGCAGCCAGGCGATGTAGGTGCCTGGCGGTGGGTTCTGCTGGAAGAACTGCCGTACGCCACTGCTGATGGAGCGGGCCAGGGCCTGCTGATGGCTCGACGTCGACAGTTTCGAGGCTTCGTTGGCGTTGGAAATGAACCCGGTTTCCACCAGGATCGACGGGATGTCCGGCGACTTGAGCACCATGAACCCGGCCTGTTCGACCCGCTGCTTGTGCAGCGGCGTGACGCGACCGATGTTGCTCAAGACCTTCTGGCCGACGTTCAGGCTGGAGGTCAACGAAGCCGTCATCGACAAGTCGAGCAAGACACCGGCGAGCATCCGGTCCTTGTCATCGAGGCTGACGTTGCCGGCACCGCCGATCAGGTCGGAGCGGTTTTCGGTGTCGGCCAGCCAACGGGCAGTCTCGGACGTCGCGCCACGGTCGGACAGGGCAAACACCGAGGCCCCGAACGCCGCCGCCGAAGGTGCGGCGTCGGCGTGAATGGAGACGAACAGGTCAGCGCCTTTCTTGCGGGCGATTTCGGTGCGTCCGCGCAAAGGAATGAAATAGTCGCCGGTGCGGGTCAGTTCGGCGCGGAAGCCTTTCATGCCGTTGACCTGGCGCTGCAATTCACGGGCGATGGACAGCACCACGTCTTTTTCACGTTGCCCGCGCGAGCCCGAAGCGCCCGGGTCTTCGCCACCATGTCCGGCGTCGATCACCACGATGATGTCGCGCTTGCCGGCCGGGGCCGGTGGCAATTTGAGCGCAGGCTCGGTCGGGGTCACTGGAACCGCCGGTACCGTGGCGACGTTGGGCGGGGGTGGCGGAGGCGGCGCGGCGTCGGCCGGGTTGTCGAAGAGGTCCACCACCAGCCGGTTGCCGTATTGGGCGTTGGGGGCCAAGGTGAAGCTTTTCGGGGTCACGGCTTTTTTCAGGTCGATGACCACCCGCAGGTCGGTCGGCGTCCGCTGGGCCGAACGCATGGCGGTGATCGGTGTGTTGGCAGTGGCAACGTTCAGCGGCGCCCCCAGGGAGGCACCATTGATGTCGATCACCAGGCGATCCGGTGCGGTCAGGGTGAATACGCTGTGCTGTACCGGGCCCGTCAGGTCGAACACCAGCCGTGTGTTGTCCGGCGCCCGCCAGAGGCGAACGCTGTTGACCTTAGTCTCGGCCACAGCATCGACGGCCAGTGCCGTAAGCAACAGTCCTACGACAGCAACCACCGCGCGAAAGCGCATACCAAACCCCATCATCAATTAGTTTTCCAATGCCAAAGCGGCACACCACGACTCACCACGGGAGCCTTGCGGCGTCAGTTTCAGCGAACGCCCGCCGTTCTGCGCGCCAATGGTAATGGTCAGGTCGGGCTTTGGCAAAAAGCCTGCACCTTTCTGGGGCCATTCGATCAGGCACAAGGCGTCATCTTCGAAATAATCGCGGATGCCGAGGAATTCCAGCTCCTCAGGATCCACCAGTCGATACAGGTCGAAATGGAAGGCGCGAATGTCGCCGATCTCATAGGGCTCGACCAGGGTGAACGTCGGGCTCTTGACTGAACCGACATGCCCGAGGCCGCGAATGATGCCACGGGACAAGGTGGTTTTCCCCGCGCCGAGGTCGCCTTCGAGAAAAATCAGGCCGTGGCCGGCGGTGATCTGCGCGATGCGGGCGCCAAATTGTGTCATGGCGTGTTCGTCCGCCACGTACAGGGTTACTTCAGACACGGTGAATGCTCCTCCAACAACTGACGAATGGCCGGGATCAGATCGGTCGCCGCCAAGCCCCGGCCCGAGCGACCGACCTGGGCACCGGCACTGGCATGCAGCCAGGCCGCCAGGCATGCGGCCTCGAAGCCGTCCATGCCCTGGGCCAGCAAGGCCCCGATCACACCGGCCAGCACATCCCCCAGACCGGCGGTGGCCATGGCCGGATGGCCCTGGCTGCAAACCGCCAGGCGACCGCCCGGGCTGGCGATCAAGCTGCCGGCGCCCTTGAGGATCACCGTGGCGCTGTATTTCTGGCTCAAGGCATGGGCCGCCGCCGGGCGATCGGCCTGCACCTGGGCGACGGACATATTCAACAGTCGCGCCGCCTCGCCCGGATGCGGGGTGATGACGCACTGTTCAGGCAGACGGACATCGCCGCTGCTCAGCAGGTTCAGTGCATCGGCATCCCACACTTGCGGCAGTGGCGCATTGGCCGCCGCCGACAACAGACTTCGCCCCCAGGCAGCCTGGCCCAGGCCCGGCCCGACCACCAGCACGCTGGCCTGTTGGAGCAAGCCCATCAATTGGTTCGCCGAATGAGTGCCCTGCACCATCACTTCCGGTAAACGCATCAGCGCGGCGGATACATGCTCGCTGCGGGTCGCCAGCGAAACCATGCCCGCACCGCAGCGCAAGGCGCTTTCGGCGCTCATCTGGATGGCACCGCCGAAACCCCGGTCGCCGCCAATCAACAGCACATGACCGAACTTGCCTTTGTGGGAAGTGGGCGCGCGAGGTGTCAGACGCGGCAGATTGTGGGGCAGGAGCAGTCGGGCACAGGCCGGTGCCGCTTCAACAATATCCGGATCGGCGTGCAAATCATTGAACACCCGTTCACCGACCCGGTCAGCCGCCTCGCCAGTGAACAGCCCCAGTTTCAAGCCAATGAAGGTCACGGTCAGGTCGGCCGCCACCGCTGTGCCCAGCACCCGGCCGGTGTCGGCACACAACCCCGAAGGGATATCCACCGCCGCGACCGGCAGGCCACTGACGTTGATGGTATCGATGGCCTGCACATAAGGTTCGCGCACATTGCCCTTCAGGCCCGTGCCGAGCAGCGCGTCCAGCAACACGCCGCGCAACTCGGCCTCATCCGACCATGGCTCCATCGGCACGCCCACTGCCACAGCCTCGGCATGGGCATTGGCGGCGTCCCCCTGCAATCGCCGGGGCTCGCCCACTGTCAGCACCCGCACCGACCAGCCGGCGCGTCGGGCCAGGGTCGCGACCAGGTAGCCATCGCCGGCATTGTTGCCATGGCCGGCCAACACGGTCAGCTCGCGGGCGTCAGGCCAGCGCCGGACGATCGCTCGCCAGGTGGCGCGGGCAGCGCGCTGCATCAATTCGAAACCGGCGGTGCCTGCCGCGATCAGTTGAGCATCGAGGGCCCGGACCTGCGCGGCGCTGTACAGCGCGTCGGGAAAATCATCTTTAGTGTGCGGCATGCGTCTTCGGGCTCCGATGTCTGGCAGAATTATACGCATCTCAGCTCCGGTTTCTCTCGCCTCATGCCTGCCATTCCCACAGACCTCCCCGCCCTCGCCCAATCCATCAAGGAATGGGGCCGCGAGCTGGGCTTCCAGCAGGTCGGCATCAGCGGCCTGGACCTGGCCGAGCATGAACAACACCTGCAACGCTGGCTTGAGGCCGGCTACCACGGCGAAATGGACTATATGGGCGCCCATGGCAGTAAACGCTCGCACCCCGAGGAGCTGGTACCGGGCACGCTGCGGGTGGTTTCCCTGCGCATGGATTACTTGCCGGGCGATACGCAAATGGCGCAATTGCTCGGCCAACCGGAAAAAGCCTACGTCTCGCGTTATGCGTTGGGCCGCGATTACCACAAATTGATCCGTAAACGCGTGCAGCAATTGGCGGAAAAAATCCAGGCGGTCATCGGCCCCTTTGGCTACCGCGCCTTTGTCGACAGCGCACCGGTGCTGGAAAAAGCCATCGCCGAACAGGCCGGCCTGGGCTGGATCGGTAAAAACACCCTGGTCTTGAACCGCAAGGCCGGCAGCTATTTCTTCCTGAGCGAGCTGTTTGTCGACCTGCCACTACCCATCGACCCGCCCCACGGCACCGAGCATTGCGGAAAATGCACCGCATGCCTGGACATCTGTCCTACGAATGCCTTCGTCGGCCCCTACGTGCTCGATGCTCGCCGCTGTATTTCCTACCTGACCATCGAGTTGAAAAGCGCCATCCCTGAAGAGCTGCGGCCACTGATCGGCAATCGGGTGTTCGGCTGTGACGACTGCCAGATCGTCTGCCCGTGGAACCGCTTTGCCCGTCCGTCCGGGGAAAGCGACTTCAAGCCGCGGCACAACCTGGATAATGCCGGGCTGGCCGAGCTGTTCATGTGGGACGAAGAGAAATTCCTCAGCAGCACCGAGGGCTCACCGCTACGCCGTGCCGGTTACGAGCGCTGGCTGCGCAATCTGGCGGTGGGCCTGGGCAACGCGCCTTCAACCATTCCCGTGCTGCAAGCGCTCGAGGCGCGGCGCGACTATCCGTCGGAACTGGTGCGCGAGCACGTGGCGTGGGCGTTGCGTCAACATGCCGAGCGTCAGACCTCGTCGTTGTAGACGAATTTCGGCATTTCCCAGTGAAAGCGAATCGCCAGGAGCCGCAGCAGGAAACCGCCGAACAAGGTGATTAGGATTGCCTGCTCGTTCGGCAGTTGCAGGAAGACACACAGTAGATAACACCACGCCGCGGCAAACGAGACGCTGGCGTAGAGTTCGCGACGGAAGATCAGCGGAATATCGTTGCAGAAGATGTCCCGCAGGATGCCGCCAAATACACCGGTGATCACCCCGCTGACCGATGCCACCAGCATGCCATGGCCCATTTCCAGGGCGGTCATGCAGCCAATCAGGGTGAACGCCACCAGACCTACGGCGTCGAGCACCAGGAACAGCGAGCGCAGATGGCGCATCCAGCGCGCCAGGAACACCGTCAGCATCGCCGCCGCGGTGGTCAGCACCAGGTATTCCGGGTGCTTGACCCAGGTGAGCGGGTAATGACCGAGCAGCACATCGCGCACCGAGCCGCCACCCAGCGCCGTGACACAGGCGATCAGCACCACGCCAAACCAGTCCATGCCCCGACGCCCGGCAGACAAGGCGCCGGTCATGGCTTCGGCGGTGATAGCGATCAGATAAAGCATCAGCAACATGATGGCGGTCCTTGCAGGAAGGCGCGCAGTCTAGCCATTTCGGGCAGGCACCAAAAGAGGGCAAGGCAACGATCCCTGCCTAAACACCCAGCCCACAGTCCCACCAGATCCCTGTGGCGAGGGAGCTTGCTCCCGCTCGGCTGCGCAGCAGTCGCAAACCGGACAATGCGGTCTACCTGAAGGTCTGTCGGGGCCTGCTTCGCAGGCCAACGGGAGCAACCTCCCTCGCCACACAAGCAATCCCGCCCATCGCCGGGGTGCCGGTTAGAACTTGATGAAATGCTTGCGGTAATGCTGCAACTCGGCAATGGACTCACGGATGTCGTCCAAGGCCAGATGGGTGCTGCCCTTCTGGAAACTGTCGCGCACTTCTGGGGCCCAGCGGGCGGCCAGCTCCTTGAGGGTGGAGACGTCCAGGTTGCGGTAGTGGAAGTAGCTTTCCAGGGATTTCATGTGGGTATAAAGGAAGCGACGATCCTGGCAGATGCTGTTGCCACAGATCGGCGACTTGCCCTTGGGCACCCACTGCTCCAGGAAAGCGAGGGTCTGGGCCTCGGCCTCGGCCATGCTGATCTTGCTCTCGCGCACCCGCTGGGTCAGGCCCGAGCCGCCGTGCTGGCGCGTGTTCCACTCGTCCATGCCAGCCAGGACTTCGTCACTGTGGTGGATCGCGATCACCGGGCCTTCGGCCAGGGTGTTGAGGTCGCTGTCGGTGACGATGGTGGCCATTTCGATGATGACGTCGGTGTCAGGGTTCAGACCGGTCATTTCCAGGTCGATCCAGATCAGGTTCTGCGGGTTTTGCATAGGGAAGCTCCTCGGCGTAGCCACGCAGTTTAGCTTAGGCAGGTCCTTGGGCGTGCTAAACTCGCCGCCGTTTTACCCTATTCGCTGCATTTCTTCATACGGAACACCCATGGCCAAACGCCAACTCAATCGTCGTCAGAACTGGCGCATCGAAAAGATCCAGGGCGAGCGCGCCGCCCGCGCCGCCAAACGCGAATCCAGCGCTGTCGAAGCCCTGGAGGGTGGCGACCTGGGCCCTGAACAGACCGGCCTGGTGATCGCCCACTTCGGCGTGCAGGTCGAGGTCGAGGCCCAGGAAGGCGAACTGGCCGGCCAGGTGTTCCGCTGCCACTTGCGCGCCAACCTGCCGGCGCTGGTGACAGGCGACCAGGTGGTCTGGCGGGCCGGCAACCAAGGCATCGGTGTGATCGTCGCGCAGTTGCCGCGCCACACCGAGCTGTGCCGGCCGGACAGCCGCGGCCAGCTCAAGCCCGTGGCCGCCAACGTCGACATGATCGTCATCGTGTTCGCCCCGTTGCCCGAGCCCCACGCCAACCTGATCGACCGTTACCTGGTGGCCGCCGAACACGCGGGTATCCGTCCGTTGTTGCTACTCAACAAGTTCGACCTGATCGACGAACACAACGCCCCGGCGCTGAACGCCCTGCTGTCGGTCTATCGGGATTTGGGTTACCCGGTGCTGGAAGTCTCGGCCCATCACGGCAACGGCATGGAGCAATTGCAACAGCAACTGGACGGGCGCATCAGTGTGTTCGTCGGCCAGTCTGGCGTGGGCAAGTCTTCGCTGGTCAACAGCCTGCTGCCAGAAGTCGAGACGCGCGTCGGGCCGTTGTCCGAGCTGTCCGGCCAGGGCACCCACACCACCACCACCGCGCGGCTGTTCCACTTCCCTGGCGGCGGTGAATTGATCGACTCGCCGGGTATCCGCGAATTCGGCCTGGGACACGTCAGCCGGGCCGATGTCGAAGCCGGGTTCATCGAGTTCAACGAGTTGATCGGCACCTGCCGCTTCCGCGACTGCAAGCACGACCGCGAACCCGGTTGCGCCCTGCTCAAGGCCCTGGAAGAAGGTCGCGTGCATCAGCAACGGATGAACAGCTACCGCTCGATCATCGCCAGCCTGCCGGAAAGCAGTTACTGAGCTGAAAGGAAGGGACGCCGGACACCATCGTGGCGAGGGAGCTTGCTCCCGCTGGGCTGCGAAGCGGCCCCAAAACCTGCCAAATGCGGAGCATCAGACACACTGCACCCGCCGGTTTACGACTGCTTCGCAGTCGAGCGGGAGCAAGCTCCCTCGCCACAGGTCCATCGACAAACCTTCAGGTCACTGCGCCGGCGCTCCGGGAGGCTTGGGCGCGGCGTCGTCGAACAGATTCAGCCGCTCGCGCAGTTCATGGGCCGGCACGGGTTGCTGGTCTGCCGGCAACGCGTTCGGATCGACCGCCGCATCTGGTGTGGCGGACGGAGCAGGCGCTTCACCTGGCGCCCCCTCGCCCGGGACCGGATCGGGTGCCGGATCGTCGGTTTGTGAACCCTCGATGGCTTTCTGCGCCTTCTTGGTCAACACCACGATATCGATACGCCGGTTGACCGGGTTGAACGGGTCCTTGCGGTCGAACAGCGCCGAAGACGCATAACCGACTACCCGCGCCACCTGCTCGTCCGGATAACTGCCGGCCACCAGGGCGCGACGGGCCGCGTTGGCGCGGTTGGCGGACAGCTCCCAGTTACCGTAGTCACCCTTGCCGATGTAGGGTTTGGCATCGGTATGACCACTGATGCTGATCTTGTTCGGCACCGCCTTGATGGTGTCGGCCATGGCCAGCAGGATGTCTTCGAAATACGGCTTCAGGCGCGCACTGCCGGAATCGAACATCGGCCGGTTCTCGGCGTCCATGATCTGGATACGCAAGCCGTTCGGGGTGATTTCGAACAGGATCTGGTCCTTGAATTTCTGCAGTTGCGGGTTCTCTTCGACCTTGTTCTGCAATTCCTGCAGCAGCAGTTCCAGGCGCTCGCGCTCGACCTGTTCGGCCATGCCTTCGACCTGCTCGGAATCCACCGTCACCTTGTCAGGCTGGGGCTGGGACTTGACCTCGGGGTTGAGTGTGTTTTCCGGGGCCAGGGTCGGTGAGCCGCCCAGGTCGATGATGTAGGGCGTGCCACTTTCGGAAAAGCCGACCGGGTCCTTGAAGTAACCGGCGATGGCGATCTTCTGTTCCGGGGTCGCCGTGGACAGCAACCACAGCACCAGGAAGAACGCCATCATCGCCGTTGCGAAGTCGGCGAAGGCGATTTTCCAAGCACCGCCATGGTGGCCGCCGGCGATGCGCTTGACGCGCTTGACGATGATCGGCTGGTTATTTTCCATGACTTAGCGACCGCGAACCGCTTGTTCCAGCTCGGCGAAGCTTGGACGGTGCGCCGGGTACAGGACCTTGCGACCGAACTCCACCGCCAACGATGGCGGCATGCCCGAGGCCGAGGCCACCAGGGACGCCTTGATGGCCTCGTAGACGTTGAGCTCTTCCTTGGCATCATGGGCCAGGGAATGGGCCAGCGGACCGAAGAAACCGTACGCGGCCAAAATACCGAAGAAGGTACCCACCAGTGCGGCACCCACGTGCAGGCCGATGGATTTCTGGTCGCCATCGCCCAGGGACGCCATGGTCACCACGATGCCCAATACCGCCGCGACGATACCGAAGCCAGGCATGCCGTCGGCGATGCCGTTGACCGCGTGGGAGGGGTGCTCCAGGTCTTCCTTGAGGCTGTACAGCTCCATGTCGAACAGGCCTTCGAGCTCGTGGGGCGCCATATTGCCGGACGACATGATGCGCAGGTAATCACAGATGAACGCCGTCATGCGGGCGTCCTTGAGCACAGCCGGGTACTTGGCGAAAATCGGGCTGGCGGCGGCGTCTTCAATATCGCCTTCGATCGCCATCATGCCTTCGCGGCGGCTCTTGTTGAGGATCTCGTAGATCAGCCCCAGCACCTCGAGGTAGAAGGTGTGGCTAAAGCGCGAACTGAACATGCCCAGGGATTTCTTGAGCACGTGCATCGTCATATAGCCAGGGTTGGCCTGCAGAAACGCACCGAGGGCCGCGCCACCGATGATCAATACCTCGAAGGGCTGGATCAGGGCGGCAATCTTGCCATGGGAGAGCACGTATCCGCCGAGCACGCTCGCGAACACGACAATGATGCCGATAATTTTAGCCATAGATAGAAAGTACTTATTTAAGTCGGGTTCAAGGTCATATTCGGAAGCTGAAAAATCTCTTCTTCTACTTATCGGCAAAACTGCGCCAGACTATAGGCTGTTCTGGCGAAAAGCCAATTTGCCCCGTTCCGGGCGTAGAGAATTCATACGATGATCACGTCCAGCCATGACTAACGAAACCAAGCTTCCAACGCCCCGACCGACCACTCTCGAAGGTTGGGTGAAGCTGCTCAAGGGCGTGCATCTGCCGGTGCCCCAGGCCAGCCACGACCTGGTCTGCAAGGCCCTCGCCGACAGCCGCCGCTCATTGCGCGACATCGCCGACCTGATGCAGGACAGCCCCGCCCTGGCCCTGAGCGTCATCCGCGAGGCCAACCATCACACCCATGGCAGCCTTGCAGAACCTGCGGAAAACCTCGAAGTGGCCATCAACCGCCTCGGCCTCAAGCGTACTGAGGAACTGCTCGCCCGCCTGCCATCGTTGCCGGAGCATGAAATACCCATCGCCTTGCGCCAGCTGCAGTTGATCAGCCAGCACGCCACGCAACAGGCCAATGGTTTTTTTGCCAGCCGCCTGGCGCGGCTGTGGCAAGACATACACTGGGGCAGTCTGTTGTTCCTGTCACCGCTCTGGCCCCTGGCCCTGACCCATCCACGATTGCTCGGGGAATGGGAATTGCGGGTCATCCATAAAGGCGAGCCGGCGCCCAAGGTGGAGCGCGAACTGTTCGGCGCCAGCCTGCTGGAAATCTGCCTGGCGCTGGTGGAAACCTGGCGCTTGCCCATCTGGGTGGCGCAAGGGTACCGCCTGCTGCTCAATGAACGCCGCGAGCTGGTGAAAGTCCTGCGCATCGCCCGGGACAGCGAACACCCCCTGCGCCAGCAGAATCACCTGGACGACGATCCGACCCTGCGACGCTGGCTCAACCAGCCGGCCAACACCGTGTTGCTGGCCAACGGCTTGGCGCTGGCCGCACAACAGGCCTGGGACAGCCCCGCGCTCATACGCTGGCAGTACCTCACCAGTTTGTATCTGCAAATGTCGATGGATGAGGTCCAGCAACAGCTGCACCAACAAGCGGCCAACAGCGCCCATCATGACGCCATGCCGGACCTCTGGCACCCAGCCGTGGCGTTGATCTGGCCCCCGGGCAGTCGCCGAATCCACCCCGGCTTGCTGCCCGCCGCCCCGCCCAGCGCCCAAGACCTGAGCCAGTGGCGCAAGCAATGCTCCGCCATGCTGGTGGAGCCGAGCCCCTTCCGCAATGCCATGCACCTGACCACCTCGGCCCGGGACGTCCTGGTGGCCTGTGGCATGCGCCGAGTGATGATCCTGATGGCCGACCGCAGCCAGACCAGCGTGCGCGTACACCAGACCGCCGGCCTGCCCAAGGAGGCCGCGGCCATGAGTTTCACCATCAGCCAGAGCAAAATATTGCAACGGTTGCTGGCCCAGCAGGCCCAGGTTCGCCTGAACCCGGACAACAACCCGCAGTTTTCGGCACTACTGCCGCCGGGCCTGCGCAGCCTGTTCCGGGGTGAGCACCTGCTGTTGCGCTCACTGACCTGCAATGGCCGGGTGATCATGCTGGTGGCGGTGGACCAGGGCGGCGGGCCATTCTCGGACATCACCGTGCAGGCCTTCGGCAAAACCGTGCAATGCATCGAAAGGGCCCTGCACACCTTTACCAACCGCGGTCGCTGAACTTGCTACAATCCTTTCCCTTTGCGCCCCTGGAGACCTCACATGCCTGACTTCTCTGGCTTGCCGCTGGTGATCGAGCCGAGCGAACTGCTGCCGCGCCTCGACGCCCGCGAACTGATTCTGGTGGACCTGACCAGCGCCGCGCGCTACAGCACCGGGCATATCCCCGGCGCACGTTTCGTCGACCCCAAACGCACCCAGCTTGGCCAACCGCCAGCGCCGGGCCTGCTGCCGGCCAAGGCCGACCTGGAAGCCCTGTTCGGCGAACTCGGGCACCATCCGGATGCGGTCTATGTGGTCTATGACGATGAAGGCGGCGGCTGGGCCGGGCGTTTTATCTGGCTGCTGGACGTGATCGGCCACTCGAACTACCACTACCTCGACGGCGGCCTGCTGTCGTGGCTGGGCGAAAGCCTGCCTGTGGCCATCGACGTCCCTGCCCCCGTCGCGGGCCCGGTCAGCCTGACGCTGCACGAAGCCCCCACCGCCACCCGCGAATACCTGCAAAGCCGTCTCGGCGCCGCCGACCTGGCCATCTGGGATGCGCGTGGCCCGCTGGAATACAACGGCGAGAAAGTCGTCGCAGCCCGGGGCGGGCACATTCCCGGCGCGGTCAATTTCGAATGGACGGCCGGCATGGACCCGGCGCGCAACCTGCGCATCCGCAAGGATATGCCGCAAATCCTTGAACAATTGGGCATCACGCCCGACAAAGAAATCATCACCCACTGCCAGACTCACCACCGCTCTGGCTTCACCTATCTGGTGGCCAAGGCGCTCGGTTATCCACGAGTCAAAGGCTATGCCGGTTCCTGGGGCGAATGGGGCAACCATCCCGACACGCCCATCGAGCTTTGAAGGTTCTTAAGGACAGTTAATGAAAAACCGTTTGTTCATCCTCACTCAATACCTGCTGCCCCACCACCTGCTGTCGCGGTTGGCCGGTTGCATTGCCGAATGCCGCGTGCGTTGGTTCAAGAATGCCTTCACCGCGTGGTTCGCCAAGCGTTATCAAGTGGACATGTCCCAGGCCCTGGTGGAAGACCTGACCGCGTATGAGCACTTCAACGCCTTCTTCACCCGCGCCCTGAAAGACGGCGCGCGGCCGCTGGACGAAACCCCGGGGGCTATCCTCAGCCCCGCCGACGGCGCGGTCAGCCAACTCGGCCCGATCGAGCACGGCCGAGTGTTCCAGGCCAAGGGCCACAGCTTCAGCGTGCTGGAGCTGCTGGGCGGTGACGCGGCCAACGCAGCGCCGTTCATGGGCGGCGATTTCGCCACCATCTACCTGTCCCCCAAGGACTACCACCGCGTGCACATGCCATTGGCCGGCACCCTGCGGGAGATGGTCTATATTCCCGGGCGGATTTTCTCGGTCAACCAGACCACCGCCGAAAACGTTCCGGAGCTGTTCGCCCGCAACGAACGCGTGGCGTGCATTTTCGACACCGAGCGCGGGCCGATGGCCGTGGTGCTGGTGGGCGCGATGATCGTGGCCTCCATCGAGACCGTCTGGGCCGGGCTGGTGACGCCACCCAAGCGTGAGCTGAAAACCTTCCGCTATGACGAAGCCGCCCGTGCGCCGATCCATCTGGAAAAAGGCGCCGAGCTGGGACGCTTCAAGCTGGGCTCGACCGCCATCGTGCTGTTCGGTCCAGGCCAGGTGAAATGGGCCGAAGACCTGGTGGCCGGCTCACCAGTGCAGATGGGCCAGGGCTTGGCGCTGCCAAAGGCTGAGTAAAAGATCACATGTGGGAGCGAGCTTGCTCGCGATGGCGATGTAACAGTCACCTCGATGGCGACTGTCCTGGCGTCATCGCGAGCAAGCTCGCTCCCACAGGGTACCCAGCATAGATAGCGCACCTCCTTCGGCTACAACTGCTAGAGTTGGAAACATTACGTTTATTTCCCGCCGGAGCCCGTACACGGCATGAATGAGACCAGCCCTCTCCAGTTATTGCGCGTCCTGACCCCGACACAATCACGCCTGTCGTTCTGCGATGCTACGCCACGGGACCTCAAGCGCTGGATCGCCAACCTGCCCAAGGCCAACATCGGCGAAACGGCCCGCCTGTTGTACCAGGCCCTTGGTGAGCTCAACCAACTGCTCACACCCAGCGACAATCGCCTGCAGCTGCTCGAACTGCTACGGCCCGAGGTGTATTACGTCTGCAAGCACCTGGAGCGGCACTTCCTGCAACAGGCCATCGTGCTGGATGATCGCTCGCGCAAGATCGTCAACCTGTGCCAGGCCCTGCAAACTCAACTGGCGATGGGCTACAAACAGATCGTGGCGCGTATCGCGTCGAAATACACCAAGGACCGGGCCCGCCTGCTGAGCACCGCGCTGCAACGGGCGATGCATGCCCTCAACGGCCCGCTGTTGCGTGCCAGCCAGCTGTACAGCCCAGTGCCCGAGGGGCTGTGGCTCGATTTGCATCAGTTGTACCGGATCGCCTGCCTGCACCGCTTGCAACACCTGAGCGTGAGTGACGAGCTGGCCAGCCAGGTTCATCAATTGAACGCCGAGCAAACCTATGTCGTCGCGCTGCTGCTGGGCGCGTCACGCAGCAATCAATTGCGCCAGAGCCAGATCGGGCGACTGACCGAAGTGCTCGAATCCTGGAGCCAGTGGGTCAAGCTGGACCCTGCCACCGCTGCCAGCAGCCTGTTCGCAGTCGCTCCAGAGCTGGATGTCGGGCCACGCTACCGTTCCAAGTTCCGGGCCGAACAGCAGCCAACCTTGCAGGGCTTCGATCCCCAGCCGCTGGTGCGTGCTATCGCCACTCACCTGGAACAGCCTGCCGATAATACGTTGCCAGTCCCTGGTGGCATGAGCGCCGACACTTTGCATCACCTGCAAGCAGCCTGGGGCGAAGCGGCTGAACGCAGCTTCCAGCGCACCGAGGGCAACGGCACGCTGACCCTGTGCGTGGGCATGAGTGCGCTGCACTACTACCTTGGCGGCGAGCGCTCTTTCAATGAAATTCTGAAAAGCCCCGCCACCCGCAAGGCCCGCTTCGAAGCCTCGCCGAGCAAGACAAACGACACCTGGAAGCAAGCGTTCGACGCCGCCCCCGCCGGCGACAGCGACCTGCTGCCCTATGAAGAAATCGAGTACCCGGTCAACCCGGCCGATGACGATGGCACCAGCTCCGACAACCAGCATCACTTCCCCACCTACGACCTGCCGATCATCAACCACAGCCCTGGCGGCTATTGCCTCGGTTGGCCCAAGGAGGTGCCGGAACAACTGCAAGCCGGGGAAATGATCGGCATCCGCGACAGCAGCGACCAAGCCTGGAGCGTCGCCGTGGTGCGCTGGATCCGCCAAGTGCGCAACGGCGCCATGCAAATGGGCATCGAACTGGTCGCCCCCCATGCCCAGCCTTGCGGGCTGCAACTGGTCCGGGAAAACGAGCACGGTCACTATCTGCGCGGGCTGTTGCTGCCAGAGATCAGCGCCATTGACCTGCCCCCGACCATGATCGCCCCACGCCTGCCCTTCCAGGAAGGCCAGCGGGTGTTGATCAATACCAACGGCCAGGAACGCCGCGCCGGCCTGGACCGTCGGGTGACCAGCACCCACAGCTTCAACCAGTTTTCCTATCACCCGGAAGACTCGGGAGCCACCGAAGAGAGCGGCGACCAGGAAGGGAATTTTGATTCGTTGTGGAAATCGCTTTGAACCGCACACAACCCGTTGTGGCGAGGGGATTTATCCCCTCGCCACAGATGAATGCCTCCAAAAGATTGCGACAGACTCGAATCAGAGCTGCCCGTCACGATCCCTGAAGCCCAGCAGGTACAACACCCCATCCAGCCCCAGGGTGGAAATCGCTTGCCTGGCCGACTGCTTGACCAGCGGCTTGGCGCGGAACGCCACGCCCAGGCCTGCGATCGCCAGCATCGGCAGGTCGTTGGCGCCGTCGCCCACGGCGATGGTCTGCTCCAGGCGCAGCCCTTCTTTTTCAGCCAGTTCACGCAACAGGTCCGCCTTTCGCTGGGCATCGACGATCGGCTCGACGGCCACGCCGGTCACCGTGCCGTCCACCACTTCCAGCTCGTTGGCGAATACGTAGTCGATACCGAGCTTGGCCTGCAACTGCTTGGCGAAGTAGGTAAAGCCGCCGGACAGGATGGCGGTCTTGTAACCCAGGCGCTTGAGTTCGGCGAACAGGGTTTCGGCGCCTTCGGTCAGGCGCAGGGAAGCGCCAATGGAATCCAGTACGCTGACGTCCAGACCTTTAAGCAGGGCCAGGCGCTCCTTGAAGCTGGCACGGAAATCCAGCTCGCCGGCCATGGCTCGCTCCGTGATGGCCGAGACCTTGTCGCCCACGCCGGCCGCCTTGGCCAGTTCGTCGATGACTTCGGCCTCGATCAGCGTCGAGTCCATGTCAAACACCGCCAGGCGGCGGTTGCGGCGGAACAGCGAATCTTCCTGAAAAGCGATGTCGACGTTCAGTTCCTGGGCCACGCTGAGGAACTCGGCACGCAACGCCTGGGGATCGGCCGGCTCGCCGCGTACCGAAAACTCGATACAGCCCTTGCCCTTGTCGGCAGGGGTGTCCAGCGGCATGCGCCCGGACAGGCGGTCGATGTGGTCGATGTTCAGGCCATACTGGGCGGTGATCGAGCTGACGCGCTGCAACTGCTCGGCAGTGACCTTGCGGGTCAACAGGGTCACGATATGGCGCTTCTTGCCCTGGCCGGCCACCCAATGTTGATAATCGTCCTCCGACACGGGGGTGAAGCGTACCTGCTGGTCGAGCTTGTAGGCGGTGAACAGGATGTCCTTGAGCACGGACTTGCTTTGTTCGGCGTCCGGGATTTCAACCAGGATGCCGAACGACAGCGTGTCGTGGATCACCGCCTGACCGATGTCGAGAATGTTCACACCACCCTGGGCCAGAACGCCGGTAATGGCCGCAGTCAGACCCGGACGGTCGCTGCCAGTGATGTTTATCAGGACGATTTCGCGCAAGGCGCACCCCCGCAGGTGGAAAAAAACCGCATTCTACCCACATTCAGTGACCATCGGGCACCGCCAGTGCTTTGCCGGTCATGGGCCTGTCGCTATACTGCGCGTCAATTTCACGGACAAAGAGCCGAGCTCAGTGAACCGGCCCACGCCAGTCAAAACCGACAACTTCTTCCTGCTGATCTTCCGTGCACTGCGCCACCGTCGCGTGCCGATTGCATTGCGCATTGCCAGCCATAACGTGATCCTGGTCGCACTGGCCCTGGTCATCTATGCCTGCGTAATGGGCCTGCAGTTCAAGCAAGCCATGCATGAGCAGGCCGATGCCCTGGGTGAAAGCCTGACCACCCAGACCGCCACGTCCGCCACGGAGCTGCTGGTGTCCAACGACATCCTCAGCCTCAACGTGCTGCTCAACAACCTGACCAAGAACAAGTTGGTGGCCCACGCCGCCATCTACAGCGTGGACAACCGCATCCTCGCCGAGGCCGGGCAGCGGCCCAAGCCTGGCCTGCTGGGCGAATCCGGCGGCATGTACCAGAGCAAGATCACCTTCCAGGACGTGACCGCCGGGCAACTGCGCATCAGCCTGGACATGGACCAGTTCCAGCAACCGATGACCATCAGCCTGCAAAGCATGGGCATCCTCAGCGCGATCCTGCTGGCCCTGGCACTGGCCTTGAGTCTGCGCCTGGGGCGGCACATCTCCACGCCGCTGTTGCAATTGCGCGTCTGGCTGCGGGACATCGACGAACACACGCCGGCCACCCAGCGCCAGGACGAGATCGGCGACCTGGCCCGGCAACTGCACGCCAGCTTCGCGCCGGAACCCGAGCCCCAGCCGGAACCTGAAGACCTCGACTACACGGACGACGACGATGCCGAGCCAGGCTTCGAAGTGCGTAACCTGCGCGACCCGGGCTTCGACGAAAGCCAGCCGATGCCGGCCTCCAAGCCGGCCCCACGCCACGTGGTGCGCGCAGTAGAGGATGAGGAAGACGACGACGCCTTCGCCGACCTGCGTGACGAGTCGGTCGATGGGGCACCCCGGCCGGTCGCCAAGCCTGCGGCCTCGAACCTGCCCCAGCACAGCGCCGTACTGGCCGTGCAACTGGGCGCCCAGGATCAGCTGCGCCGCCTGCCCCAGGCGCGCCTGAAGGAGTTGCTCGAGCGCTACCGCGACTGCCTCGACCAGGCCGCATCGCTGTATCAGGGCGAATTGCACACCTTGAACGACGGCAGCACGTTGATGCTGTTCCACACCGAAGACAGCGGCGACGACTACCTGACCAATGCCATTTGCTGCGGTGAGTTACTGCGCGCCTTGGGTCACCAGTTGCAAATCGAAGTCGCCGACAGCGGCATCACCCTGCAACTGCAATTGGGCCTGACCTTGGGCGATGGCTTGTTCGGCTTGAGCCAGATCGACCTGTTGCTGACCGAAACCGCCCAGGACGCCCTGGCGCTGTCGCAACACAGCCGTAACCTGCTGCTGGTGGAGCGCAAGATCAACGACGACGCTCTGATCCGCCAGCGCGCGCGCATCCGCCCCATCGCCAGCCCCGAAGGCGCGTGTTGCGTGGAGCGCTTGATGGAGCCTTATCCATCGATGCTGGAGCGGCAACTGGCGCGGATGCATGAGCGCCAGACCTGATATCCAGTAGTTGAAGCGAACAAAAGCCCGCAGATGAGTGATTATCTGCGGGTTTTTTTGTTGCCTGTCCTGGCCTCTTCGCGGGCAAGCCCGCTCCCACATTCAATCTTCAGTGAACTCAGATTCTGTAGACCATGAATATCTCCTGTGGGAGCGGGCTTGCCCGCGAAGAGGCCAGGATAGGCACCGACAATCCAACCGGCAGAAACAACAAAGCCCGCATCAACGCGGGCTTTGTCGTGTAGCCGGTCCAACCGTCAGAACCTGAACACTTCCATGTCCGTACGGATCGGCAAGGCCATGGGAATCTTGTCCTTTTCCTTCCCTACCGGTTTGGCCGGGGCTGGCGCGGCCTTGCGGGGCACTTCGGCGACAGGCGGCTGGTTCGCCAGGGGTTTGAGCGACACCGACAGCTGTTCGGCCAGGCGCTGCAGGAGCACGCCTTGGGCCTGGACCTGTGCCGCGGTGGTGCCGGCATGTTGCTCTTGCAGATGAACGATGCGGTTCTCACGCACCTTGCCACGGCGGTCGATCAACCGCCATTGGGCATCGAGCACTGCTGGCTGGGCTTTACCCGAGTCCAGGCGGGTAATCGACAGCAGTACCTGCACATCCGGGGTGAAACCCTGGGTCGCCGGTGCCAGCACCACGCGCTGGCTGTCCAGGTGCCCGGCGACCTGGCGCAACAGCAACTGATCGATGTCAGAGGACAGGCTGCCGGCCCAACGGCCGTCAGTGGCGGCTTGCAGGCTGCCATCCGGTTGGCGTTGCAACAAGGTTTCACGCTGCAGGTAGTCAGCGATCAGAACCGGGCCGAGCAAAACGGCCATGCCTGTGCTTTGCGCAGGCTGGGCCGGGGTGCCGCTGTCCAGTTGGTACAGCGACACCGGCTGGTTCATGCTGCAGCCCGCCAGGCCAAGCAGGCCGGCGAGCCACAAAATAGGGAGGCGCAGAGCAGTCATCGTTCCGTCCAGGTGGCAGCCACAAGGCTTACCACAGTGAAAAAATACTCGGTCAATGTGAAGAACGCTCGGCTACGCCGGCGCTTGAAAGGGCCTATCATCCGTGAATATGCGCGCCGACTCCAGCGCGAAAGCATCGATCTGCGGCTTTTAATCGCAGACCGAGCCCTCTACTACGCCTAATTGAGGTTTTCGACGAGCAGCGCATCGACCCGCTGAAATCCTCTCGGAAGCTTGTTGCCCCGCCGACCACGTTCACCCTTGTAATGCTCAAGATCGTCCGCCTTCAACGAAAGCGTACGCTTTCCTGCCTGTAGCACAAGCGTGGCGCCTTCCGGCAACACTGCAATATCCGTGACATATTCCTCACGGCTGGCGACCCGTTCGCCGGAAATACCAATAATCTTGTTACCCTTGCCTTTACCCAACTGTGGCAGGTCGCTGATCTTGAACACCAGCAACCGGCCTTCGGTGGTCACCGACGCCAGCCAGTTGCTCTCTCGATCGGCAACCGGGCGCGGCGCAATCACCTTGGCGTTGTTCGGCAGGCTCAACAGCGCCTTGCCCGCCTTGTTCTTGGCTTGCAGGTCCTCACCCTTGACCACGAACCCGTAACCCGCGTCCGATGCAATGACGTACAGTCCATTATCATCAGGCATCAGCACGCATTCAAAAGTTGCACCCGGTGGTGGTGTTAAACGACCGGTCAGCGGTTCGCCCTGGCCGCGAGCCGATGGCAAGGTATGCGCCGGCACGGAATAACTACGCCCAGTGGAGTCGACGAACACTGCAAACTGGTTGGAACGCCCGGCCGCCAAGGCCTTGAAGCCGTCCCCGGCCTTGTAGGAAAGCCCCGTCGCGTCAATATCATGACCCTTGGCCGAGCGCACCCAGCCTTTCTCCGACAGCACGACAGTGACTTTCTCGTTCGGCAACAGATCATGCTCAGTCAGCGCTTTGGCTTCGGCGCGCTCGACGATGGGCGAGCGACGGTCGTCGCCATAGGTTTCGGCGTCCTTGAGCAGCTCGGTGCGTACCAGCTTTTTGAGCTTGGCTTCGCTGCCCAGCAGGGCCTGCAGCTTGGCCTGTTCCTTGAGCAGTTCATCCTGCTCGGCGCGCAGCTTCATCTCTTCCAACCGCGCCAACTGCCGCAGGCGGGTGTCGAGGATGTAGTCGGCCTGGATTTCGCTCAGGTCAAAGCGGGCGATCAGGCTGGCCTTGGGGTGCTCCTCGGTGCGGATGATGTGGATCACTTCATCCAGGTTGAGGTAGGCAATCAGCAAACCATCCAACAGGTGCAGGCGGCGCTCGACCTTGTCCAGGCGGAATTGCAGGCGCCGACGCACGGTCTTGACCCGGAACTCCAGCCACTCCACCAGCAATGCCCGCAGGTTTTTCAACTGCGGCTTGCCGTCCAGGCCGATGATATTGATGTTGACCCGGTAGCTGGACTCCAGGTCGGTGCTGGCGAACAGGTGCTGCATCAGCGCGTCGTGGTCGACCCGGCTGTTGACCGGAATGATCACGATGCGGCAGGGGTTTTCATGGTCAGACTCGTCGCGCAGATCCGCCACTTGCGGCGCTTTCGATGGTTTTGCCTGCATCATCGCCGCAATTTGCTCCAGGACCTTGGCCCCGGAGACTTGATGCGGCAATGCCGTGACAATGATGTCACCGTCTTCGATGTGATACACGGCGCGCATGCGCACCGAACCGCGACCGGTCTCGTAGATTTTCAGCAGGTCGGCGCGCGGGGTGATGATTTCGGCTTCGGTCGGATAGTCCGGCCCCTGGATGTGTTCGCAGAGCTGTTCCACCGTGGCTTTCGGCTCGTCCAGCAGACGCACGCACGCCGTGGCCACTTCCCGCAGGTTGTGGGGCGGCACGTCGGTGGCCATGCCCACGGCGATGCCGGTGGTGCCATTGAGGAGGATATTCGGCAAACGTGCTGGCAGAACCAGGGGTTCATCGAGGGTACCGTCGAAGTTCGGCCCCCAATCCGCCGTGCCCTGGCCCAATTCGCTGAGCAGCACTTCGGAATAGCGCGACAGCCGCGCCTCGGTGTAACGCATGGCCGCGAAGGACTTGGGATCGTCCGGCGCACCCCAGTTACCCTGGCCGTCCACCAGCGTGTAGCGATAGCTGAACGGCTGGGCCATCAGCACCATGGCTTCGTAGCAGGCCGAATCGCCGTGGGGGTGGAACTTACCGAGCACGTCACCGACGGTACGCGCCGATTTCTTGTGCTTGGAATCCGCATCCAGCCCCAGCTCACTCATGGCATAGATGATCCGCCGCTGAACCGGCTTCAAACCGTCGCCGATGTGCGGCAAGGCACGGTCCATGATCACGTACATGGAGTAATTGAGGTAGGCATTTTCGGTGAAGTCAGCCAGCGATCGGCGTTCTACGCCGTCTAAGCTGTCTGCAAGAATGTCGCTCATGCGGGCCTCATCAGTTCGTTGTCTGGCGCAGCAGCATGGTGCCGTCGCGCTGGGTAAATTCAAGTTTGTTCAGGGCGCTCATGCCCAGCAGCACTTGGGTGCCACCGAGGCCGGGCGCCACCAGGGCACGAACATCGCGCAAAACGATGTCGCCCAATTGCAGCCGGTCGACGCGGGTACGGTAGCCCTCGCTCACACCGTTGGCGGTGCTCAAGGTCACGCCGAACCCTTTTTCCAGCTTGAGGCGCTCGGCCAGCTCCATCGGAATCGCCACGTCAGTGGCACCGGTGTCGAGCATGAAGTCCACCGGCTGGCCGTTGATCTGGCCGCTGGCGACGAAATGCCCCTGTTGATTGCCGACCAGCTTCACCTCGATAAAACCTTCACCTTTTTGCGAGTACACCTGGGTATTGGGGTTTTGCTGGCGCTGCTCCCATTGGGCAAAAAACCGCGTCGCCAGAAACAGCGCGGCGCACCAGGCCAGGATCATCAGCACCCGGCCGGCGCGCTTGCCCGGCAACTGCTGGCTCACGGCGAGGCACTCCAGCCACCGTCCGGCGCAGCGAAACGCCAGACGATTGGCCGCTGCTCACCATCGGCCCGCGCGCCATCGTTGTTGTCCAGGCCGATCCAGGCCCCCTCGGCATCCACCACCAGCGCTTCGGCCAGCCCATAGGCCTGGGGATAACGGCGGTTATCCTGCAACGCCTCGGCGGCGAACGACCAGCAACGCTCGACCTGGGCAGTCCGCGGGTCACGCCGGCAGATCTGATAGGCGTTGCGTTCCAGGGTAAACAGCTTGCCATTGAACAATGACAGGTCAGCGAAATCCCGCGAAACCGCCTTGGCCTTGGGGAACTGCGCCGGCTGCATCTCCAGCCCGGCTTCGCTCAGCAACACGCAATTGCCATCGCAGTCCCACACGGTCTGCTGGCGCTTGATCTGCAACAGACCGCGACGCTCGCGCTCCGCCGCCAGCCACAGCTGATCGCCAGCCGGGTTGATCGCCAGGCCTTCGAACAAGGCGTTGAAATGCAACAACATGCCGCTGCCCCGGGCCTGACGGATCAGAGTCGGGGCGATTTTCAACCAGGATGCGTCTCCCGAGGGCGACACTTGCAACACCGCGGCATGAGACTCGCTGACCACATAGCGATTGCCAGCGCTGTCGCAACTGATGCCCTCGAAATCCAATTCGCCACCACGCAGGAACGACGCCGCCCAGGTCCGGGAACGCAGGCCCCAGGGCAAACCGCTGTCCGGCACCTTCGGCACCTCGATTTCAACCACCTCGGCCTGCCAGACCGGCGCCTCGGATGGGGCGAGGCGATAGATCCGGTCATCGTCGCGATCGGACACCGTCCACATCTCGCCGCCGCACAGCGCCAACCCGGACAGGTTGCCGCCGCGCATGCCATCGACGGCGTGCTCGGACAGCAACTTCAGTTCCGGCGCAGGTCCTGCGACTACCGCCCCCGCCCACAGCCACAACGCCAGGGCGAAACCGTTGCGCATCAGGCCAGCACCTCGGCCAGGTCCCCTTTGGATTCGAGCCAGGTCTTGCGATCGCCGGCACGTTTCTTCGCCAGCAACATGTCCATCATTTCCGAGGTCGCTTCGAAATCATCCAGGGTCAACTGCACCAGGCGGCGAGTGTTCGGATCCATGGTGGTTTCGCGCAACTGCGGCGGGTTCATCTCGCCCAGGCCCTTGAATCGGGTAACCTGCGGCTTGCCACGTTTCTTCTCGGCCACCAGGCGATCCAGAATGCCGTCGCGCTCGGCTTCGTCCAGGGCGTAATAGATTTCCTTGCCCAGGTCGATGCGGTACAGCGGCGGCATCGCCACGTAGACGTGACCGGCGTCCACCAAGGGGCGGAAATGCTGGACGAACAAGGCGCAGAGCAACGTGGCGATGTGCAAGCCGTCGGAGTCGGCGTCGGCCAGGATGCAGATCTTGCCGTAGCGCAGCTGGCTCATGTCCTCGGCGCCCGGGTCGACGCCGATGGCGACGGCGATGTTATGCACTTCCTGGCTGGCCAACACTTCGCTACCGTCCACCTCCCAGGTGTTGAGGATCTTGCCCCGCAGCGGCAGGATCGCCTGGAACTCCTTGTCCCGCGCCTGCTTGGCCGAACCACCGGCGGAATCACCTTCCACCAGGAACAGCTCGGAACGCATCGGGTCCTGCCCGGCGCAATCGGCCAGCTTGCCTGGCAAGGCCGGCCCTTGGGTGATGCGCTTGCGTTCGACCTTCTTGCTGGCCTTGAGACGACGACCGGCGTTGTTGATCGCCAACTCCGCCAGGGCCAGGCCGGTTTCCGGGTTGGCATTGAGCCACAGGCTGAACGCGTCCTTGACCACACCGGAAACAAACGCCGCCGCCTCGCGGGACGACAGGCGTTCCTTGGTCTGGCCGGAGAATTGCGGTTCCTGCATCTTCATCGACAGGACAAAGGCAATGCGTTCCCAAACGTCTTCCGGCGCCAGCTTCACGCCACGGGGCAGCAGGTTGCGGAACTCGCAGAACTCGCGCATGGCATCGAGCAGGCCCTGGCGCAAGCCGTTGACATGGGTGCCGCCCTGGGCCGTAGGGATCAGGTTGACGTAGCTTTCCTGGACGCTTTCACCACCTTCGGGCAGCCACAACAACGCCCAGTCCACCGCTTCCTTATTACCGGCCAGGCTGCCGCAGAACGGCTCGTTGGGCAGGCGCTCGAAATCGTTGACCGCGTCCACCAGGTAAGAGCGCAGGCCGTCTTCGTAATGCCATTCGACTTTCTCGCCGGTGGCCTTGTCTTCGAAACTGACCAGCAGCCCCGGGCACAACACGGCCTTGGCCTTGAGCACGTGCTTGAGGCGGCTGACGGAAAACTTCGGTGAATCGAAATATTTCGGGTCCGGGGCAAAATACACGCTGGTCCCGGTGTTGCGCTTGCCGACGGTGCCGACCACTTCCAGCTCGGTGGCCTTGTAGCCATCGGCAAAGGTCATCTGGTATTCGTTGCCGTCACGCTTGACCCGCACCCGCACCTGAGTCGACAAGGCGTTGACCACGGAAATACCCACCCCGTGCAGACCGCCGGAGAACTGGTAGTTCTTGTTGGAAAACTTGCCGCCGGCGTGGAGCTTGGTGAGGATCAGCTCGACACCCGACACACCCTCTTCAGGGTGTATGTCCACCGGCATGCCGCGGCCGTCATCGCTGACTTCCAGCGAGTGATCGGCGTGCAGGATGACCTGCACCGACTTCGCATGCCCGGCCAAGGCTTCGTCGACACTGTTGTCGATGACTTCCTGGGCGAGGTGGTTCGGCCGACTGGTGTCGGTGTACATGCCGGGGCGCTTGCGCACCGGGTCGAGGCCCGAGAGGACTTCGATGGCGTCTGCGTTATAAGAGCTAGCGCTGGGAGTGGCCATGGGGTCTCGTCGTCAGTGTTCAATGAAAAAGGGGCGATGGCTCACAGCGAGGTGAAGTCGATCGCCTGGTACAAATCGGCGCCAATGCCGGCAAAACTCAACAGCGCCGGCAACTGCTGGGCAAACCCTTGGAAACTGTGGTCGCCGCCGGCCTGGATGCGCAAGGCACAGGCACGGTAATACTGCTGGGCGTGGCGATAATCCAGCGTTTCGTCACCGGTTTGCAACCATACCTGATACCGCTGCGGATCCCGGGGCGCCGGCACTTCCAGCTCGGCCAGGGCCGCCACGTGGTCGTGGGTCAATTCCCAGGTTTCGTCGGTGTACAAATTCTTCTGCGTGCCCAGGTAACCGTCGAACATCCGATGCGGGCTGACGGCCGGGTTGACCAGCAGGGCCTTGAGGCCGTGGCGCTCGGCCAAGTGAGTCGCATAGTAGCCGCCGAGCGAGCTGCCGACTAGCAGCGGTCGGCCCAGTTGTGCAATCGCCTGTTCCAGCTGACCGATGGCTTGGCGGGGGTGGTGGTGCAGGGCTGGGACTTGCAGGTGGTCGCTCAGGCCCAATTGCGCCATTACTTTGATCAGCTGACTGGCCTTGGTCGACGCTGGGGCGCTGTTGAAGCCGTGGATATAAAGGATAGAACCCGCCATTGCCGACTCCCTGGGTGTTGGGCAAAGGCCGGAGTTTACAGGGAGTTTGCAGGGGTTTGGGGGTGATCTGTTCATACAAGACAACACAAAACCCTGTGGCGAGGGGATTTATCCCCGCTGGGGTGCGAAGCGCCCCTTGCAACCGCCCCTTCTCTTATAGACCGAGTACATATCCGTTGCTGCGGTAACGGCGGCTTATGGTTCCGCCCTGACGGCGGGTCACTTTCGAAAAGCGCGAAAGTAACCAAAGCGCTCATGCCCCACCACTCGGCACCTGCCTAGGCTCGGTGTGCCCTCACCGTGGGCCCGCTGCGAAGGGCCATCCATGGCCCAGCGCAGCTATCCCGGCATCCATGCCGGGATGCCCACTCCACAATGCCTGCGTTCGGCCAGCGTGGTTAACGGGGCGCCGAGATCAACGTCCTCCGCGAGGCGGCCTGATAGCCGGCCTGGTTTTGGGTGATCGCGTTTCTCCAGTGAGAGCGGGCTTGCTCGCTTTTGCGCGCGGTGCGGTCAGGGTTGTGTATTGACGTTGTCCAGCATCCGATTCGCCAACAAGGCACCCAGCTCGATCAGTTGCTGAATGCCAAGGGCAACATGGCGTCGCGAGCCTTTCAGGTCGAAGGCAAGGTCGCTGGCCATGGCATCGGCTGAGGCCAGGGTTTCGCTGAGGTTGGCCAGTAGGCTTTCGGTGTCGACGCCGTCCACGACGGTGAACAGTTGACCTGAGGGCTGTTTCTTTTTGGCTTGAGGTTTGGGGTCGAGATAGTGGTCGATGACGCGCTTGGCGGCTTCATCGAGTTTTTGGGGATCGAGCCCTGCGTGGGCTGATGAGGAAGCGGTTTCGGGGGGATTGGGTGTGGCTTTGAACATGATGTAGTTCCTTTTACGTAGTGGAACCGCCATCTCCCGTTTCCAGGCGAGAGGGTGGCAGCTATGCACGGGCTGGAAAACCGAGGTAAAAGGCAATCCCGGTAGACTCGAAAGTCTCCCGCGCACAGCCGCCATAACGCAGAACTGAACGCTCAAAGCGCCTCAGTATCTCACGGGACTCGCTGATATGCCTTTTACTCATCGGGTTTCCAGGCCCGGCCGCTGAATTTGCAGCGACGGAAAAAGGTTACCGACGGCCCTTCCCACCCGGCAACCGCCAGAACTCGTCGGAAAAATCTACTTGAATCAGAAAGTGTGTCCGACCATTCCCACAAACCCTGGTCGGCTGTCAGGCCATCTTCGCGAGCAAGCCCGCTCCCACAATTGGATCGGAGTACGACAAAAGAGCCAGGCCGGCTATAAGGCCGCCTCGCGATGGACGTTGATTTCGGCGCCCCGTTGACCACGCTGGCCGAACGCAGGTATTGCGCAGTGGGCATCCCGGCATGGATGCCGGAGTGAGGGCATGCCGAGCCTAAGCGAGGCACCGAGTGGTGGGGCATAAAGCGTTTTGCTTACTTTTGCGCTTCTCAAAAGTGAGCCGCTGTAAGAGCGGAACCGTCAGCAGCCGTTACCGCAGAAATGGATATGTACTCAACCGCCATCGCGAGCAAGCTCGCTCCCACAGTTGGGCCGAACTCAGTACCCGTTTGAGTCATAGTCCGGGGTAAACGCAAATCCAACCACCCGCTCAACCCCCGTCTCCAACCGCCCATCCGGCAAGAGCCGCAACCACCGATACCCCGGCGCCTGCGAGCCCACCGCAAAATCTTCACTCCCCGGCTCAAACTGAATACAAGTCGAAGGCGAAGCCAACAAACGAACCCCCTCGCGCACCTGATCGACTTCCTGGTGCACATGCCCCCACAACACCGCCCGCACCTGTGGAAACCGGTCCAGCACCGCAAACAACGCCTCCGGATTACGCAACCCAATCGGCTCCATCCACACACACCCAATCGAAACAGGATGATGGTGCAGACACACCAGATGATGCCGCTCCGGCGCCTCGCTCAACGCATTGGCCAACAGAATCAACTGCTCCTCGGCCAAAAACCCCGGCACCGACCCCGGCACGGCCGAGTCCAGCATCGTCACCCGCCAATTGCCGATGTCCACCACCGGATCGAGCAACGTGCTCTTGACCGCCGCCTCGAGCATCACCCGCGGCTCGTCATGGTTTCCGGGAATCCACCGGGCCGGCGCATCGATTCGGGCAGTCAACTGCCGAAACGCCGCGTAGGACTCCAGCGTGCCGTCCTGGGACAGGTCCCCCGTGGCGAGCATCAGGTCAATGTCCGGCTGCTGCTTGAGCACCAGATCGATGACCGCCCGCAAACTGTCACGGGTATTCATGCCCAGCAACGAGGCATCGGCCTCGGCGAACAAATGGCTATCGGACAGTTGGACCAACAACGCCGCGTCGGCAGTGGTCAAGCTGGATACGCTCGGCAAATCGCTCTCTCCCAGGCGCAATCACGCCGTTGCATGAAGCGACAATTATGCTGGGGGACGATCGAAAGGGGAAACCCGCGAACCGGAACCGGTTCACAACTACCGAACGACTTCGAACTCGTGGCCCAGCGCCAGGCAATGACTCAGCCACTCGCCCAGGAACAGGTTCAACTGGGCCTTTTCATCCGGCTGGTGCATCGAGGCATTGGGATAAGGATAGATGCCACGAAAGCGCCGTGCATGTTCGGCGCTGACGACTTCGGCCATGCGCGCATCGTGATAGACCTGAACCTCCAGCTGCGGCACCGGCAACCAGGGCAGGCTGTGTTCCTGGCGCACCTGCAAGGTGGTGGTGTAGGGACAGGTCTGCAGCACTTCCAGGGCCAGTACGCCGAGCATCTGGTCGCCATGGGTCACGGCGATGCGGCGCGGCAACGGGTCGTTGCGCATGTCCGGCAACAAGCGCATCAGACGGGCGTAATTGGCCTCGCAGGCGGCCTGCAACCCCACCAGATCGACGCGATAGCGGTCGCGCAGCTTGTTCAGGACCATAGCCCCCTCACTTCATCGCGATTCAAGGCCAGCCATTGCAAGGCAATGATGCTGGCCGCGTTGCAGATACGTCCGTCGCGCACGGCTTGCAAGGCATCTTCGTAGGCCCAGACCTTCACCCGAATGTCCTCGGCCTCTTCCAGAAGGCCATGCAGGCCGCCTGCCCCCGTGCTGTCGCAACGCCCCAAGAACAAATGTACGAATTCATTGCTGCCGCCCGGCGATGGAAAATACTGAGTCATCGGCCAAAGCGCAGCGAAGACAAGCCCAGCTTCCTCCTGCGCTTCGCGATGAGCAACTTCTTCCGGTTGCTCATCCTTGTCGATCAGGCCGGCCACCAGTTCCACCAGCCAGGGGTTGGTGGTCTTGCCAATGGCTCCCACGCGAAACTGCTCGATCAACACCACTTCATCGCGCTGCGGGTCGTAGGGCAGCACGCACACCGCGTCATGGCGCACGAACAATTCACGGCTGATCTCACGGCTCATGCCACCGGCAAACAACTCGTGGCGCAAGACCAGGCGGTCAAGCTTATAGAAACCCTTGAAGCAGGTTTCACGCTTGACGATGTCCACGGTGTTCGGTGTGGCGTTGGCGAAGTCGGTCATGACAATCCTCGTGTGCAATGGATCAATACGAGGTTCCAACCTCGGCTTCGCGCCATCCTAACGCGCCCGTCCCCTTTGATGCAGCCCCTTTCCGGTGATCGGGATGGACGGCTGCGCTGAAAATCACTCTAATGAGCTTAGTGGCGAACTGATTGCCTTGCCGACAGTCGAAGCGGGTAACTTTTTGCCTTTCCGTGTTTCATGAAGGACGCCCATGTCGCTTTTCAAAACCGCCTCCGTGGCTGCCATTGCCCTGACCCTGGGCGCTTGCCAAAGCCTGTTCCAACCCAACTATCGCGCACCGCTGGAGACCACCCGCGACGCTTCGGAACAACTGCAACCCGGCTGCGCCAGCGCCGACTGCCCATTGGTGAACATCGATACCCTGCACTTTCCCACCGAGCCAGCCTTGGACGGCATCGTCGAAAAACGCCTGTTACAAATGACCCGCACCCCGGACGCCCCGGTGGCACCGACGCTGGCGGCCTATCGCGAACAGTTTTTGCGCAATGCCGCACCGCGCAACAGCAGCTATTTGCAGGCCAAGGTACGCGAGCAACATGACGGCCTGGTGATCATCGAATTGTCCAGCTACCTGGACACCGGCGGTGCCCACGGCACGCCAGGGCGCGGCTTCATCAACTATTCGCGCCAGCAGCACAAGGTACTGACCCTGTCGGACATGCTGCTGCCAGGCCAGGAGGAAGCCTTCTGGAAAGCCGCGCAAGTCGCCCACAACAGCTGGCTGATCAGCACCAAGCTGGATCAGGAGCCCGAGTTCCTGAAACAGTGGTCCTTCCAGAAAACCCCGCACGTGGCGCTGACCTACGGCGGGGTGATCCTCAAGTACGAAGTGAGCACCATCGCGCCGTACGCCCTGGGTCACATCGAACTGAAGATCGCCTATCCTCGCCTCAATGGCATCCTCAAGCCTGAGCTGTTCCCCGGCCGTAGCTGAAAGCCCGACCCAACAGCAGTTGCAGCAACCCTGCCAGAATCAGCGACGGCAGGGTTGCACCGACATCCGGATAGAGGTTGGCCAGCAAATGATAAGTGCTCACCCCACCCAGCCACGCCAACAGGGCCGGCCAGCGCAACGCGGCTGAGACCACTTGGCTGCTGCGTTTACGCAGGATGAAGTGGTCCACCAGCACCACGCCGAACAGCGGCGCGAATACCGAGCCGATCAGCAACAGGAAGTTCTGATATTGCGCCAACGGTGCGAAGCAGGCGATCAAAGTGCAGATGACGCCTATCGCCAAGGCCAGGTGCTCGACCTTCAACCCCGACAGCATGCCGCTGGACACTGCCGCCGAGTGGATGTCGGCGAAGGCGTTTTCCGACTCGTCCAGCAGAATCAGCAACAACGGAATACCTAGCCCGGCACCGGCCAGGGCCAGCAGCAACGCGTTGACTTCACCGCTCGGCGCGAACGCCAGGGTGTAGGCCACGCCCAGGCTCATCAGCCAGAAATTACCGATAAAGAAACCCACGGCAGTGCCGCCAAAGACATTTTTGGCGCGCTGGCCGAAACGTGAGTAGTCGGCGATCAGCGGCAACCACGACAGCGGCATGGCAATGGCGATGTCAAACCCTACCGCCAGCGGCATCGAACCATCGCCCGCTTGGGCCCACAGCGCCGCCAGGTCAGCCTTGGCGAACAGGTTCCAGGTCAACCAGAGGCAGGCCGCCAGCAGCAGCCAGATGCCCCATTTGCGCAGGACCTTGCGCACGAAGGTCAACGGCCCACTCACGGCGAGCAGGGTCGCCAGGGCGCCGAAGAACAGCGTCCACAGCAACGGGGTCGCCCCCAGGCTGCCTTCACTGAAAGCCCTCGCGCCGAGCAGGCTGGCGGCATCGCGCATGACGATGATTTCGAACGAGCCCCAGCCGATCAATTGCAGCAAGTTCAACACCGCCGGCACGCTCGCGCCCTGGGTGCCGAGGCTGAGCTTGAGGGCGGCCATGGCCGACAGGCCAGTGTCACTGCCGATCACGCCGACGGCGGCCAGCAGCAGGACGCCCACCAGTGTGCCGAGGAAAATCGCCAGCAACGAACCGCTCAGGCCCAGGCCCGGCGCGAGCAAGGCACCGACCTGCAAGACCATCAGGCCGATGCCGAGGGAGAACCACAGGGAAAACAGATCGCGGGCGCCGAAGACGCGTTTGTCCAGGGGCACGGCGGTGTCTGGGGAGTAGGTGCTGGGTTGGATGTTCAAGAGTGTTATCTCAGAGGAATATTTGTTGTTCTGATGATCGCCTTCGCGAGCAAGCCCGCTCCCACAATGGATCTGCTGTGAACACAAAATCTGCGTACACCAACGATCTACTGTGGGAGCGGGCTTGCTCGCGAAGGCGGCGGTGAAATCACCGCCACCTTGGGCTCACATCACACTTTCTTGTAAAGCTGACTACCTTCCTTCTTGAACCGCTCCGCCTGCTCCGCCAAGCCCTGGGCGACATCGACATCCACCGCTTCAATGCGCTGGTTGGCCGCGTACTCGCGCACTTCCTGGGTGATTTTCATCGAGCAGAATTTCGGCCCGCACATCGAGCAGAAATGCGCCACCTTGGCCGAGTCCTTCGGCAGGGTTTCGTCGTGGTACGAACGGGCGGTGTCCGGGTCCAGGCCGAGGTTGAACTGGTCTTCCCAGCGGAACTCGAAACGCGCCTTGCTCAAGGCGTTGTCACGGATCTGCGCGCCCGGGTGGCCCTTGGCAAGGTCGGCCGCGTGGGCGGCGATCTTGTAGGTGATGATCCCGGTCTTCACGTCATCCTTGTTCGGCAAGCCGAGGTGTTCCTTCGGCGTGACGTAGCAGAGCATGGCGCAACCGAACCAGCCGATCATTGCCGCACCGATACCGGAGGTGATGTGGTCATAACCCGGCGCGATGTCGGTGGTCAGTGGGCCGAGGGTGTAGAACGGCGCTTCGTCGCAGCACTCGAGCTGCTTGTCCATGTTCTCCTTGATCAACTGCATCGGCACGTGGCCGGGGCCTTCGATCATGCATTGCACATCGTGCTTCCAGGCGATCTTGGTCAGCTCGCCGAGGGTTTCGAGCTCGCCGAACTGCGCTTCGTCGTTGGCGTCGGCAATCGAGCCCGGACGCAGGCCATCGCCCAGCGAGAAGCTGACGTCGTAGGCCTTCATGATTTCGCAGATGTCTTCGAAGTGGGTGTAGAGGAAGTTTTCTTTATGGTGCGCAAGGCACCACTTGGCCATGATCGAACCGCCACGGCTGACGATCCCGGTGACGCGCTTGGCGGTCATCGGCACATAGCGCAGCAACACGCCAGCGTGGATGGTGAAGTAGTCGACGCCCTGCTCGGCCTGCTCGATCAACGTGTCGCGGAACAGCTCCCAAGTCAGGTCTTCGGCCACGCCGCCGACTTTTTCCAGGGCCTGGTAGATCGGCACGGTGCCGATCGGCACGGGCGAGTTGCGGATGATCCACTCGCGGGTTTCATGGATGTGCTTGCCGGTGGACAGGTCCATGACCGTGTCCGAACCCCAGCGGATGCCCCAGGTCAGTTTCGCCACTTCTTCTTCGATGGACGAACCCAGCGCGCTGTTGCCGATGTTGCCGTTGATCTTCACCAGGAAGTTACGGCCGATGATCATCGGTTCCAGTTCGGTGTGGTTAATGTTGGCCGGGATGATCGCGCGACCCCGAGCGATTTCGTCACGCACGAATTCCGGGGTGATGACTTTCGGCACGCTGGCGCCGAAGCTGTGGCCGGCGTGTTGCTGGTCCAGCAGGCCAGCGGCGCGGGCCACTTCCAGCTTCATGTTTTCGCGGATGGCGACGTACTCCATCTCGGCGGTGATGATGCCTTTGCGCGCGTAGTGCATCTGGCTGACGTTGGCGCCCGGCTTGGCACGACGGGGGTTGTTCACGTGGGCGAAGCGTAGCTTGGTCAGCTCGGGGTCGGCCAGGCGTTCCTGACCGAAGTTGGAACTCAGGCCCGCCAGGCGCTCGGTGTCGCCACGGGCTTCGATCCACGAAGAGCGTACGTCGGCCAGGCCTTTGCGCACGTCGATGATCACGTTCGGGTCGGTGTACGGACCCGACGTGTCGTACACCACCACCGGCGCGTTGATTTCACCGCCGAAGTCGGTGGGGGTCACGTCGAGGCTGATTTCGCGCATGGGCACGCGGATATCCGGGCGGCTGCCCTGGACATAGATTTTTTGCGAGCGGGTAAAGGGCTGGACCGATTGCTCATCGACCTTGGCCGAATCACTGAGGTTGGTCGCGCTTTTTGCTTTTGTCGTCATCACGGGCTCTCCAGACACACATCCAGGCAGTGGATTTTTGTCGGAGCGAACCTGTAGCGAATGGACGCACCCAGCACGAAAGTGCGGATGCTGTGCTTGCTGCTCGAGTGCGTTCAATGGTCGAACGACATCCCGGACGAAGCACAAGAGGACTCGCCGGGTGACGAGAAATCTTGTTCCCTACGCAGGCGTTAACCTGATCAGGTTCAACGGGATCCGAAATTATTCGATCTCAGCCTCATAGCAAGGCACCCCGACAAGAACCCGGCCAGTCTAGACACAACCACCACAGAACGCTATCGCCCGGGCAAAAGGCGTGATGAATGGCACATATACAGGATTGTTGCCGTGCGCGGGCGCAACTACACTCGCTACGCCGCGCCTCTTGTGCGCAAACATTCGAGAAGTAGGGATCGCCTCATGCTGCGCAAACTTTCACTGGCCCTCGCCGTGTCTTGTGCGTCCAACGGAATGGCCTGGGCTGCCGAAGCGCCCCTGACCACCAAAACCGATCTGGTGAGCGTCTATCAGGAAGCGGTGGACAACAACGCCGACCTGGCCGCTGCCCGCGCCCAGTATGGTGCCCAGAAGGAGGTAGTGCCCCAGGCCCGCGCCGGGTTGTTGCCGAACCTGTCCGGCGGTGCGGAAGTCGCCAATGTGCGCACCGATATCGACCAGCCTGCCGCAGTCGCCAGCCGTAGTGCCCGCTCCTACCAGGCCACGCTGTCCCAACCCTTGTTCCGTGCCGATCGCTGGTTCCAGTTCCAGGCCGCCAAGTCGGTGAATGAACAGGCCGCGCTGCAACTGTCGGCCACCGAGCAGAACATGATCCTGCAAAGCGCCGAGAGCTATTTCAACGTACTGCGCAGCCAGGACAACCTGGCTTCGACCAAGGCCGAGGAGGCCGCCTTCAAGCGCCAACTCGACCAGTCCAACGAACGCTTCGACGTCGGCCTGTCGGACAAGACCGACGTGCTGCAATCACAGGCCAGCTACGACACCGCACGCGCCAACCGGATCCTCGCCCAGCGCCAGGTCGAGGACGCGTTCGAAGCGCTGATCACCCTGACCAACCGTCAGTACAACTCGCTCCAAGGCATCGTCCACACCCTGCCGATCCTGCCGCCGACGCCGAACGATGCCAAGGCCTGGGTCGACACCGCGGCCAAGCAGAACCTCAACCTGCTGGCCAGCAACTACGCGGTCGATGCCGCCGAAGACACTCTGCGCCAGCGCAAGGCCGGGCACGCGCCGACCCTGGACGCCGTGGCGAGATACGAAAAAGGTGACAACGACGCCCTGGGCTTCAGCAACCCGAACGCATTCGGTCGCGCCTACAGCGGCGACGTAGAGCAACGCACGCTGGCCCTGCAATTGAACATACCGATTTTCAGCGGCGGGCTGACCAGTTCCCAGGTGCGCGAGTCCTACTCGCAGCTCACCCAGACCGAACAGCAACGCGAAGGCCTGCGCCGCCAGGTGGTGGAGAACACCCGTAACCTGCACCGCGCCGTGAACACGGATGTGGAGCAGGTCCAGGCCCGGCGCCAGTCGATCATCTCCAACCAGAGCGCGGTGGAAGCCACGGAAATCGGCTATCAGGTGGGCACCCGCAACATCGTCGATGTGCTCGATGCCCAGCGGCAGCTGTACACCTCGGTGCGCAACTACAACAACGCCCGCTACGACTACATCCTCGACAACCTGCGTCTGAAGCAAGCGGCCGGGACGTTGAGCCCGGCGGACCTGCAGGACCTGTCGCGCTACCTCAAGCCCGACTACAACCCCGACCGCGACTTCCTGCCGCCGGACCTGGCCCAGGCAGCCTCGCAGCAGTTGCGCTCGCGGCCGGCGCAATAACGACGATACCTTTGTGGCGAGGGAGCTTGCTCCCGCTGGATCGCGAAGCGGTCCCATTTCTAGTGGGCGCTTCGCACCCAAGCGGGAGCAAGCTCCCTCGCCACAACAGCGGTTCCCACAAGGGCAAAGATCACCGACTGGCGAGCAACCGCCCCAACCCCTCCAGCAACCGCTGCAACGCGCCCTGGTTGGTGCGCATCACCTTCAGCCCGGCCTCGGCCATGCGCTGGGCGTCGCGGGGCAGTTCGAACAGACGCTGCACCGCCAGGGCCAGGCTTTCGGCATCTTCCACTTCCGCCAGCGCTCCGGCAGCACGCAATTGCGCGGCGATTTCGAGAAAGTTGAACAGGTGCGGCCCACTGAGCACCGGTTTCGCCAGGGCCGCCGGTTCGAGCAGATTGTGCCCACCGTTGGGCACGAGGCTGCCACCGACAAACGCGCTGTCGGCCAACGCGTAGAGAAACAGCAGCTCGCCCATAGTGTCGCCGAGCAACACCGAAGCCTGTGCGGTAACCGGCTGGCCGCTGGAGCGCCGCACCGTGACCAGACCTTCGTTTTCACACAACCGGTGCACCGAGTCGAAGCGCTCGGGATGACGCGGCACCAGGATCAGCAACGCATCGGGATAACTGTCGAGCAACCGACGGTGGGCAGCGAGTACCACTTCGTCTTCACCTTCATGGGTGCTGGCGGCGATCCACACCGGGCGCTCGGTTGCCTGCCACTGGCGGCGCAAGGCGCTGGCGTCTTCGAGCAGTTGCGGGTCGATGGTCAGGTCGAACTTGATGGAGCCGGTGACCTCGACGGTTGCCGCCCGGGCGCCCAATTGACGAAAACGCTCGGCTTCGGCTTCTGTCTGCACGGCGAACAGGCTCATCTCGGCGAGCATGGGCCGGGTGAGCTTGGGAAAGCGTGCATAACCCCGGGCCGAACGCTCCGACAACCGCGCATTGGCCAGGGCCACGGGTATGCCGCGCCTGGCGCATTGGTGAATATGATTGGGCCACAGCTCGGTTTCCATGATCACCGCCAGGGACGGGCGAACCCGGTCGAGAAAACGCTTGGCGGCGCAGGGCAAGTCGTAAGGCAAATAGCAATGCTGGATGCGTGGCTCGCTGGCGAACATCGCCTGGATCCGCTCCGACCCGGTGGGCGTCATGCAGGTGACGGTGATCGGCAGCTGTGGATAACGTTGCAGCAAGGCGCGGATCATCGGCGCGGCGGCAATGCTCTCGCCCACCGACACCGCGTGCACCCAGATCCCCCCCGGCACCATGACCGGCAGTCCCCAGGAGAATCGCTCGCCGATGCGCCGGGCATACGCTGGCGCCTTGCGGGCCCGCAACCACAGCCGAATCGCTACCAGTGGCAGCCCCAGATAAAACAACGCGCTATAGAGAGTTCTGTTCATGGCGGCGGAGTTTATCGGTTTTTCAGCCGATCGCCTGCAACTGCACGGCAAAACGTTCCGCCAGCCAACGGGCCGCCGGCCCGAGGGGTTCGTCGCGGCGCCAGACCAGTTCCACCACCAGGGCCGGCGGGGTCCATTCGCTGCTGAGTTCGACCATGTCCCCCAGGTACGCCGGGTACTGCACCACATGTCGTGGCAACCAGGCCCAGCCCAGGCCACTCCTCAGCCATTCGGCCAACACATAGAAGCTGTCGGCCCGCCAGACCTGCGGGCTGGCCTGCTCGCTGCCGGGATAGACGCTGGACTGGGTCGCCATCAACAACTGGCGGTGTCGGGCCATTTCCCGGCAGGTCACATAATCATGGTTCGCCAGGGGATGATCCCGACCGCACACCGTGACCATTTCGACGCTGCCCAGTACCCGGCGCTCCAGCGCTTCGGGGATCTGGTCGTGATAGAACAGCAAACCGAGATCGGCGCGCCGCTCCACCAGTTTGCGCGCCACGTCGCCCTGGGCGGCGCTGGCCAGTTGCACTTCGAGGGTAGGAAATTGCTCGGCCAGGGCTGCCAGACTGTCGATGACCGGTTGATAAGGCATGGCTTCATCCTGGGCCAGACGCAGCGACGCTTCCTGCCCACGCATCAAGGCCAGGGCCCGACCGTTGAGGCGCTCGCATTGACGCAGCACTTCCCTGGCTTCTTCGAGCAGGGCTTCACCCGCGTCGGTGAGCCTGGGCTGACGGCCGCTGCTGCGCTCGAACAGGCTCACCCCCAAGTCGTCTTCCAGCAAGGCAATCGCACTGCTGATGGCCGATTGCGCCTTGCGCTGGTCCCGGGCTACGGCGGAAAACGAACGTTTCTCGGCGACCCCGACAAACAGCCGCAGTTGCTCCAGGTTCCACTGTACGTTCATGGCTCAACCTATCTCCATTGCAGATAGGTAATGACTTTACCGCATCTGGGCGATCTCTAGAATTACGCCATCGAAAGACGCCACCGTCAAAGAGGAACCGCCCATGAACGCCTACTACTATCTGGCCATCGCCATCTGCGCCGAAGTGATTGCCACTGTTTCGATGAAAGCGATCAAGGGCCTGAGCACACCCCTGCCCCTGCTGCTGGTCATTGTCGGCTATGGCACCGCGTTCTGGATGCTGACGCTGGTGGTGCGCACCGTACCGGTGGGCGTGGCCTATGCGGTCTGGGCCGGACTGGGGATCGTCATGGTCAGCGTGGCGGCGCTGTTCATCTACGGGCAGAAACTGGACGTGCCAGCGATGCTGGGGATGGCGCTGATTGTGTTGGGGGTGGTGGTGATCCAGCTGTTCTCCAAGACCGCCGGGCACTGAAAACACCTGATCATTAAACTGGAATACTTTTGTGGCGAGGGAGCTTGCTCCCGCTGGGTCGCGCAGCAACCCCCACTTTCCATGGGCGCTTCGCACCCAAGCGGGAGCAAGCTCCCTCGCCACAGGTTTATCGACATCGCGATTGATCACCAACAAAATCCCATCCCCATCGAGTCTGTATACTGCGCCCTCGTCTTGAACACTGAGGTCGCTGCATGCCATCCGTTATTTCCACCGACATTCTGATTGTCGGCGCCGGAGTCGCCGGCCTCTGGCTGAACGCGCGCTTGCGCCGCCTGGGGTTTTCAACCGTGCTGGTGGAAAGTGCCAGCCTCGGTGGCGGGCAGAGTGTCAAATCCCAGGGCATCATCCATGGCGGCGCCAAATATGCCTTGCATGGCGCCCTGACCGGCGCCTCGGAAGCCATCGCCGACATGCCGCGCCGCTGGCGCGAAGCCCTGAAGGGTGACGGTGAACTGGACCTGTCCGGCGTGCGCATGCTGTCCGATGCCCATTACCTCTGGTCCCCCGGCACCCTGGCCGGCAACCTCACCAGTTTCTTCGCCAGCAAGGCCGTGCGCGGACGGGTCGACCAGGTCAAGGGCGACCAATTGCCGCCGGCCCTGCAAGACAAGCGCTTCAAGGGCAAGGTCTACCGCCTGGCCGAGTTGGTGGTGGATGTTCCCAGCCTGATCGAGCGCCTGGCGGAACTGGCCGGCGACAGCCTGCTGGCCGGGCAGCGCATCGAGCCACTGCGCGAAGCAGGTGAATGGATCGGGCTGAAGGTCGACGACCGTGAGATTCGGGCCCAGCGCATTATCCTCAGCGCGGGCGCGGGCACCGCTGACCTGCTCAAAGCCCTGGGCCTGGACAAACCGGCCATGCAGACCCGGCCGTTGCACATGGTCCTGGCCAAGGGGCCGAGCCTCAAGCCGCTTTACGCCCACTGCCTGGGCGGCGGGCCGAAGCCACGCGTCACCGTGACCACCCACCCGGCCGCCAACGGCCAATGGGTCTGGTACCTGGGGGGCGACCTCGCCGAAGGCGATGCCATCGCCCGCGAGCCCGCCGAGCAGATCGCCGTCGCGCAGAAAGAACTTGGCCAATTGCTGCCGTGGATCGACCTCAGCACCGCGCAATGGGCCACGTTGCGGGTTGACCGCGCCGAACCGTTGCAGTCGGGCCTGACCCGCCCGGATAACGCCTTCCTCGCCGAGCAGGATCGCCTGCTGGTGGGCTGGCCGACCAAACTGGCCCTGGCCCCGGACTTCGCCGATCGGGTGGTCAACGCGCTGCAGCGCGATGGCATCCAGCCCAGTCACCCGGCGCCGCTGCCGGACCTGCCGAAGCCGCCCATGGGCGTACCTGCCTGGGAGCAACTGCTGCCATGAGCCAAGCGACCCTGCATGACCTCTTTCGCCCTCTGGGCCATGACGGCCCGCGGGTTTCCCCCCTGGGCCTGGGCACCGTCAAGCTGGGCCGCGACCAGGGCGTCAAATACCCCAACGGCTTTCAGATTCCCGATGACGACGAAGCGCGCATGTTGCTCAAACTCGCGCGCGACCTGGGGATAAACCTGATCGACACTGCACCGGCCTATGGCCGCAGCGAAGAACGCCTCGGTCCGCTGCTGCGCGGCCAACGTCACGACTGGGTGATTGTCAGCAAGGTCGGCGAAGAATTCAGTGACGGCCAGTCACGCCACGACTTCAGTGCCGCCCATACCCGATTCTCGGTGGAACGCAGCCTCAAGCGCCTGGAAACCGACTATATCGACCTGGTCCTGGTGCATTCCGACGGCAATGACCTGGCGATCCTCAACGACAGCGAGGTCTACCCGACCCTGGCGGCGCTCAAGCGCGAAGGCAAGATCGGCGGCTTCGGCTTTTCCGGCAAGACCGTCGACGGCGGCTTGAAGGCCTTGGAGCAAGGCGATTGCGCGATGGTCACCTACAATCTGAACGAACGAAACGAAAAGACGGTCATTGACTACGCCAACGAGCACGGCAAAGCGATCCTGGTGAAAAAGGCCCTGGCCAGCGGCCACGCCTGCCTGAGCCCCGGGGTAGACCCGGTTCGTGCCAGTTTCGAACTGTTGTTTGAGCATCCTGGGGTCGCCAGTGCTATTGTCGGCACCATCAATCCGCTGCACCTCGCCCATAACGTCGCGACCGTAGCCACGGTCCTGCGTAAACACTGACGCCGCCCTACGCGGCCTTAAGGAAGGAGCCGACATGCCGCGTACGCTCATCAGAAAGAATCCGAGTAACTTCAAGACCCTGCCCCTCTTCGTCGAAGCGACCCCCGAAGGCCTGACTTACCAGAGTGTCGGGATGCCGCTGAATTTCGCCCAGACCTTGCAGCGCCGACGCCCTGTCGCGGTGGCCGATCCCGAGCGTTTTTCCTTGGAACTGGCCAACCTGGGCGTTTCGGTGCGCCTGACCTTGCATTGGCAGAACCGCGACTATTGGGTGCTGGTGCGCCAGCGTCGGCAAGATCGCGGCGATGTGGTGCTCAAGCTGATTTCCGGCTACGTCCCGGCCCACGAACTGAACCTGCCGCTGCTCACCGCCATCAGCGAGATCGCCGAAGAATGCCTGTTGGAAACCCCTGAAGGCTGGCTGGGCGGGCGCTTCAACGACACCTGGCTGCCAGCCCCCTACGCCACGGCCTTGCACTACCGCGAGGCCTTGCCGTTTCGCCTGACGCCCCTGTCGGGCTCGGCCCGCCCGGTGCGTAGCGCCAACCTGCAACTGATCGAACGGCCACGGGCCTATGTGCACCTGCCGACGGCATCCCTGCAATTGATCTATGACTTGCGCCTGGACGTGCCCAAGGAAGCCAAGTCCCTGAGCCTGTTTCACGTCGATGAGCGCCTGGAGGGCGACCAGTTGGTGGCACGCCTGGACCGCAAGCGACCCGACCTGTACCTGATGCCGCTGCAGGACGGGCAACCCTTGCCCGAGCTGTATACCTTGAAAAAGGATCAGCTGTACCCGGCCAGCACCCGGGGGCTGTACCTGGCGGAAAGTTTCGCCCGGCAGGACGGCTGGCTGGTGCGTGACGAGCGGATTCGCTGGAAGGACTGGCTTCGCCAGCAAGGGCTGACACCACCGGGCAAGGAATCGGGCCTGACCCGACTCAAGGGCAAGGCCCGGCAGTTGCTCAAGAAGATCGTGCCGCGCAAGGTGGCTCGTTAGGCCTGATGCCCATTTTCTGGCTGGACAATGGGTCCAGTGGGAGCGAGCTTGCTCGCGATTGCGTTGGATCATTCAGCCTCGATTAGGCTGATACACCGCTATCGCGAGCAAGCTCGCTCCCACAGGTTCCGCGCTTTTGCCTGACGCATCAGTTGTTGCGGATCTTCTCCACGATCGCCGTCGTCGAGCTGTTTTCCACCAGCCCCAACACCTTCACGGTACCGCCGTAGGCCGCGACAATGTCGGCGCCGACGACTTGGTCGATCCCGTAGTCACCGCCCTTGACCAGCACATCCGGCTTGACCTGACGCAGCAGGTTTTCCGGCGTGCCCTCGCTGAAGCTGATCACCCAGTCCACCGCGCCCAGGCCGGCCAGGACCGCCATGCGACGGTCGACGCTGTTGATCGGACGGCCCGGCCCTTTGAGACGGCTCACGGAGGCATCGTCATTGACCGCGACGATCAGGCGATCACCCTGGGCCCTGGCCTGCTCGAGGTAGGTCACATGGCCAGCGTGCAGGATGTCGAAGCAACCGTTGGTGAAGACGATGCTCTCGTTGTGGGCACGGGCGTCGTCAACGGCCAGCAGCAGTTGCTCCAGACCCAGCACGCCCCGCTCGGAGCCTTCCTCGCGCTGGATGGCGCGGCGCAGCTCGGGGGCGCTGATGGCTGCCGTGCCGAGCTTGCCGACGACAATGCCCGCCGCCAGGTTAGCCAGGGCGACCGCATGGGGCAGTTCCTCGCCGGCAGCGATCGCCGCGGCCAGGGTGGAAATCACCGTGTCGCCGGCCCCCGTCACGTCGAACACTTCACGGGCACGGGCCGGCAGGTGCAACGCAGGGTGACCGGGGCGCAGCAAGGTCATGCCGTGCTCGCCACGGGTCACCAGCAAGGCGCCCAGGTCGAGGTCTTGCATCAGCTGCGCGCCTTTGCTCACCAATTCGTGTTCATCGACGCAACCGCCGACGATGGTTTCGAATTCGCTGAGGTTCGGCGTGATCAGGCTGGCGCCACGGTAGATGGAAAAATCCTTGCCCTTGGGATCGGCCAGGACCGGAATGCCACGGGCACGAGCGGCCTGGATCAATGCCTGGTGGTTCTTCAACGCGCCTTTGCCATAGTCCGACAACACCAGGACCTTGACGCCTTCGAGCAAGTTGTCGACCTCGGCACCGAGGGCCAGGGGGTCGGTGGCGAAAGGCTCTTCGAAATCGATTCGCAGCAGTTGCTGGTGACGGCTCATGACCCGCAGCTTGACGATGGTCGGCTGGTGCGCGACGCGCTGGAATATCGCACGAACACCCGCGCCCTTGAGGCTGTTGGTCAGGCTGTCGGCGGCCTCGTCGTCGCCGGTCACACCCACCAGGGAGGCCGGTGCGCCGAGGGCAGCGATGTTCAGGGCAACGTTGGCGGCACCGCCGGGGCGATCCTCGATGTGCTCGACCTTGACCACCGGTACCGGCGCCTCAGGGGAAATCCGTGAGGTACCGCCATGCCAGTAGCGGTCGAGCATGACATCGCCGACCACCAATACAGGGGCTTGATCGAATCGCGGCATGGACAACTTCATGGAGCATCCCACATACAAAATGAACAGGGCCGCGATATTAGCACAGGGTTGGCGAAGGCTTGTCCATGGCTGCAACGCGAAGCCAGGACGTTTGTCCCATCAGATTTGCAGTAGCGCCGATAGCCGCGTACAGGCCTGGGCCAACTCCACCTCGCTGGTATCGATCGCGCAGTCCGGCGCAAGCGGCGCTTCGTAGGGGCTGTCGAGCCCGGTGAAGTTCTTGATCCGCCCGGCACGGGCCTCGCGGTACAACCCCTTGGGATCACGCTGGGCGCAGACGTCAAAGGGTGTACTCACATAAACCTCCACGAAGGTGCCCTCGGGAAACAACTGCCTGGCAGCTTCCCGGTCGGCACGAAACGGTGAGATGGCCGCAACGATGACGATCAGACCGGCATCGACCATCAGGCGCGCGACCTCGGCAATGCGGCGGATATTTTCCTTGCGGGACTCGGCATCCATGCCCAGCCCCCGGCACAACCCCTGGCGCAGGTTGTCACCATCGAGCAGGGAGGTGTGCAAGCCCTGCTGGTTGAGCTGCACTTCCAAGGCATTGGCCAGGGTCGACTTGCCCGCCCCCGACAGTCCTGTCAGCCAGATGCAGCGCGGCCGCTGGGCTTTGATGGCCGCCCGGTCCGCCGGCGTGAGCGCCTGTGCATAAGGACGAATCTGCGGCTGCTGCATCGGTACGTTTGACGTTTCATTCATAACCAAGCATCTCGTAATCACGTTGGTACACCCGCCGCACCAGTCGACGGGTCCGTACTGAGCACATGTCCCTGACCGGCATCGTGGTGCGCTGCCAGCTGTGGTTCACATGGGGCAACCTCGCGACCATCCCCAGGTGTTCGCACACTCGCTGATAGTCCCGGTCCAGGTATTCCTGGTAGCCGATGAAGTCCATCGCCAGGTGGCCGAGAGAATCGATGAGGAAATCCGTCTGGGCAGCGAAATGCAATTGCCGGGTGATGTTCTCCGGGTGCAGCCATCGCGCGACGAAATCATCGAAGTCCCGGTATTGGCACACCATTTTCTGCGCCGCCTGGTCGCGCGCGCCCAACGTGTTGCCCCGCAGGAAAGCATAGGCTGAATAAGCACGCTCCAGCGGGTCGCGAACAAAGGCAAATTTGAAACTGGCGGCGTACTGCTGCGCAAACTGCTCTTCGTACCAATACAGCGGCAAGTGGCCCGGACTATAGCCATCAAAAAGCCCCACGCAAACACTGCTGCCGGCGCATTTGGGCACGTGGATGAACAGGCAGGCGCGCTGGGCAAAGGCATCGGGAAAACGGTAATTGGCCGACATCGACTTGTTCACGACCTGTCGGTCGACAACCGACAGACGCCCCAACAGAAAGGAGCGCTGTGACTTGGGCAGCAGCTTCCAGAGATAGCGTTGCAGCATTCAAACACCCACGCGGAAGGGATGAGCCCCTCGATGACTGAAGTGGGCTCAGGAAAGTCCTGTAGCCAGACCTTAGCAGTCACGGGTCGCGGATTTATTGTGGATTGGTCAACGCAGGTAAAGTTTTAGATACAAACTCAGTGGGAGCGAGCTTGCTCGCGATGGTACCGGCACGTTCAACATCACTGGTCCGGACACACCGCTATCGCGAGCAAGCTCGCTCCCACAGTGGTTCTCAGGTGCATGCAACATGTGTGTCCAACACCAGATGGGAGCGAAGCCGGCCGAGAGAAACAGGCCGGCTCACAGCCTGGGGTCCGAACTCAGGCGATATTCTGGGCGGGAGCGTCCAGCCCCATGGCATGAAGACGTGCGTAGTAGCCGTTCTGCGCCAAGAGCTCGTCATGGGTCCCCCGTTCGACGATCCGGCCCTGGTCCATCACCAGGATCAGGTCGGCCTTTTCGATGGTCGACAACCGGTGAGCGATGACCAGGGTCGTACGGCCTTTCATGACTTGGTCCAGCGCGGCCTGGATATGCCGCTCGGACTCGGTGTCCAGCGCCGAGGTGGCTTCGTCGAGGATCAGCAGCGGCGCGTTCTTCAACAATGCCCTGGCAATGGCCAGGCGCTGGCGTTGGCCGCCGGACAACAGCACGCCGTTTTCGCCCACCTCGGTGTCCAGGCCATTGGGCAACTGCTCGATGAAGTCCATCGCATAGGCATCCCGGGCGGCCTTTTCAATGTCGGCCCGCGGAGCACCGGCCAGATCGCCGTAGGCGATATTGTTGGCCACCGTGTCGTTGAACAGGGTGACATGCTGGGTCACCTGGGCGACATGACGACGCAGGTTACGCAGGCGGTAGTCTTCGATTTCCACGTCATCGAGCAGGATCTGGCCGACCTCATGGTGATAAAAGCGCGGGATAAGGCTCGCCAGGGTCGACTTGCCGCTGCCCGAACGGCCCACCAGCGCAATCATCTGCCCGGGTGCCGCGGTGAAACTGATGTCCTTGAGCACCTCGCGCTCAGCGCCGGGGTAGGTGAAACTCAGGTTGCGCACGTCGAGACGACCGCTGACCCGCTCCTGCTCGACCGTCCCCCCGTCGACCTCCGGTTCGACATCCAGTTGCTCGAAGATACTCTCGGCACCGGCCACGCCTTTCTGGATGGTGGAGCTGACTTCCGAGAGTTGGCGAATCGGCTTGGGCAGCAAGCCAGCAGCCGTGATGTAGGCCACCAGGTCACCGGCCGTCGCGTCACCGCGCAGGAACAGCACCAGGAACATCAGGGCCGCCATGGCGGTGTAGATCACCAGTTGCAGCATCGGCGTATAGACCGCGCCGGTACGCGTCATGCGCAATTGCTTGTCGGTGTTGCCCTGGCTGGCGTTGGTAAAGCGCTGCTCTTCATAGGCTTCACCGCCGAAGCTGCGCACCACGCGGTAGCCCTGGATGGTCTCGGAGGCAACGTGAGTCACGTCGCCCATGGCCACCTGGATCTTTTTGCTCTGCTTGCGGAATTTCTTGCTGGTACTGCTGACCATGACCGCGATCAGCGGCAGGATCGCCAACATCACCAGGGTCAGCTTCCAGTTCATCCACACCAGGTAGGCGAAGAGGAACACCACGGTGAGACCTTCGCGGATCACCACCTTGATGGCATCGGTGGCCGCACCGGTGACCATGGTCACGTTGAAGGTGATCCGGGAGATCAGGTGGCCGGAGTTATGGGTGTCGAAGTAGCGATTGGGCAACACCAGCAATTTCTTGAACAACTCGACCCGCAGGTCATGCACCAGCCCCAGGGAAACCCTGGCCAGGTAATAGTTGCCCAGGAACGACCCCAGGCCCTGCCAGGCAGCGATCAGAATGATCAGCAGCGGCACCGCCATCAGCAGTTTCAAGTCCTTGAGGTACGGCACGTTGGGAAAGAGCACCGCATCGGGGTTGCTCAAGCCATCGACGAAATATTTGAGAATCCCGGCCAGCATGGGCTGGGTCGAAGCAAATATCACGAAACCCAGGATACTCAGCAGAAAAATGCCCGCGTAGGGTTTGACGTATCCCAGCAACCGAAAATAGATCTTCAGGCTGGAATCCTGTTCCGCTTTGGGCGGTGCGTCACTCATCGTCGGGCTCACTGGTTAGGAAGAACGCGGAATTTTATCACAGCCACCGGCATTGGCCTGCGCCCAGGTCAAAACGCTGGCCAGGCCAATCGGCAGCCAGGTAATGAACCATTCGGCGCGGGGGGTTCCGGTCAGGCTCGCGGCGTCGAACTGCATCGCCAGGAACGAAAACACCCACATGCCGAGCATGCCACGGCCCAGCAGGCTTTCCCGGGCGCGCCAGGCTTCGCGCAACACCCCGAACCAGACAATGCACCACAGCAGCAGCCCAGGCAGCCCGAGTTGAATGGCGACATGGCTGAACAGATTGTGGGCGTGATCGAACTTGAGGCCGTGGATGATAACCCGATAGTCGGCCGCCACGCCAAGACCACCCCATGGGCGCTCGGCAATCATGTGCAGGCTCGACATGAAAATCTCGGGTCGATAGGAAGCACCGCGCGCCATGAGCAACGGCTCAAGCAACCAGAAGGTCAGCATGGCCAGCACCAGGGTCGTGGCGGCGATAATCCGGACCCGCTGGTCCCGGCAATAGATCGGCATGGCCAATACGCTGAGCAGCAAGGCCAGCGCAGCGCCGCGACTCTGGCTCGCCACCACGAAGATCCCCAGCAGCGCCAGGGCCAGCGCCCAAAGCACTTGCAGGCCGCGGTGACGCGGTATCCAATGCAGCATCCAGATCGCCGCCAGGCCGATCACGTAGCCACCGAGGATTGGATGGGACAGCTCCCCCAACCCTTCCAGGCGCGCATCCCATGGATTGTTTGCCATACCGTAGAAACGAACGATTGCCATCAGCGCCGTCAGCGCCAGCCCCAGCCCCCCCCATTGCATGATGCGAATCAGCCGTTCGGGCTGGCCGTCGGCGAAAATCGGGAAAAATATGAGAAATACCAGGATATACAGCAGTCGCTTGGCCTCGCGGGCCGGCTCCGCCGCGTCGGCCCAGTACAGCGTGATCAACGCCCAAGCCATCAGCGCAAGCAACGCCACGTAGATCAACCATTGTGCGCGCCACAACTCCAGCAGTCGTTGACGAGCCGGCCAGGCGAAGATGATCGCCGGCAACCAGACAAAGGCAACCAATCCTTGTTGATACACTTTGTTGGTCGGTGCCAGGGCTATCGCCAGCAAGAACCATAACAAGCCAAAGGCCATCCAGCCTTGCGCCCAACGTGTTGCCTGCATCTAACGCTCCTAAACGGTCTACCAGCCAAACCGGCATGGTGAAAACAAAAACTTTTGGGCATCATGGCCCGCCACGGCACCGGTTCTTTCAACAAGGTTTCCCTACGATGCAATCCTCACGGCTTCCCCAAGCCGCTTTGAATCAATTGATTGAAGGCGCCACTATTCTGGAGGCCGACAGCTACGGCCCAAAAGTCTATCTGCTGCAGGATGGGAATATCCTCAAGCTGTTTCGCCGCAAGCGGCTTTTTTCTTCGGCCCTGCTAAGGCCTTATTCAACGCGATTCATCAATAATGCAGCCCGCCTGCAGAAGCTCGGCGTACCGACCCTCGAAGTGCTGGCCTTCTACAAACTGCAAAAACCCGGGATGACCGCCGTACTGTATCGACCACTTCCCGGTAAAACCCTGCGTCAATTATCGAATCAGGAAAATTTCAGCTGGCAGCATACTCTTCCAGCACTTGTCGAGTTGATCCGCAGCCTGCATGCCAGCGGTATTTATTTTCGCTCACTGCACCTGGGCAACATCGTTGTCACGCCTGAAAACCAACTGGGGCTGATCGATGTGGCCGACATGCGCTTCCTGCGCTCGCCGCTGCCACGCTACCTGGCACGTCGCAACCTACAGCATTTCGCTCGTTATATTGCCCGGGAGAACCTGAACGGGAGCTTTCCGATGCAAGCATTGGAAAACGCCCTACTGGCTGCCTGAAATCAATTGCCGCGCGACCTGACTGAAGCTAGACCAGGCCTCGTCAGGATTCAGTGCCCGGTACTGGGCCGCTGCGACCGTATCGGCCGAAGCCTGCGCCGCTCGTTCGATCGCCTCGCTCCAGCCATTTTCGTCGTTGGGCGTCGCATACCAACCGGTGTCGCCCAACTGTTCACGAAAGACCGCGAGTTCGCTGGCCAGCACCGGGACACGAGCCAGGACAGCTTCCTGAAGGGTCAGCCCAAGGCCCTCGTCCAGGGACGGGATCAGCACCCAGTCAAATGCCCGATAGAGCGTCGCCACATCCTCCAGATGTCCGACCAGCAAGATCTTGTCGACCAGGTCCGGCCGGGCGATCCGCGCTTGCAGCGCTTCGCGCCGCGGCCCCTCGCCGACAATCACCAGGCGCCAATCGGGATGGTGGGTCGCGGCCCGGCCAAAAGCCTCCAACAGACAGGCGAACCCCTTGCTGTCCACCAACCGTCCCACCGCGCCAAATATGCGCATCTGCGAGCCAGGCAAACCCAGTCGGGCACGTGCCGCTTCGCGAGGCAACAGCGCAGCCTGGAATTGCGCCGGATCGAAGGCGCTACGCAGCGCAGCGACCTGCATGCCCAATTCATCCTGGAGCGACGTCGCCAGGGTCTGGGAGACCGCTGCCAGGGTCAGGCGGGAGGCGGGGAAGCCGCACAACAGTTCGCGCCCCGCAGGATTGAGCCGTGTCGCACCATGGAAAATCACCACCACGCGGATCTGTGGCATAGCCTTGAGGACGGGCAACAAGGTACGGGCCACACCGATGCCATCGAGCAATACCACACGTGCATCGCTGTCGAGCAACGCCCGACGGAAACGACTGTGCATCAGGGGTTTGAGCAGACGCCAAACGTGTCGGCCCTTGAGCCGGGCCGATGTCATATTCCACTCGAGCGTCGCCCCGACATCAATCTGGCAGGCAGCCGCCGCCCCCTGCAAGAGCCATGTCTTGACAGGCATCGCTGGTTCCATCCGCGAGAGAATCTGATTATGGACCTTGTGTACCGAAGCGAACGGTGTACCGCCCGCCCACATGACATTGATAATGCTCATCGAGCAGCAAACCTTCTATCGCGGACCAGGATTCATGCTTCGCGGCATTCAGTAGTTGATAAGCCAACCAATACAGACTCCAAGCAAGAGAACCAAGGACAACTTGATCTGCTCGCGGCGCTTGCGGCGAGCCTTGCGCTGGCGCTCCACGGGCACTTCCACATGGACCCCGAATCCGGTATGCAAAACAGCATCCCCTTCGAGCGTGACTGCCGTCAAGTTCAGCTCGGCATAACGAAGAGACAAGGCTTTTTCACCGCCGAAACCGGCGAAAGGGGCACAGAGCCGATACTCCTTCAACCGTCGCAGGCCGGGATTGAGAGAGAAGCTTTGCCATTCGGGTTTGTCTGAAATCAATGGGTAACAGGGCACGCCGCCGATGACTTCACGTTCGCCCAAACGAATGTAGGGACTGTGTACGCACAAATCGTAGACATAGTTGCGCAACCACACCTGAAGAATATCCGGTCGCTGCTCCAGGATCGTGCGCGAATCTTCCACGAAGGCCGGGCGATAGAACGCCCAGTCGTCCTCACAATGAAAGATATAAGCTGTCTTGACATGCTCGTACGCAAGGTCGATCGAAGCCAGCTGCCCCAGCTTCGGTCGATTGACGAAGGCCGTCGTGCGGTCCTTCCAGTGAGCGGGAATGACGGCGTGCACGCCTTCGTCGCCGGCATCTTCGGTAATGAAGACCTCACGGATCGGCGCGGTGTTGAAACGGTCGAAGCTCTCCAGGGTCTGCTTGAGCAGATCGAGCCGGCCGCAACTGGTTACCACCAGGGTAATGTCACTATCGTCGGAAAACTGCACTGAAATACCATTTAGTCAAACGCCATCTGAACACCGGATGGCTCAACGGTTCGTATCAAACGCCCAGCTTCAGGCGCAATGTCTCCAGCAGACTCAACGGGGCACGAGGCCGCAGCGGCGGCTCCAATGCTTCAACGATTTTCTGCCCGATGCGCGCGAAACTGAACTGTTCCAGCGCCAGCTTCTGGCCGTTGTTCGCCACATTGCGCGCCAGCTCGGGGTCGGCGCGCAGCCGGGAAAGCTTTTCCTGGAGTTGCGGGATGTCACGGTACAACACCACGTTATGCATGTCCTGCAACCCCAGCGCCCGTGCCTCGTCGATGCCCTGATCGAAGGCCAGCAGCACACAGCCGCAGGCCATGGCTTCGAAATTCTTGATCATGAATTCGCCCATGCCCACGTCGGCGCTGACGAAAAAGCGGATACGGTTGAGGGTCTCGCGATACTCTTCGCCGGACTTGGTCCGGGTCACGACCAGTGGCTCAACCCGGCCCAGCTCATCCAGCAGCGCCTTGCGACCACTATAGGCAACACTGTTGGTGCTGCCGACGAAGGCCAACTCGATATCCCGCTCACGCCCCAGATCCTGCAATAACGACTGATCGTAGCCCTTGGGCACGAATACCGCATCGAAACCTTCGCCGCGCAGACGTTCGGTCACCATGAAGCCGGAACTGATCACCCGCACCCACGGCATGCGACGGTAATGCGCACTGAATTTTCCGGTGTATTTGCACGGAATGTAATTCTGGTAGGCATCGTGCTCGAGGATCACCAGGTTGGGGATCGTGCGGATGAAGCCGGCCTGACGAATTTCCTGCTTGAAACGCAGGAAAAAGATGATCCGGTCATAACGCGATACGTCCACATGGTGGCGGAAATACCCCCGCAGGTTGCGTTGTTCCTTGCTGTCGAGCCAGCGCAGGTCGCACTCGCAATGAGCGGCCACGCCTTCGTAAAGTCGGTCCAGGATGGCCCGCTGTTCTTTCTGCACCAGAAACAGAACTTTCATCGTTTTCCTTGCGGCACCGAACGACTTGATAAATAACCGGAGGCCGGTTTGCGCCGTAGCGCAAAGACGCCCCGCCTTGGGCCTCTACAGCCGCCAGAACAGTTCATGACGACGCACAGCCTTGCGAAAAAATTCGTTCTCGCCATACGCCGAGCCCGTGCGCCCCGCCAGCAGACACTGGATGCCACGGCGCAGCCGACGCTTGAACGGCGCGCGTGGTTGCAGGTCATGCATCATGCCCAACGCCATGGCCTTGTCGCGCTGGCCGGACAATGCCAGCGGCAGGCTGACGGGATGCATCGGCCGGGCCGGGTCGAAATACGGCGGCAACGCAATGCCCGCACCCGCATCACCCATGGGCCAGCGGTCATTGTCGTGCAGGTGATTGGCATAGCCCAGCAGCGTGGTCGGTTGCCACTCCAGGCCTTCGAGGGCTTGCAGGACGGCCTGATGGGCACAGAGATGGTCGGGGTGCGGATCAAGGGTCGGATGTGGCAATACAATGACTTCGGGACGCGCCATGAGCAGCAGCTCGCGCAGGTCTGCCAGCAGGTTGTTCCAGGTCGGCGCGCCGTCGTCATCGCCGGGCAGGGCGAACGGGTTCAACTGGCGGAACAGCCGGGTATCGCTCAGGCCCGCCTCGCGAGAGCCCTGGGGCTGGTTCGGCGCGGCTTGCATGGCCGCCAGTTGCAGACAGAAATAACCCAACTGCACACAGTGTGCTTCAGGCACTCCGGCCCAGCGGGGTACGGCAATGCTGTCCCAGGCTCGCAAACGGCCCTTGAGTCGCGCGGCTTCGACGCTGTCCAGGCCCATCTTCCGATAATGCCCGGCCTCGATTTCACCCGCTGTCAGCGTCACGATCCAGGCCTCGTCAGCCTGGCTGTACAAACCGTAGGCAGCCAGCTCCGCATCATCGGCGTGGGGAGCGATGACCATTACCCGCTGATGCTGCACTGGCGGCGGCGTGAAGGACCACAACGTCGGCTCGCCCAGCAAACGGCAATGACGTCCGCGCAGGCGCAGCTCGCCCCGGGACAACGCCGGGCCCTGCTCGCTGAGGTTGAGATAGCGCAGGCCATTGACCCCGCGCTCGAAGGTTTGCAGGTCTCTTTCATCACCCGACAACTCGACGAGCGGATCGATGAAGCGTCCCAGCCAGGTGCTCTTGATCCGCAGTGCGAGGATCAGCGTCGCGCCATCATCCAGAATCACGCCTTCGTCCAACCGAAGCCGCCCGGCATTCAAATGCACCTTGGGTTGCTGGGTGAACGGCGGGAAGCTGTATTGGTAATCGTCCCGGGGCGAATAGAACAGGTGATCGGCGAACCACGCCTCGTGGGCGATCCAGCCCAGCACCGCCAGTACCAGGGGTAGCCACCAGGCCACCCCGATGCCCAGCGACACCAACGCCACCAAGGTAAGCAACAACCCTACGCGCTTGTTGCGCCGGTGGCGCCTGAGTAACTGTTGCTTGCGACTCATAGGTGGGTTCATACGGTAAACACCGGCACGGGGTTGCACCAACGGTCCTTGTATTCCCGGTCCGCCCGGCCGAATGAAAAACGCAACGGCTTGCCGGCGGCACGGGCGTGTTCCCAGGCGCTTTGGGTGTTGAGGAAACTCAACACGCTGCCAGGACTGAATTCGCGGGTCTGCGGGTCGACGCCTCCGTTGATGTACTCGACGCTGATCCACTCGGGCGCTTCGACGCGATACACCAACTGGATCGCAATCGGCGCATCGTTGAGAAAGATCACCGAGCCGATCAGCCATTCGCGCAGCAGCTCGATCACCTCGCCCATGCGTTCGGCACCGGTGGCCGCAAAGCCCCAGCGACGCAGGAACAGGTCGCAGTAGATCGAGGCCAGCTCGGCGCTGGAAAACTCGCCGACCGGCCGCACCACCCCGCCCGCCTCTTCCAGCAAACGCAGTTCACGGCGCTGGTTGTAGCGAAACTTCTTGGACAGCTCTTCCGGCGTGCGGGCCATGGCCAGTTGTTCCTGCTGCAACTTCAAACCGCTGAAGCGCCCCTCGTTGAGGGCCGACAGGTAACGTCCACGATGACGCAACGGCGCTTGTGCATCGGGCGCCGCTGGCAGGATCAGCTCGGCATTGCCCAGGTCGAACAAGCCCTTCTTGCCGTGGCGCTTGAGCACGTCTTTGGACAGCGCCAGGTCGCGGCCCCAGGTCGGTATGGCCGCCTTGAGCTCACCGTCCTGCTCGAACGCCAGGTAACGCACGGGAATCCCGGCCAGGGCCGCCAGGCGCTCGACCACCAGGGGATGAGTGGCCACGCTACCGCCAAAACGCTGCCAGGCCTGGGCATACATCGACGCATCGACGGCGGTCCAGCCACGCTCGCGCCAGCCTTGGAATCGGTTGAACATCAGGCCCTCGGCGCCAGTTCGGTGACTTGGGGCAAACGCCAGAATGCCTCGCGTACGGTGCGATCCGAAAAACGTTCGCGCAAGCGATCGAGCATCAGCTCGGCGCATTGGCGACGCTGCAGATCGTCCATGGCCGCCAGGTGCTGCAGCCCCTGGGCCATGTGCTCGGCGTCGCCCAGCGGAAACAGGATGCCAACGCCTTCGACCACTTCCTTGGCCCCACCGCAGGCCGTAGCCAGCAACGGTACCCCGGCAGCCATGGCCTCGAGCAGTACCATGCCGAACGGTTCATGGTCGGAGCTCAGGGCGAACACATCAAAAGCACGGAAATAACGGCGCGCTTCGGGCACCTGGCCGAGGAACAGCACACGATCAGCAATACCCAGCTCTCGGGCCAGTGCCTTGAGGTCCTGCTCCAGGCGGCCCTTGCCGAGAATGGCCAACTGGCTGTTGGCCGGCAGATGCCCCAGCGCTGCGGCAAAGCCGCGCAACAGTGTGGCCTGGTCCTTGTCCGGGTGCAGACGACCGACATTGCCGACAATCCAGGTGTCCACATCCAGCCCCAGCGTATGCCGCGCCTCCTCCCGGGAGACCAGGCTGGCCTGGGCGGCATCAAGGTCGATGCGGTTATAAAGGGTCTGGATCCGGGCAGCCGGCCATTTCGGCAGGCAACGGCGCATGTCATCACGCACAGCGTCGGAGACCCCGAGCAGGCTCAGGCGCTTGCGGTAAACGTGGGCGAACAACCGGCGAGTGCGCCGCTGGTAGTCCCCGAAGGCATGATGCACGCCGATTACCGGCAAGCGAGTACCCAGCAGGGCGATGTAGATCGGCTTGAAGCGATGGGCAATGCAGAAACTGAAATTGCGCGAGGCGGCGATCTTGCGCAGATCGCCGATGGCGCCCAGCTTCAGGCCACGAATGGCGCTGGAGCTGTACTCCATGAACAGCACCTCGTCCGAAGCACAGGCAGCAGCGACTTCGGCATCGGCCGCCCCGGTGAGGAACACCGTGGTCACGCGATAGCCGGTGCCCGCGAACAAGCTGGCGTACTGACGGGCGCAGTCCAGGAACGGCCCGTCATAACCGTGGCAGAACTGCAGAACATGTCGCTCAGCCGAGCGTGTCATAAGCGTCCACGCCGTCTTTGACCACCAGGATGTCTTCCATGATCAGGTACTGCAGGTCGGAACCGAAGAACATGTTCAGCGCGTCGGTCGGCGAGCAGATCATCGGTTCGCCACGACGGTTGAGCGAGGTGTTCAGCGACACGCCGTTGCCGGTCAACACTTCCAGGGCCTTCATCATGTCGTAGTAGCGCGGGTTGTATTCGCGCTTGAGCACCTGGGCCCGGGAGGTGCCGTCTTCATGGACGACTTCCGGCACGCGGGTCTTCCATTCCTCGGCCACTTCGAAGGTGAAGGTCATGAACGGCGCCGGGTGATCGACCTTGATCATCTGCGGCGCAACAGTGTCGAGCATCGACGGGCAGAAAGGCCTCCAACGCTCGCGGAACTTGATTTGCTCGTTGATGCGGTCGGCCACGCCGCTGGCGCTCGGGCAACCGATGATCGAGCGACCGCCCAAGGCACGCGGACCGAACTCCATGCGGCCCTGGAACCAGGCTACCGGGTTGCCGTCGACCATGATCCTGGCAATGCGCTCAGGGGTGTTGTCGATCTTGCGCCAGGCAGGCTTACTCGGATGACGGGCGCACGCGGCAATCACGTCTTCGTTGCTGTAGGCCGGGCCGAGGTAGACGTGTTCCATCTTCTCCACCGGCACGCCACGGGCGTGGGACACATACGCCGCCGCCCCCACCGCCGTACCGGCGTCACCGGAAGCCGGTTGCACGAACAGCTCCTTGACGTCGTCACGGGCGATGATCTTCTGGTTCAGCTTGACGTTCAACGCGCAGCCGCCGGCGAAGGCCAGCTTGCCGGTTTCCTTGAGCACGTCGCCCAGGTAGTGGTCGATCATTTGCAGCGCGAGCTTCTCGAACAGCGCCTGCATGCTCGCCGCGTAGTGGATGTACGGCTCGTCGGCGATGTCGCCTTCGCGCTTCGGGCCGAGCCATTCGATCAGCTTCGGCGAGAAGTAGAAGCCCTTGCCCTTCTCTTTATAGCGGCGCAGGCCGATCACGTTGGCGTAGTCGGTGTTGATCACCAGTTCGCCGTTTTCGAACGAAGCCAGGCGGGAGAAATCGTACTTGCTGGCATCGCCGTAGGGCGCCATGCCCATGACCTTGAATTCGCCGTCAAGCATTTCAAAACCGAGGAACTCGGTGATCGCGCCGTACAGGCCGCCCAGGGAGTCCGGGTCGAAGAATTCCTTGATCTTGTGGATCTTGCCGTTTTCGCCATAGCCGAAGAAGGTCGTGGCGTATTCGCCCTTGCCGTCGATGCCCAGGATCGCGGTTTTTTCCTGGAAGCCGGAGCAGTGGTAGGCGCTGGAGGCGTGGGCCAGGTGGTGCTCGACCGGCTCGATCTTGATTTTCTTCGGATCGAAGCCCAGTTGTTCCAGGCACCAGACGATCTTGCGGCGATAGCGCTTGTAGCGACGGTTGCCCATCAGAATCGCGTCGAGGGCCCGGTCCGGGGCGTACCAGTAACGCTTGGCGTAGTGCCAACGCGCCTCGCCGAACAGGCTGATCGGGGCGAACGGAATCGCCACCACATCGACGTCGGAAGGCTTGATGCCGGCTTGTTCCAGGCAAAACTTCGCCGACTCGTAGGGCATGCGGTTCTTTGCATGTTTATCGCGTACGAAGCGCTCTTCCTCCGCCGCCGCGATCAGCTTGCCGTCTATGTACAGCGCTGCGGAAGGATCATGGCTAAGGGCGCCGGACAGGCCAAGAATCGTCAATGCCACAGGGTCTAGCCTCTTATGTCTGCATACGGGCGACAAGCGCCGCGAAAAATGGATGTGCCGCGCGCCAGGGGTGCGGGGCAGCTAAAGGGCGGGATTATAGCTTAAAAGCGATCTTAAGCCTCTAGCGGTGAGTGCGGGCCGCTGTCCGGTGTTAATTGGGTAGGCAGAGCACTGCCCCTGTGGCGAGGGAGCTTGCTCCCGCTCGGCTGCGCAGCAGTCGTAAAACCTGCCCGCCGTTTTCTTCCTGGCGCACCGCATTGGATGGCTTTTGGGGCGGCTGCGCGGCCCAGCGGGAGCAAGCTCCCTCGCCACAGGACTCTACGAGGTGCTATCGACCGTTTTGGGCACCCGCTGATCGATCACCCGATACAACGCACTGTCCTGCGGCCAATTACGCATGAACCGTGCGCGATCCCGAGCGTAGGCCGGGGCGAAGCTGGCCCGAGTGCGGTGCTGGCACATCGAGTCGAGGTCGATCAGCGCCCAGCGGTCGTGCTGCCAGAACAGGTTGTGGCCCTTGAGGTCGCCATGGCTGATGCGCTCGCGGATCAGGTCGGCGAACAAGCGATCCAGCGCCAGCAACTCAGTTTCGGGGGCTTCACCGCTTTCCACGTAAGGGCCGAAGCGCTCGATGATGTCCGGTCCCGACAGGTGTTCGGTGACCAGGTAGGCGCCACGGCGCAGCCACAGGAAACGCTTTTCCAGCAAGGCCAGCGGCTTGGGCGTGGCAATGCCGAGGAAGGCCAGGCGATGGCCTTCGCGCCAGGAATGCCAGGCCCGGCTCGGGCGCCAGAAGCGCTTGAGCCAGTGGGCGAAGTTCTTGATGTTGTAGCGCTTGATCACCAAGGTGCGACCGTTCACCTCGACTTTACCGACGCTGGCCGCGCCGCCGGTCTTGTACAGATGGCCCTGGTCGAGCAGCGCATCGGCCCGCTCCAGCACCGGCGTCATGGCCGCTTCTTCATCCCGACGGATCGCCCGTAAGCCGAACGCCCCGCGCTGTACGCTGAACAGACTGCACTCGCGCCCGACTTTTTCGAGGAAATCCTTCAGGCGCCAGGCCTGCACCTTGTCGATCTGTTTTTGCAGCGCTTCCATGGGCAGCGCGTGTTCGGCGTTGCCCAAGAGGTAATACACCAACAGCTCTTCGTTGAACGGTTGGAGGGTTTTGGGAAGCTGGGCGAAAAACACCCCCAGGTTCTCCAGGACTTTCTGCCGCGACAACGGTTGCCCTGGGGTTTCGGCGCGGATGCCGGCACCGTCGATCAAGTAGAGCTTGCCGTCGTGGCGCAGCAGATTGTCCAGGTGCAGGTCTTCCTGCCACAGGCCTTTACCATGCAGTTGCGCAATGGCGCCCAGGGCTTCGGCCAGCACCGCCGTTTGTTCGTCGGCCAGTAAGGGTAGGTGTTCGACCTGTTGCCAGGCATCCCCCAGGCTCTCGGCGTCTTCGAGCAATTCGAACAACAACCAGCCACCTTCAGCCTCGTTCAAGCCATCGGCGAGCAACAACGGCGTCGTCAGCCCTTGTTCCGCCAGCAAGCGCACACCTTGCAGCTCCCGCTGGAAGTGCCGGGCAGCCTTGTTGCCCACCAATAATTTGGCCAGCACCGGCCGACCACGCCAGATGCCCGCCCCGACATAGCGCTGCCCCGGCAACACCCGCAACAGCGAAAGCAGCTGCAATTGCGCCGGGCCGGCGGCGTCGGCCAGTTCCAGGCTCAATGGCAGGCTGGGGCTGCGGCCGGCATTCTTCAATTCGGACAAGTGCATCAACGAGCTCCCTTGTGGCTGCGCCGGGCGCTCAGGCGGTCCATCCAGCTATCGACCAGCCCGGCGTCGAGCGGTTGAGCCAGGTAGGCAGACAACAGCTGGCGTACATCGGCATCACTCCAGATGGACGCGCGCCGCAACAGCGGCTCCAGGTCCTTGACCCGATCACGCCGACCAAACAGCAGCGGCCGAGTCTTTTCCAAGTCGATCAGTTGCGCTTGGTAACCGTCGGCGGTGGCTTGCAGGAAGATGTGTTTGGGATAGAAGCAACCGTGCACCTGATGCATGCCATGCAGGCGCCGCGCCAACTGCCCGCAGGCGTTGAGGACGGTGGTGCGCTGCGTCGCCGTCAGGCTCGGCCAGCGTTGCAACAGCGAGTCCAGGTCGTCCCAGCCATCCAGGGCCCGGGTCAGCAGGATCGCCCGCACCTCGCCCTCCACCTTGCGCTGACCATAGAACACCGCTTGCAGGGCCGGAATCCTCAACTGCCGATAACGGCTGATGTTGCGAAATTCCCGGGAAAAACTCGGCTCGCCGAAAGGGTGGGACCAGGTCCGGGTCAGGTAATTGCTTTGGCGCTTGAGGTAATAACCCTGCCCGTCCAGCTCCAGCCGGAACACGCTGCTCCAGCCGTCGCCCGAGGTGTTGGGTTCGTCCACCGCATCCAGTTGCCGCGCCCACAAGGCCTCGAAGCTGTCCAGGCCATGGCGTTGCAGCAACGCTCGGTCTTCAGCGGCCAGAAAGTCAGTCATTCACGCCCCTCGAAAAATCTCACCACGTGACGGATGCGTTTCTTGTCGCACGCATCGAGTCGGTCGCGCTGGCGGTATTGCAGGTAAAAACGCAGGCGCTGCGTGGCCGACAAATGGTATTTGGCCACTTTATCCAGGCACGCCAAGTCCTTGGTGATGCGGTACTTGAGCCAGAAACCACGCCAGAAGTCCCCGTTCGGGCAGTCGATCAGAAACAGCTGCGAGTGGTCGTCGATCAACAGGTTGCGCCACTTCAGATCGTTATGGGTGAAGCGGTGGTCATGCATGGTCCGCGTATAGCCGGCCAGTTGCCGGCTGACATGATCGACCCAGGCACGGTCCGCCAGCCGCGAATCGTGACGCTCGGCGAGCGCCGAGAGGTCTTCGGTGTGGGGCAGCTCGCGGGTGATCAGCGCGCCACGGGCGTAGCTCGCACCGTTTCGCTCCAAGCCCCAGCCCACGACCTCGGCGGTGGGAATGCCCCATTTGGCGAAGCGCTTGAGGTTCTGCCATTCGGACTTGACCCGTGGCTTGCCCAGGTAGCGCCGCAAGCCTTTGCCGGCCCCGACGTAGCGCTTGACGTAATAGTTCACGCCGTTGCGCTGCACCCGGATCACCTCTGACAACGGGTCACGGGTCAAACGCTCCCCTTGTAACGCAAACACCGCTTCAAGGCTGCCAAAGTCCTCGGCCAGCTCGACGTATTCCGGTTCCAGATTCCAACCCGACATCAGAGCGCGTCCCCGTACCGCTGCTTGCGGGCATACAGTTTGTTGGCCTTGCCTTCGAGCCAGGTCAGCAACGGAGCCTCATCGGCGAGGATCCGCCGCAGCGGCTGCTGGAAATACCCCTTGAGAAAACGCAGCTTGTCGCGGCGGGTCAGGCCGATGTCCAGCGCCGAGAAATACAGCGCCGCCAGGTCCTTGTTGCGCCAGCGAGTGGTGATGGCGGGACGGGTCTGGGCGCGGTGCAGGTCGATCACCGAGAGTTTGAAGTCCCCAGGGGTCACCGGCTTGTCGGTGTGCAGCAGAAAGTGGCAGATGTAGCAGTCACGATGGTTGACGCCGGCGCGGTGCATCATGCCGGTCATACGCGCCACTTCGGCGATCAGCGCACGCTTGAGCGTCGGCTGCGGCGGCTGCTTGACCCAGTCAATGCTGAAATCTTCGAGGCTGACAGTCGGCGCCAGCTCTTCGGTGACGATGAACGAGTGCTGGTCCGCCGGGTTGCCGCCCTTTTCGCCGTAGGCGACAGCGGTCATGGTCGGCACGCCGGCTTCCTGCAAACGCTGGATAGCCTTCCACTCCTGCCCTGCACCGAGGACCGGCAGCTTGGCGGTGAACAAGTTCTTGAAGATCTCGCCCCAACCGATGCCACGGTGGATCTTCACGAAAAAGCCGCGACCGTCCACCTCCGTGCGCAAGGTGCGCCGGGCTTCCAGTTCACGATAGACCTCGCCCTCGAGCGCTTCGACTTCGGTGAACGCATCGCGCCCGGCCCAAAGGCTCTTGAACGGTTCGGCCAGCATCAACTTCATTGTGCGTGCTCCGCCAATATCACATCGGCCGCGTGCTGCGGCATGCTGTAGAGGTCGGCCGTCTCGGCGAAGACCAGACCGTTGCGGCTCCAGGCCGCCCGGGCATCGGCATCGTTCAACATGCGGCCCAGGTATTCGTTGAGCTGGGCTTGTTCGAACGGCTCATCCAGTACCAGGCCACTGTCGGCCTCGGCGATGTAATGGGCGTACCCACACACCGCGCTGACCAATACCGGCAACCCGGCCACCAGCGCTTCGAGCAGTACGGTGCCGGTATTCTCGTTGTACGCCGGATGGATCAACAGATCGGCGCCCAGCAGGAAGCGCGGGATGTCGCTGCGGCCCTTGAGGAACCGCACATTGTCGCCCAGACCCAGCGCGGCACTCTGCAGTTGGAATACCTTGGGGTCGTCCTGGCCAATTACAAATAGCCGGGTGCGTTTTCGCAGGTCGGCTGGCAACGCGGCCAGGGCCTTGAGGCTGCGATCCACGCCCTTGGTCTTGAACCCGGAGCCAATCTGCACCAGCAGCAGGTCGTCGTCGGCCAGTTCGAATTCGGCCCGGAACGCGGCGCGGATCTCATCGGCATCGGCGGGCCGCCGGCGGTCCTGGGCGATGCCCGGTGGCAGCAGGTGAAAGCGTTCCAGCGGTGTGCCGTAGTGCTTGATGAACAGCGGCTGCTGGACTTCGGAAATCATCAGTACGTCGGTTTTTGCATCCTTGGCGAATACGGCCCGCTCGTACTCGGCGAAATGCCGGTAGCGGCCCCAGCGCCGGTACAGCGAGTTGCGCAGGTTCTGCGCCTTGTCTTCGAAACAGCCGTCGGCGGCGTAGTACACGTCCAGGCCAGGCATTTTGTTGAAGCCGATCAAACGATCCACCGGGCGCTTGGCCAGATCGGCCTCCATCCACGCACTGAGTTTCTCGTTGCGGCGATGATTGAACAGCGCCTTGACCGGTGCCACCAGCACCTCGAAGCCGGGCGGCACGTCACCTTCCCAGATCAGCGTGTAGACACGGATCTGGTGACCGCGTCGCTGGCATTCCAGGGCGATGCGCATGAAGTCACGCTGCAGGCCACCGAAGGGGAAGTATTTGTAAAGGACAAAAGCCAATTGCATCAGCGCGGCTCCTCAGCCAATAACGTGCTCAGGTGGCTGGCAACACGCTCGGGGTTCAGACGCGTGAAGCACAAGGGCTGCTCGCGTTTCAGGTCAAACCGCCGGGCATCTTCGGCGGTCGGCGGATAAGTGCAATGTTTCTGCATGCACGGCGCGCAAGGGAAATCACTGGCGAGGTGAATCTGGCCCTTGCCATAGGCACCGGTCAGCACCGGATTGGTCGGGCCGAGCAGCGAAATGGTCGGCACGTCCAAGGCCGCGGCCAGATGCCCGAGGCCGGTATCCACGGCCACGCAGGCCTGGGCGCCGGCAAGCACTTTGCCCATGCCGCCGAGGTTCAGCTTCGGCAGGACCAAGGCATTGCGCAGCCCGCTGGCGATGCGTTCGGCCCGGGCCTTTTCGGCCGGGTTGCCCCACGGCAGCTTGACGACCACGCCGAACTGCCCCATGCGTTCGGTGAGCTGGCGCCAGTAAAGTTCGGGCCAATGCTTGGACTCCCAAGTGGTGCCGTGCAGGAACACCACGTAGGGATAGGGACGTGGCAACTCCACCAGCCGGTCGACATCGAGGCCATAGTTACCCAGCGTCTGCGGCAAGTCATACCCTAGCGCCACGGCAAACAGCTGGCGCACGCGCTCGACCGCATGCTGACCACGGGCCACCGCCAGGCGCCGGGAATAAAAGCGCGCCGCCAGGGGCTCACGCGCCGAATTTTTATCCAGACCGGCCACTGGCGCCTTGACGTAACGGGTCAGCCAGGCGCTTTTCAGAAGGCCCTGGGCGTCAATCACCAAGTCATATTTTTCGGCGCGCACGCTCTGCTTGAAGCGTCGCCATTCGCCGCTCTTGATGGTTTGCCAGAGGTTCTTGCGCCAACGCCGGATCGCCACCGGAATGACCTTGCCCACGGCCGGGTGCCAGGTGGGGATTTCGGCGAAGCCTTCTTCCACCACCCAATCGAACTTGATGCCCGGAATCGCCCGCGCCGCATCGGTCAGCGCCGGCAGGGTGTGGACCACATCCCCCAGCGAAGAGGTCTTGATCAGCAGTACCCGCAAGTTACCGAACCTCCACGGGGGTGCCCTGCAAACGCTCCAGCGCCTCGTTCACCGACGGTGGCATGAGCTGGCGCAGGCAATTGTAGTGGCCGAAACGGCAGGTGCGGTCGAAGCACGGGCTGCATTCAATGCCCAGGCGCACGACTTCGACCTGGTCGGCCAACGGCGGCGTGAAGCCTGGCGAGGTGGAACCGTAGACCGCCACCAACGGGCGGTTCAGGGCTGCGGCCACATGCATCAGGCCCGAGTCGTTGGAGACCACCGAATCGGCGCAGGACAGCAGGTCGATGGCCTCGGCCAGGGACGTGTCGCCACTGAGGTTCACGGCCTCTTCCCGAAGGCCCGGGATCAATCGCGAGCGAATGTCCTCGCCCACCGGGTGATCTTTTTTCGAGCCGAACAGCCAGACTTGCCAGCCGTCGCGAATCTTCGCTTCGGCCACCTGGGCGTAATGCTCCGCCGGCCAGCGCTTGGATTCGCCGAATTCGGCCCCTGGGCACAAGGCCAGTACCGGACGGTCCAGGCTCAGGCCGAACTTGGCCAGCGCTGCGTCACGGGTCACCGGGTCGATCCGCAGGCTCGGCCGCGGATACGGTTTGGGCAACTCGGCCCCCGGCGCGTAGGCCAGGGCCATGAAACGTTCGATCATCAGCGGGTAACGGTCTTTATCCAGGGCGCGCACGTCGTTGAGCAGGCCGTATCGAAACTCGCCACGCCAACCGGTGCGCTTGGCAATACCGGCAAAGAACGGCACCAACGCCGATTTCAACGAATTGGGTAACAGGATCGCCTGGTCGTACTGACCGGCCAGGGATTTGCCGATGCGTCGACGGGTCGCCAGCTCCAGCACACCGTGGCCGAGCGGAAAGCTCAAGGCCTTGCGCACTTCGGGCATGCGCTCCAGGATCGGCCGGCTCCACTCGGGGGCCAGGACGTCGATTTCGCACTGCGGATGACGCTGTTTCAGGCACTGGAACAGTGTCTGCGCCATCACCATATCACCGACCCAACTGGGCCCAACGATCAAAATATTCATGTGCTTTCCAAAAACGATACGGGGAGGCCTACGCCTCCCCGCCTCGAGAATCACTGTGGCTTAGGTCGTTGCCTGTTGCCCTAATCTACAACTGTGGGAGCAAGCTTGCTCGTGATAGGGCCATGACATTCAACATCCATGCTGCCTGCCGTTCCGCTATCGCGAGCAAGCTCGCTCCCACAAGGGTCCTGCATAGGCTTCAAATACCGTGCAGCACCACCCATCCACTGTGGGAGCGAGCTTGCTCGCGAAGAGGCCAGCCCATCCAACATCAATGTCGCCTGACATTCCGCTATCGCGAGCAAGCTCGCTCCCACATTTAAAGCTTCAGCGCAGCCCCAGCTCCCGCCAGATCCGCAATACCTGCCGACGCTCATCCACGAACTGGTCGCCTGCGATCACCCCGGCATCTTTCTGCAAGGCCTGGCGGTGGGCGGCGGAGCGGTAGGCTTTGTAGGCTTCGCGCAATAGCGTGGCATCTTCGGCCGGCATCAACCCGAGCTCTTGCAACCCGTCCAGGATGCGGATGTTATCGGTGTAGCGCACTAGCGATGGATGCTCTTGGGACCACGCCAGGGCCGCGTATTGCACCATAAATTCAATATCGACGATACCTCCGGCATCCTGCTTGAGGTCGAAGGGCGCCGTGGCCTCGAAAGCATTCTCCGCGGTCCCGGCGGCAGTGGCCTTGCTGCCAAGGTTGTCGCGCATCTTGGCGCGCATCTCGCTGACTTCCTGGCGCAGCGTTGGCAAGTCACGCTTGCGTCCCAGTATCTGGACGCGGACCTTCTCGAACGCTTGGCCCACATCCTGGCTGCCCACCAGCACACGGGCTCGCACCAGCGCCTGATGCTCCCAGGTCCAGGCCTCGTTCTCCTGGTAACGGGCGAACGCCCCGAGGGAGCTGACCAGCAGCCCCGACGCCCCGGAAGGTCGCAGGCGCATGTCCACTTCATATAGTTGCCCGGAGTTGGTCTGGGCCGTCAGCAGGTGAATGATCCGTTGACCGAGGCGGGTGAAGAACTGCGCGCCGTCGATGGGTTTCGGGCCGTCGGTCTCCGCCTGCGGGTCGCCATCATGGATGAACACCAGGTCCAGGTCGGAACCATGCCCCAATTCCAGACCGCCGACTTTCCCATAACCGACAATAATGAAGCCCGGATCGCACAGGCTGCCGTCGGTGCGCAATGGCACGCCGTGCTTGGCGGCCGTCTGGCGCCAGGCCAGGGCCAGCACTTGCTCGAGAATCGCCTCGGCCAGCCAGGTCAGGTAATCGCTGACCTTCATCAGCGGCAGGCTGCCGGCGATTTCCGAAGCAGCCACCCGCAGGCGGTGCGCCAGCTTGAAATGCCGCAACGCCTCCATTTGCTGTTCCAGGTCATCCTCGGGAATGCGCGTCAGGCGCTCACGCAACTCCGCAGCCAACTCCGGCGCCAGGGGTGGCTTGAACAGCCGACCCTCATTGAGCAACTCATCGAGCAGCAACGGGAAACGGGTGATTTGCTCAGCAATCCACGGGCTCGCCGCGCACAGCGTCAGTAAGCGCCGCAGGGCGCCGGGGTTTTCCGTCAACAACACCAGGTAGGCCGAGCGGCGGGCCACGGCCTCCACCAAGGGCAGTACCCGCTCCAGCACCAGGTCCGGATCGGCGTGCTCCACGGCCTGGGCCAGCAGACGCGGAATGAACGCATCCAGGCGCTCGCGCCCCAAGCGTTGCATGGCGCGCAATTGCGGGCTGCCGCGCAAGGCGGCCAGGGCCTTGAGGGCTTTGGGCGCATCGGCGAAGCCGCCCTCTTCCAACTGACGGCACGCCGCCCCTTCATCCTGGCTGTCTTCCCACAACGGCAACCATTCGCCGCCCACCACCACTTCGCTTTCGCCGCCCTCTTCTTCATCCGGGTCGGCGATGACCTGGCCGAAATGCCAGGCAACGCGCCCGCGCCAGTACATCAACTGCTCGTGAAAGGCCGACCAGTCGGCGAACCCCAGCATGAATGCAATGCGTGCCTGATCCTGCGGGCTGTCCGGGAGCATTTGGGTCTGTCGGTCGGCGATGGCCTGGATCGCATGCTCGGTATAACGCAGGAACTCATAGCCTTGGCGCAGCTCATCGATCACCTGGGCCGGCAGGTACCCCTGGCCCTCCAGGGTGCTCAACACTTTGAGCAGCGGGCGCTGCTGCAAGCTCAAGTCCCGACCGCCATGGATCAGTTGGAACGCCTGGGCAATGAACTCCACCTCGCGAATGCCGCCAGAACCCAGCTTGATGTTGTCGGCCATGCCCTTGCGCCGCACTTCCTGCTGGATCAGTTGCTTCATGGTGCGCAGCGCTTCGATGGCGGAAAAATCCAGGTAACGCCGATAGACGAACGGGCGCAGCATGTCGAGCAATTGCGCGCCGGCCACCTGATCGCCCGCCACCACCCGCGCCTTGATCATGGCGTAGCGCTCCCAGTCGCGCCCCTGGTCCTGGTAATACTGCTCCAGGGCATTGAAGCTCAACACCAGCGCACCGGCCGAGCCGTAGGGGCGCAGGCGCATGTCGACGCGAAACACGAAGCCGTCGACGGTCATCGGGTCCAGGGCCTTGATCAGGCGCTGGCCAACACGGATGAAAAATTCCTGGTTATCCAGCGGCCGCTTGACGCCTACGGTTTCCCCGCCCTCGGGGTAGGCGAAGATCAGGTCGATGTCCGACGACAGGTTCAGCTCCACGGCACCCAGCTTGCCCATGCCCAGGATGACCATCTGCTGCGGCTCGCCGCTGCGCCGCCCGGTGGGCGTACCGAATTGCTGGCTGAGGCGTTGGTACAACCAGTGGTAAGCCTGGTCGATGCAAGTGTCGGCCATGTCCGAAAGATCGCGACAGGTCTGGACCAGATCAGCCTGACGGTTCAGGTCGCGCCAGATGATCCGCACCTGCTGGCGAGTACGCTGGCGGCGCAGGACGCGGCCCAATTCGTCTTCAGTTTCGGCGGCCTGCACGGCGGCGGCGATCTGCGCGCGCATTTCACCGGGCGCCAGGCTGCGGTCCAGTTCGCCGCTGCGTACCAGCTCCAGCAGCATCGCAGGGTCACGCACACTCTGTTCGATGACAAAGTCGCTGGCGGCGGCAATACGGTTGAACGCCTCCCAGCGTTGCGGGGTCCAGGCCGACAGCCCGCGATCATCGTCGAGGGAGGCGACCGCCGCACGGAACGACTGCTCGGCACGACTGACCAATGACTGGAGAATGGCCGGTACCATTTCCGGTATCGGGGCAAGCGAGGGCAGGCTCATGGTCTATCCTTGATCGGCGCGGGAGAAGCTGGATGTAGTGTTTTTTCACAAGACACTACCTGATCGACTGTCGAACAAAGATGATAAATAGCTGAAAATCTGATTTTATTGGCAGCCGGCATCAAGTTTTTACCTGTTCGAGTTGGCTAAAGACCAACAGTAACGATTATTCTCACAACGAAATGAGGGGCCATACGCCGCTCATGTGTAGTTTCACTACTCGTCTATACATTCGAAAGGCTGAAACGGCCGACGATTTGTAGTAAAACTACACGCCGCCGAAACAACCTTCGGCAATCCAAGAATTTATACCGTCTGCCCACAAGGCCAGTCGCAAACTCAGGCAACCGATTCTGGTAGCCTTTCCGCCCTGGAGCAAGCCATGCAAGACCTCGATCCCGTCGAAACCCAGGAATGGCTGGACGCCCTGGAATCGGTTCTCGACAAAGAAGGCGAAGACCGCGCTCATTATCTGATGACCCGCATGGGCGAACTCGCGACCCGCAGCGGCTCGCAACTGCCCTACGCCATCACCACGCCGTACCGCAACACGATCCCCGTTACCCACGAAGCACGCATGCCTGGCGACCTGTTCATGGAACGCCGCATTCGCTCGCTGGTACGCTGGAACGCGTTGGCCATGGTCATGCGTACCAACCTGAAAGATTCTGACCTGGGCGGTCACATCTCCAGCTTCGCCTCCAGCGCGACGCTGTATGACATCGGCTTCAACTACTTCTTCCAGGCCCCGACCGACGAGCACGGCGGCGACCTGATCTACTTCCAGGGTCACGCATCGCCAGGCGTCTACGCCCGTGCGTTCATGGAAGGCCGCATCACCGAAGACCAGATGAACAACTTCCGCCAGGAAGTGGACGGCAACGGCCTGTCCTCGTACCCGCACCCTTGGCTGATGCCGGACTTCTGGCAGTTCCCGACCGTGTCCATGGGTCTGGGCCCGATCCAGGCGATCTACCAGGCGCGTTTCATGAAGTACCTGGAAGCCCGCGGCTTCATCCAGCCAGGCAAGCAGAAAGTCTGGTGCTTCATGGGTGACGGCGAGTGCGACGAACCGGAATCCCTGGGCGCGATCTCCCTGGCCGGCCGCGAGAAGCTGGACAACCTGATCTTCGTCATCAACTGCAACCTGCAGCGCCTCGACGGCCCGGTTCGCGGCAACGCCAAGATCATCCAGGAACTCGAAGGCGTGTTCCGTGGTGCCCAGTGGAACGTCAACAAAGTCATCTGGGGCCGCTTCTGGGACCCACTGCTGGCCAAGGACGTCGACGGCATCCTGCAACGCCGCATGGACGAAGTCATCGACGGCGAGTACCAGAACTACAAGGCCAAGGACGGCGCGTTCGTCCGCGAGCACTTCTTCAACTCGCCTGAACTCAAGGCCATGGTTGCCGACCTGTCCGACGACGAGATCTGGAAGCTCAACCGTGGCGGCCACGACCCGTACAAGGTCTACGCGGCGTACCACCAGGCGGTCAACCACAAAGAACAGCCGACCGTCATCCTGGCCAAGACCATCAAGGGTTATGGCACCGGTGCCGGCGAAGCGAAGAACACTGCGCACAACACCAAGAAAGTCGATGTCGACAGCCTGAAGTTGTTCCGCGACCGCTTCGACATCCCGGTCAAGGACAGCGAGCTGGAAAACCTGCCGTTCTTCAAGCCCGAAGAAGGCAGCGCCGAAGCCCGTTACCTGGCCGAGCGCCGTGCCGCACTGGGCGGCTTCGTGCCCCAGCGTCGCGCCAAGAGCTTCAGCGTTCCGACCCCGCCACTGGAGACCCTCAAGGCGATCCTGGACGGTTCGGGCGACCGTGAAATCTCCACCACCATGGCCTTCGTGCGAATCCTCGCGCAATTGGTCAAGGACAAGGAAATCGGTCAGCGCATCGTCCCGATCATCCCGGACGAAGCCCGTACCTTCGGTATGGAAGGCATGTTCCGTCAGTTGGGCATCTACTCGTCCGTCGGCCAGCTCTACGAGCCAGTCGATAAAGACCAGGTGATGTTCTACCGCGAAGACAAGAAGGGCCAGATCCTCGAAGAGGGCATCAACGAAGCGGGCGCTATGAGCTCCTTCATTGCCGCCGGTACTTCGTACTCCAGCCACAACCAGCCGATGCTGCCGTTCTACATCTTCTACTCGATGTTCGGCTTCCAACGCATCGGCGACCTGGCCTGGGCCGCTGGCGACAGCCGTACCCGTGGCTTCCTGATCGGCGGCACCGCCGGCCGGACCACCCTCAACGGTGAAGGCCTGCAGCACGAAGACGGCCACAGCCACATGCTGGCCGGGACCATCCCGAACTGCCGCACCTATGATCCGACCTACGGCTACGAGCTGGCGGTGATCATTCAGGACGGCATGAAGAAGATGACCGAAGAACAACAGGACGTCTTCTACTACATCACCGTGATGAACGAGTCCTACCAGCAGCCAGCCATGCCGGCCGGCGTCGAGGCAGGCATCGTCAAGGGCATGTACCTGCTCGAGGAAGACACCCGCGAAGCGGCGCACCACGTCCAGTTGATGGGTTCGGGCACCATCCTGCGCGAAGTGCGCGAGGCAGCGAAGATCCTGCGTGAAGAGTTCAACGTCGGCGCCGACGTCTGGAGCGTCACCAGCTTCAACGAACTGCGTCGCGACGGCCTGGCCGTAGAGCGCAGCAACCGTCTGCACCCTGGCCAGAAGCCAAAGCTGAGCTACGTCGAAGAGTGCCTGAACGGCCGCAAAGGTCCGGTCATCGCCTCTACCGACTACATGAAGCTGTTCGCCGAGCAGATCCGCCAGTGGGTTCCTTCCAAGGAATTCAAAGTCCTGGGCACCGACGGTTTCGGCCGTAGCGACAGCCGCAAGAAGCTGCGTCACTTCTTCGAAGTCGACCGTAAGTTCGTTGTGTTGGCAGCCCTGGAAGCCCTGGCTGACCGTGGCGATATCGAACCTAAAGTGGTGGCCGAAGCCATCGCCAAGTTCGGCATCGATCCGGAAAAACGCAACCCACTGGACTGCTGAGGAGAATTTTCGTGAGCGAACTCATTCGCGTACCTGACATCGGCAGCGGTGAAGGTGAAGTAATTGAACTGTTTGTGAAGGTCGGCGACCGTATCGAAGCCGACCAGAGCATCCTGACGCTTGAATCGGACAAGGCCAGCATGGAAGTGCCCGCGCCGAAGGCCGGTGTCATCAAGAGCCTGAAAGTGAAGCTGGGCGATCGCCTGAAAGAAGGCGACGAACTGCTGGAGCTGGAAGTCGAGGGCGCCGCTGCGGCGCCTGAAGCGGCCGCTCCCGCCGCTGCCCCGGCCGCAGCTGAAAAGCCTGCCGCCGCACCGGCTGCCGAAGCGGCTCCCGCTCCGGCCGCTGCTCCTGCCGCAGCCACGGTCCAGGACATTCATGTCCCGGACATCGGTTCATCGGGCAAGGCCAAGATCATCGAAGTGCTGGTCAAGGCCGGCGACACCGTCGAAGCCGACCAGTCGCTGATCACCCTGGAATCCGACAAGGCCAGCATGGAAATCCCATCGCCAGCCGCCGGTGTGGTGGAAAGCGTCGAGATCAAGCTGGAAGACGAAGTCGGCACCGGCGATCTGATCCTGAAGCTCAAAGTGGCGGGTGCCTCGGCACCTGCCGCGCCTGCCCCGGCCGCTGCACCTGCCGCCAAGGCTGAAACAGCTCCAGCGCCAGCCGCCGCGCCTGCCGCCAAGACCGAAGCTGCGCCTGCCCCTGTCGCCGCCGCGCCTGCGCCAAGCGGTGCCAAGGTGCACGCCGGCCCGGCGGTGCGTCAGTTGGCCCGTGAATTCGGTGTCGAGCTGTCGGCCGTTGGCCCAAGCGGCCCGCACGGTCGTGTGCTCAAGGAAGACGTGCAAGCCTACGTCAAGGCCATGATGCAGAAGGCCAAGAACGCACCGGCCGAAGGCGCCACCGGCGGCGCGGGCATCCCGCCGATCCCGGCGGTGGACTTCAGCCGCTTCGGTGAAACCGAAGAAGTGGCCATGACTCGCCTGATGCAGATCGGCGCGTCGAGCCTGCACCGTAGCTGGCTGAACATTCCACACGTGACTCAGTTCGACCAGGCCGACATCACCGAGCTGGAAGCTTTCCGCGTCGCGCAGAAAGCCGTGGCGGAAAAGGCCGGCGTGAAGCTGACCGTGCTGCCACTGCTGCTCAAGGCCTGTGCGCACCTGCTCAAGGAACTGCCGGACTTCAACAGCTCCCTGGCCCCAAGCGGCAAGGCTGTGATCCGCAAGAAATACGTGCACATCGGCTTTGCCGTCGACACCCCGGAAGGCCTGCTGGTACCGGTCATCCGCAACGTCGACCAGAAGAGCTTGCTGCAACTGGCTGGCGAAGCCGCTGCCCTGGCCGAAAAAGCCCGGAACAAGAAGCTCACCGCCGACGACATGCAGGGCGCCTGCTTCACCATCTCCAGCCTCGGTCACATTGGCGGCACCGGCTTCACGCCGATCGTCAACGCGCCTGAAGTGGCGATCCTGGGCGTTTCCAAGGCCACCATCCAGCCGGTCTGGGACGGTAAAGCCTTCCAGCCGAAGCTGATGCTGCCACTGTCGCTGTCCTACGATCACCGTGTGATCAACGGCGCCGCCGCTGCACGCTTCACCAAGCGCTTGAGCGACTTGCTGGGCGACATTCGCACCATCCTGCTGTAACACCGGGTGGCCCTCCCTCGGGGGGGGCCATTCGGAGCACTGTTTTCCGAGCGCCACGCTCGTACCTCAACCCCGTCCGTTTGGCGGGGCTTTTTTTGCCTGGAATTCAAGCCAGGTGCATGGATGTTGGATGTGGCGGCCTCATCGCGAGCAAGCTCGCTCCCACAGTGGATTTGCGGTGCCCCATGGGAGCGAGCTTGCTCGCGATAGCGGTATTTCCTACCCCGCAAGTTTTAAATGACTACACCCCCTATTAGTCATTGCCCACAACTTGCGCCCCCTTCCCTGTCGATATTTATGGCGCGCCGGGCTTTAGCATCAAAACCGCCAAGGCCACTTGATGCTTGCACCCACCGACTAAAACTTCGAATGGACTCGAACATGTTCAAACCTACTGTCGGCCCCATTGTCGGGCACACGACCACTGACCACGCCCGGATATTCCTGCGGGGCGATCACGGCAACAACCGGGTATTCGCCGGTATACGACACCGGCGTCGAGGGGATACACGCTGGTCAAAAGGGCACTTTGTCCAATTGAAGGCCTACCGCGACATGTCCGATGTGATCGTGTTGAAAGACCTTCAGCCCGACACCGCCTACGAATACCAGGCCGGCTGGCTCAGCCCCTTGAGCCCGACCCATACCGTGGAAACCATCCAGGAACTGCCACTGCAATGGCCTCGGCACACCTATTGTTTGCACACGCCGGCCGACAAACCCGATGCGCCACGTGCTTATATCGTGGGCTCATGTCGCTACTTGCGGATCGCCGCCAGCACCCCGCTACTCCCCGGCCTTGGAGATCGCACCTTTGCCGGCATCAATCGCATCGTCGAACAGGCCGCCCCGCCGATCAGCGCGGTGTTAATGACCGGAGACCAGGTTTATCTCGATGACTTGAATATCATCGGCCCGGACCGAACCTATAAGCAGATCCTTTTCAGATACCGAACGGTATTTACCCAGCCGCACATCAGCAAGTTGATGTCTGGCACGCCGACCTACATGATCCTCGACGACCATGAAATCGAAGACAACTGGCCCGCCAGGAAAACTGGTCACAACGACGTCCTGTATGCCAATGCCATGAGCGCCTATCGGCTTTACCAGGCCAGCCATGGGCCCGCCCATGAACTGTCGAGCGACGGAACATTGAACAAGTCGTTGACCCGCTACTGGTACACCTTTGCCCATGGCGATATCCACTGGTTCGTCACCGACAGCCGGACGCAACGCAATCTGTCGGCGGACGATCGGCGCATCCTCGACGCAGACCAGGAAAAATCCCTGCTCGAGTGGCTCGTCCGCAGCCCCGCCCGGGTCAAGCTCGTCGTCACCAGCGTGATGTTTTTCCCTGACCGCCAGCGCAATGACGGCGATGCCTGGCAGGCCTTCCCGGAACAACGCCTGCGCTTGCTGGAAACCATCCGCCGCTATCGGATCAAAAACGTGGTGTTCATCTCGGGTGACGTCCACGGCTCGATGACCAGCCGCCTGCGGCACACTCAGGATCCTGATTTCGAGGTCAACACCGTCGTTTCCTCGCCGTTCTACAACAGCAAATTGTTGCCTTTTGCAAAAGCCGCGGATTTTATTTTCCACAGGCCCATGGCTCGCACGGACAGCGGTGAGTACCGCTATGAACTGACCAGCGAAGTGGTGAGCCAGGACAACTTCGCCCGCCTGCAGGTCACGGCACAGAGCCTTCACGTCACCTTCCACGACCGTGACGGCGAGCCCTTGCAGACACTCGATATTGCGCTGCGATGAACTTCCATGCCCTCTGATCGGCTGGCGACTGGAGAAATCCCTTTGTCGGCCGATAAAAGGTTTATAGCACTTGGCCTTCATCTCTCTTGTCAGCCAGTGCCGCAATGATGCAACCTTGCGCCAATCCGTAATAACGAGGGCGTCAGCCCGGCGCGATCAGCATTTTCGAAGCGAGTTTCCCCATGAAAAGCCAACCCGATGCCGCCAGCCGTATGGCGGCCGAGGTAGTGACGCAGTTACCGGTGCCCGCGCGGCTCGGTATGCTGCGTTTCGAACGGCTGAATGAAGCTAGCTGGGCGCTGTTGTTTCTCGACCCCAACTGCGAGCGACACTTCGGCCTGCCGGCGGTAGAACTGTGCTCGCTGGTCAGCTCGCCCTACGCCAGCCTGATGGAACCCGAAGCGCGCTATCAATTGCACGACGCCATCCAGCAGCAATTGGCCCAGGCCGCGCATTACCAGATTCGCTACACGCTCCACACCGTCAAGGGCCCGATGAATGTGCTGGAGACGGGCGAAGCCTACAAACAGCACAATCGTCATCTGCTGCGCGGTTACCTGCTGGTGGTGGACAATTTGCTGCAAAGCGAACCTTCCATGCCGGCCCTGGACCTGGAAACCCAGAATTCGCGCCTGCAGATCGCCCTGGAACTGAACCAGCGCGCCCAGCAGGAGCAGCTCCAGCATCTGGACCGGGTACGTGCCCAACAAGACCTCATCCTGCTATTGACCCGCCAACGCTACAGCGCCAACAACTCCCTGCTCGAAGCGGCCGAACTCATCACCCGCAGCGCCTGTGACATCTATCAGATCGACTGCGCCAGTATCTGGAACCTGGACGACGGCAAACTGGTGCCGATTTCCGCCTACAACCGCGCTTCCCAGGAATACTTTCTGCCGGCGGTCATCGACGTCAACGAGTTTCCCGACTACATGGAGGCGCTGCAGACCTGTCGTGCCATCGACGCCCACAATGCGATGCGCGACCCACGCACCCGGGAAATGGCCGAGAGCCTGCGCGCTCGCGACGTCAACGCCATCCTCGACGCCAGCGTGCGCATCGACGGCCAAGTGGTGGGCGTGCTGTGCCTGGAACAAGTGGGGGCCACCCGCGCCTGGCAGTCGGATGAAATCGCCTTTGCCGGCGAGCTGGCGGACCAGTTCGCCCAGGTCATCAACAACCACAACCGCCGCACCGCCACCAGCGCCCTGCACTTGTTCCAGCGCGCCGTGGAGCAAAGCGCCAACGCGTTCCTGCTGGTCAATTGCGACGGTGTGGTGGAGTACGTCAACCCAAGCTTCACCGCCATCACCCAGTACACCACCGAGGAAGTCCACGGCCAACGCCTCTCGGAACTGCCGGCCCTGGAGAACCTCAGCGAGCTGCTGTTCGACGCGCCCTCGGCGCTGGCCCAGAGCAACAGTTGGCAGGGCGAGTTCAAGAGCCGGCGCAAGAACCTGGAACCCTACTGGGGCCAGTTGTCGATTTCCAAGGTCTACGGCGACAACCGCGAGCTGACCCACTACATCGGCATCTACGAAGACATCACCCAGACCAAACTGGCCCAGCAGCGCATCGAGCGCCTGGCCTACACCGACAACCTGACCAACCTGGGCAACCGCCCGGCGTTCATTCGCAACCTCGATGAACGCTTCGCCCGGGACAGTGATTCGCCCATCAGCCTGCTGCTGGTGGACATCGACAACTTCAAGCGCATCAACGACAGCCTCGGTCACCAGACCGGTGACAAGCTGCTGATCAGCCTGGCCCGGCGCCTGCGCAATAGCCTGAGCCCCAGCGGCAGCCTGGCGCGATTCGCCAGTAACGAGTTCGCCGTGCTGCTGGACGACACGAGCCTGGAGGCCGGGCAGCAGATCGCCAGCCAATTGCTGATGACTCTCGATAAACCGATGTTCGTCGACAACCAGTTGATCAGCGTGACCGGTTCCGTGGGCCTGGCCTGCGCGCCGCTGCACGGCCGTGATCCGCAGACCCTGATGCGCAACGCCGGCCTCGCCCTGCACAAGGCCAAGGCCAACGGCAAGCATCAGGTCCAGGTGTTCACCGAGGCGCTGAATGCCGAGGCCAGCTACAAGTTGTTCGTGGAGAACAACCTGCGTCGCGCCTTGACCCAGAACGAACTGGACGTGTTCTACCAGCCCAAGTTGTGCCTGCGCAGCGGCCGTCTGCTGGGCATGGAGGCACTGCTGCGCTGGAACCATCCGGAAAAGGGCATGATCCGCCCGGACCAGTTCATCAGCGTGGCCGAAGAAACCGGCCTGATCATCCCCATTGGCAAATGGATCGCCCGCCAGGCCTGCCGGATGAGCAAACAGCTGACCGCGGCAGGCCTGGGCAACCTGCAAGTGGCGATCAACCTGTCGCCCAAGCAGTTCTCCGACCCGGACCTGGTCGCCTCCATCGCCAGCATCCTCAAGGAAGAACAACTGCCGGCCCGCCTGCTGGAACTGGAGTTGACCGAAGGCCTGCTGCTGGAGGCCACCGAAGACACCCACTTGCAACTCGACCAGCTCAAGCGCCTGGGGCTGACCCTGGCCATGGACGACTTTGGCACCGGGTATTCGTCCCTGAGCTACCTGAAAAAATTCCCGATCGACATCATTAAGATCGATCGCAGCTTCATCCATGAGATCCCGGACAACCAGGACGACATGGAAATCACCTCGGCGGTGATCGCCATGGCTCATAACCTGAAACTCAAGGTCGTGGCCGAAGGCATCGAAACCGCCCAGCAACTGACGTTCCTGCGGCGTCACCGCTGCGACGTCGGCCAGGGCTACCTGTTCGACCGGCCAATCCCCGGCGCGGAGCTGATCGAAAAGCTCAAGCGCTACCCGCGCGGGCCTCTGGTCTGACAGCTGCGTATAGCTTGCGGCGGCTTTTCTGAGGCACACTGGCGGTCTATTTCGCTCAATTCAATCTGACTGAGAGGACTGATAATGGTCTTGCGCTCGGAAATCCTGGTGAATAAAAACGTGCTTCCTACTCAAGAACAAGCCCTGCCTGGCCGTGAAACCCCGATGACCGTGCCGGACAAACACTTCGTCCTCGACGCGCCCCTGCTGGGCCCATTTGCCATGGACGTGGATTTCGCGATCTTCGGCCTCGGCTGCTTCTGGGGCGCGGAACGCAAGTTCTGGCAGCGCGAAGGCGTGGTCAGTACCGCGGTGGGTTACGCCGGTGGTTTCACACCGAACCCGACGTACGAAGAAGTCTGCTCGGGCCTGACCGGCCACAGCGAAGTGGTGCTGGTGGTCTACGAACCAGCGAAAGTCAGCTATGAACAGCTTCTGAAGATGTTCTGGGAACTGCACAACCCGACCCAGGGCATGCGCCAGGGGAACGACATCGGCACCCAGTACCGTTCGGTGATCTATGCCACCACCCCGGCCCAACTGGCGGCGGCCAAACACAGCGAGCAAGTCTTCCAGGCCGAGTTGACCAAGGCCGGCAAAGGCACCATCACCACCGAAATCGAAGAAGCACCGACGTTCTACTTCGCCGAGGCCTATCACCAGCAGTACCTGGCGAAGAACCCGGAAGGCTATTGCGGGATTGGCGGCACCGGCGTGACCTGCCCGATCTGACTGTCGGGCCCTGAAAAGCTTCGCGAGCAAGCCCGCTCCCACAGGTCTGGCGGCGTACACGACTCTTGCGTACGCCTCAGATCCAGTGTGGGAGCGGGCTTGCTCGCGAAGGCGTCCTTCCAGACAACCTGAATACATCGGCTCAATGATCAGCTCTCAGCGATCAACCAATCCATCTGCCACCCGCCCTGGGTCTGCCCCAGCTTTTTCGACAGCCACGGCAGCAGCTCACGCAACTCTTCTTCCAGCCCCCACGGCGGATTGGCAATCGCCAGGCCGGAGCCATTCAGGCTGTTGGGCGTCGCCAATGGGTGCACCAGCAGTTCCACGCGCAGCAGCTTCGGCGCTCCCGTGCCGGCCAGGTCCTGGTAGAAGCGGCGCAACATCCGCTGGTCCTTCACCGGGTACCAGATGGCTGCCACCGTCTGGCGCATCCGGCCAACGGCCTCCTTGAGCGAGGCGGCGCAGCGCTGCATCTCGTCAAGCTGCTCGAAGGGCGGATCGATCAGCATCAGGGCACGCTTTTCGGCCACCGGCAGCAACGCCCGCGGCACATGCCAACCTTCACCCAGGTGCACCGCCACGCGACGGTCGCCTTTCATGTTGTCCTTGAGCAACACGCCGTCTTCAGGGTGCTTTTCGTTGAGCAGCACTCGGTCCTGCGGCCGAGTCAGGCGCCGCGCCAGTTCCGGCGAGCCCGGGTAGTAGCGCAACTGCCCGTCCGGGTTCATCTCGTGCAGCACCTTCATGTAATCGGCGGTCAACGGCGGCAGGTCGCCCTCGCCCCACAACCGCGCAATGCCTTCCAGGTACTCACCGGTACGGTTGGCCTGGTCACCCTGCAAGTCGTACAGCCCGATGCCCGCGTGGGTGTCGAGGTAGGCGAAGGGCTGCTCCTTGCGCGACATCAGCGCGATGAGGCGGGTCAAGGTCAGGTGTTTGAACACGTCGGCGTGATTGCCGGCGTGGAAGGCGTGGCGATAATTCATGGCGGCTCCTGCGAAGGGCGACGAGTTTACCTTGAAGCGCGTCGAACGTCAGGGGTTGGCAGCCCGGCGGGCACGCCACGATCAGCCCAGCTCCCGCAGCAAGTACGCCTGCAAGGGCGCCTTTGGCGCGACAACCGGCTTCGATCGCTCAAGAAAGTGAGCAATCTTGCACCGCAGGACGCGATGGTCGACCCGCTCGCACAGAGACGGATGCTCTTGGCCAAGCCACGTGAGCAAGTTATCTACCAGACAATTCGTCGGGGCCTCGGTCATGGCGTCCAGCAGCGCCACCGGCACTTCCCACCAAGGAAAAATCCGCGCCGGCCGCTGGACGTTTCCGACGAACTCAAGGGATTGAGCGTTGATCAGGCAACGATTGATGACCGGCAGAAGCTCCCCGGCATCCACCACTGTCGATCGCAGGATCTGTCCCATGAAGCGCCCATCCCAAAAACGCAGAAAAACCGGCTTACCACCTGGCAACAGCACCTGCGTCAACCCACGCAAATGCTCGGCAAGGGTTTCCTGGCTGGCACACGACACCGCCAGCCAACCCCAGTCGAGCGAGTCGGTGGCCGCTATCCAATCAAGAAACCCACAGTCTGCGCGAACAAGCCCTACATAGGGCATGACCGCCTCCCACTCGGCGTACGGCGTGTCGGCCCAGATCGCCGTGGGTGTCGCGGCCATCGAACGCCGCCAGGCCGCCAATGCCCCAGCGCTACTGGCGTTGCTGAAAATGGCGAAAAGTTGCTCGGGCAACTGCAAAGGATGGTGCTCAAGCCAGACGCGGGGCGTTTGACCACTGTTCATGGGCGCTCCTGTATGTCGACCGTTTTGTGGAAGGCCAATGGCCCTGCGCAGACGCCGTTTCTGCAACGCTCGCACTCCTCGCAGAACGGCGCCGAGCCTTGGAAACTGAGGATTTGCGCCAGGGAAAGCCGAGGGGCCGGCGCAGCGACCTGCGTCCCGGAGCCCTCCGACGAACCCGCCATCGCCCCCATGACCGCCATCGGCGCCCCACCGACCTCGATCGGCACGCTGCTGAAAATTCCGCCGGCGCCAATGTTGATCCAATGACCGCCAGCCTGGAGGGTCACACTGGCGCCAGCCTCCAGCACCACTTGCTGGCCGGCGCTGACATGAAACTGCCGGCTGGCGCTCAGGACTTGGCTGGTCACGCGAACATGTCGCTCGCCGCCCACCAGCAAATGATCGTCCTGGCGGACTTCAGCCTGGCGCCGGCCATGGGTAACGCGCTGCTCATCGGCCTTGAGTTCGTGCCGTGCGGTGCCGATGACGACGATGCTGCGCTCGTGATCGACCTGCACCCGCTGGTCGTGCAGCACGTGCTGGGTCCAGTTTCGCTGGGCCCGCAGGTAGATTTCCTCAGCCCCCTTGCGGTCCTCGACGCGCAACTCGTTGTAGCCTTCCCCACCGGGACTGCTCTGGCTGCGCCATATACTGCGAGTCTTGTCCGCCGGCAGGTCCAACGGCACCGGGTTGGCGCCGTTGGGCAGGCAACCCACCACCAATGGCTTGTCCACGTCGCCATCGATGAACCCCACCAGGACTTCCATGCCGACCCGGGGAATCAGCACGGCACCATATTGATCATGGGCCCAACCCGAGGCCACTCGCAGCCAGCAACTGGAATGCTCGTCGCGCTGGCCGTCGCGATCCCAGGCCAGTTGCACCTTGACCCGCCCGAATTCATCGCAATGGATCTCGCTGTCCACCGGCCCGGTCACCACCGCTGACTGATAACCGTGGGCACGGGGCTTTTCAGGGTGCAAGGGCGGCCGAAAAAACACCTCCCACGGTGTAGCGAGAAAGGTGTTTCTGTAGCCCTGGAATTCATCCGGGCCGGCGGAGGCTGTTTCTTCCAGCACCTGGGGTTGGCGGCCATGATGGTCGATATGCGTCAGGAGCCAGAGATCGTTCCACTGTTCCCTGGGATGGCCCTCGATACGCATGAAATGTCCGCTGACGAAAGCGCTGTCATCGCTGCTGCCCTGCGCCACGCGATGATCGGCGCCATGACGCTCGAGGGCACGCCGGGTCAAGCGCTTGCCATCGTCCCGGTCGCAGAACCCACCGGGGTAGCGATAGTCTTCGAGCGCCGGCAGTTGCCGATTGTCGAGGTGGGTCTGCAACAACAGGCCGGGCTTGCGGAAGTCGTAGTCGCGCAACGTTACGGCCGTGGTGCGAGTCTGCAGTCGCACCGCCAAACGCTTGATGGCCGGCGCGTCGGCAGCCATGCCGCTGTCCGCCAGGTACAGCGTCGAGTCGGGCAGGCGGGGGAACCCGGTCTGATCGTCACCGAAAACCAGCAGATGGCCGTCAGGGCGGTGCCGAAAGTGATAGTGGATACCGACTTCGGCACAGATCCGCTCGATGAACGCCAGGTCGCTTTCGGCGTACTGCACACAGTATTCACGCTCGGGATAGTGCCCTCCCAGGATGAACTGGAAGGCTCCCTCCAGGACCCCATGTTCCTTCAACACCCGGGCGACGATATCGGGCACGCTCAAGTGCTGGAAAATCCGCTGGTTGATACGGTGGCGCAAGTAGGCCAGGCGCGGCACCAGACTGACCTGGTAACGGGTCAGGCGTTTACCCGAATCGCCTTGGGCCACGCTATAGACCTGACCGTGCACACCCCCTCCCCGGCCATCGAATCGCAGGAATGCCTGGCGATGCAGTAGTTCTTCCAGCACCAGGTCGCAGCGCTCGCTGACCAGTTCCACGTCAAAGCGATAGGGCTGGCTGATGGTTTCCTTGCCCTTGAACTCGAGCACCTTGAATTCATTAGGCCCGCTGTCGAGCGTCAGCGTGAAACGCGGTGGGTTGGCAGGCGGGAACATCCGATGTGCCTCTGCTGAATGGAGGCGGGCGATTCTGCACGAGCAGTAGGGGACGTGTACGGGAGGTCAGGAAAAACAGATTTGCCCTACATCCAAGAAGGTAAAAGCTGCAAAGCGTGATGCATTTTCCGATAGACATTCGAAGCATCGTCGCCGTCCTGCACATGAATCAGCAATTTCTTGCGACGTGCTCGATCTGGCGGCGAATGGTTCCTGGTGTGGCAATCAGAGATCTGGGGCCAGGACGCTATGTTCAGTTTCTATAGCTCGCAGGCTTCTACAGAGCCCAGCGGTAGGAACTGTCGAGTGGAGCGAGGCTGCGATCTTTCTCCAAACACTTGAGCCTCAAGTGAAAGATCAAAAGATCGCAGGCTTCGCCAGCTCCTACAGAGCCCAGCGGGAGCAAGCTCCCTCGCCACAATGGATCACCTGCGGGCTCGAAGCCGCGCTGAAGGCCTTACTGGTTCAGACGAAAATCTTTTTCCGCCGCGTCGAAGCGCTGCAGCATACCGGCGGTAGGCGAGCCCATCTTGCTGACAAAGTAGATGGCCAGGCTGGCGAAGATGAAGCCCGGGATGATTTCGTACAAGCCCAGCAACGCGAAATGCTTCCAGACGATCACGGTGATTGCACCTACCAGAATGCCGGCGAGCGCGCCATTGCGGGTCATGTTCTTCCAGATTACGGAGATCAGGACAACCGGGCCGAAGGCAGCACCGAAACCGGCCCAGGCGTAGCTCACCAGACCCAGTACGCGGTTTTCCGGATTAGCTGCCAGGGCAATGGCGACCAAGGCCACCAGCAACACCATGGCGCGACCGACCCAGACCAGTTCCAGCTGGGAAGCGCTCTTGCGCAGGAAAGTCTTGTAGAAGTCTTCGGTCAGGGCGCTGGAGCACACCAGTAACTGGCAGCTCAAGGTACTCATCACCGCCGCCAGGATGGCCGACAGCAGTACTCCGGCAATCCATGGGTTGAACAGCAGTTTTGCCAGCTCGATGAACACACGCTCAGGGTTCTCGGTCACGGGACCGGCCACATCAGGGTGGGCCGAGAAGTAAGCGATACCGAAGAAGCCCACGGCCACGGTGCCGCCCAGGCACAGGATCATCCAGGTCATGGAGATGCGACGGGCATTGGCGATCGATTTGACCGAATCCGCTGCCATGAAGCGAGCCAGGATGTGCGGTTGGCCGAAATAACCCAGGCCCCAGCCCATCAGCGAGATGATGCCGATGAAGGTGGTGTTTTTCAGCATGTCGAAGGACGAAGGATCTTTCGCTTCGATGGCCAGGAACGTGGTGTCCACGCCACCGGTCGCCAGCAGCACGATGATCGGCGTCAGGATCAGCGCGAAGATCATCAGGGTGGCTTGTACGGTGTCGGTCCAGCTCACGGCCAGGAAACCGCCAACGAAGGTGTAGGCGATGGTCGCTGCGGCACCGGCCCACAGCGCGGTCTCGTAGGACATGCCAAAGGTGCTTTCGAACAGACGGGCACCGGCCACGATGCCGGAAGCGCAGTAGATGGTGAAGAACACCAGGATCACCACCGCGGAGATGATCCGCAGCAGGCCACTCTTGTCTTCGAAACGGCTGGAGAAGTAATCCGGCAGCGTCAGGGCATCACCGTTGTGCTCGGTCTGCACCCGCAGGCGACCGGCCACGAACAGCCAGTTCAGGTAGGCGCCGACGATCAGGCCGATGGCGATCCAGCTTTCCGACAGGCCAGACATATAGATGGCACCCGGCAAACCCATCAACAACCAACCGCTCATGTCGGAGGCACCGGCGGACAAGGCCGTGACCACGCTGCCCAGGCTGCGACCGCCCAGGATATAGTCGGACAGGTTATTGGTGGAGCGGTAAGCCATCAGGCCGATCAGGACCATGGCTGCGATGTAGATCACGAAAGTGATCAAGGTGGGATTACTAACACTCATGAGTTACGCCCTGGCTTTGTTTTTATGGTGCGGTGGCAGTTGGAAGCGCCGACAACGCAGACGTTGTAGCGACGATTTGCAGTCCCGCGAATTTATGACTGATGTTTCCCCAGGAAAGCCATCAGCCGATGCCCCTCGGCTTGGAGCCGGTTGCACCTTGGCCGCGAATGCTATTCAACAAATCAAATAAGGTGCAACCAGTTTCGCTCGAATAAGTTGCACCTGATCGGTTTTATCGAAAAATCGCCGTTTTTTGCTCCCTTTTAGTGCAGTCTGTAGCGTCTCACTAGAAGCCAAAGCACTAAGCCGGTGCAGGTTTGGCGGAGGCGCGCTGGCTTCCGGATGAGCTGCCTGTCATTTCAAGAAAAAAAGGGTTGCACCCGGTTGCACCTCAATCATCGCACAGCTAATCTTGCCGCCAGCTGATGCCACGCCATACGTGGTAAACATGAGGATAAAAATATGGCTACCACCACCCTTGGGGTCAAACTCGATGACCCGACCCGCGAACGCCTCAAGGCGGCCGCAACCTCGATCGATCGCACGCCGCACTGGCTGATCAAGCAGGCAATTTTCAATTACCTGGAAAAACTCGAGGGTGGTGCAACCCTGACCGAGCTGAACGGTTCACCCCGCGCCGACAGCGATGATGCCGGCGACGTACAGGTCGACCACGCTCACCAATGCTTCCTCGAATTTGCCGAGAGCATCCTGCCGCAATCGGTCCTGCGTGCCTCCATCACCGCCGCTTACCGTCGCCCTGAGCCGGAAGTGGTGCCGATGCTGATCGAGCAGGCCCGCCTGCCGGTGGAAATGGCCGAAGCCACCAACAAGCTGGCGGCTTCGATTGCGGAAAAACTGCGTAACCAGAAAAGTGCCGGCGGCCGTGCCGGTATCGTTCAGGGCTTATTGCAGGAATTTTCCCTGTCGTCCCAGGAAGGCGTAGCCCTGATGTGCCTGGCCGAGGCGCTGCTGCGCATCCCGGACAAAGGCACTCGTGATGCGCTGATCCGCGACAAGATCAGCACCGGCAACTGGCAGCCGCACCTGGGCAACAGCCCGTCGCTGTTCGTCAATGCCGCCACTTGGGGCCTGTTGCTGACCGGCAAGCTGGTCGCCACCCATAACGAAACGGGCCTGACTTCCTCCCTGAGCCGCATCATCGGCAAGAGCGGCGAGCCGATGATCCGCAAGGGCGTCGACATGGCCATGCGCCTGATGGGCGAACAGTTCGTCACCGGCGAAACCATCGCCGAAGCCCTGGCCAACGCCAGCAAGTTCGAAGCCAAGGGTTTCCGCTATTCCTACGACATGCTGGGTGAGGCCGCGCTCACCGAACATGACGCCCAGAAGTACCTGGCCTCGTACGAACAAGCCATCCATTCGATCGGCAAAGCGTCCCATGGCCGTGGGATTTATGAAGGCCCGGGCATTTCCATCAAGCTCTCGGCCCTGCACCCGCGCTACAGCCGCGCCCAGTACGAGCGCGTCATGGACGAGCTGTACCCGCGCCTGCTGTCGCTGACCCTGCTGGCCAAGCAATACGACATCGGCCTGAACATTGACGCAGAGGAAGCCGACCGCCTCGAACTGTCCCTGGACCTGCTGGAGCGCCTGTGCTTCGAGCCGCAGCTGACCGGCTGGAACGGCATCGGCTTCGTGATCCAGGCCTACCAGAAGCGTTGCCCGTACGTGATCGACTACGTCATCGACCTGGCCCGGCGCAGCCGCCACCGCCTGATGATTCGCCTGGTAAAAGGCGCGTACTGGGACAGCGAGATCAAGCGCGCCCAGGTCGAAGGCCTGGAAGGCTATCCGGTCTACACCCGCAAGGTGTACACCGACGTGTCCTACATCGCCTGCGCGCGCAAACTGCTGTCGGTGCCGGAAGTCATCTACCCGCAGTTCGCCACGCACAACGCCCATACCCTGTCGGCCATTTACCACATCGCCGGTCAGAACTATTACCCGGGCCAGTACGAGTTCCAGTGCCTGCACGGCATGGGTGAACCGCTGTACGAACAAGTTGTAGGCAAGGTCTCCGAAGGCAAGCTGAACCGACCGTGCCGTGTGTACGCCCCGGTCGGCACCCACGAAACACTGCTGGCCTACCTCGTACGCCGCTTGCTGGAAAACGGCGCGAACACCTCGTTCGTCAACCGCATCGCCGACCAGTCGATTTCCATCCAGGAACTGGTGGCCGATCCGGTGGCCAGCATCGAGCAGATGGCAACCCTGGAAGGCGGCTTCGGCCTGCCGCACCCGCGTATTCCGCTGCCGCGCGACCTGTACGGCAGCGACCGCGCCAACTCCAGCGGCATCGACCTGGCCAACGAGCATCGCCTGGCGTCGCTGTCCTGCGCCCTGCTGGCCACCGCCCATAACGACTGGAAAGCCGCGCCGATGCTCGGTTGCGCTGCCAGCGAAGAAACCCCGGCAGCGGTGCTGAACCCGTCTGATCACCGCGATGTGGTCGGTCATGTGCAGGAAGCGACGGTTGCCGACGTCGACAACGCTATCCAGTGCGCCCTCAACGCCGCACCGATCTGGCAGGCCACGCCACCGGCCGAACGCGCCGCGATCCTCGAACGTGCCGCCGACCTGATGGAAGGCGAGATCCAGCCACTGATGGGCCTGCTGGCCCGCGAAGCCGGCAAGACCTTCGCCAACGCCATCGCCGAAGTGCGTGAAGCCGTGGACTTCCTGCGGTACTACGCGGTGCAGGCGCGCAACGATTTCACCAACGACGCCCACCGCCCTCTGGGCCCGGTGGTCTGCATCAGCCCATGGAACTTCCCGCTGGCGATTTTCAGCGGCCAGGTTGCCGCCGCACTGGCCGCCGGCAACCCGGTATTGGCCAAGCCCGCCGAGCAGACGCCGCTGGTGGCAGCCCAGGCGGTGCGCCTAATGCTCGAAGCCGGCATTCCGGAAGGCGTCCTGCAACTGCTGCCGGGTCGCGGCGAAACCGTCGGCGCCCGCCTGGTGGGTGACGAGCGGGTCAAAGGCGTGATGTTCACCGGCTCCACCGAAGTCGCCCGCCTGCTGCAACGCAACATCGCCGGACGCTTGGACAACCAGGGCCGGCCGATCCCGCTGATCGCCGAGACCGGCGGCCAGAACGCCATGATCGTCGACTCCTCGGCCCTGACCGAACAAGTGGTCATCGACGTCGTGTCCTCGGCCTTCGACAGTGCCGGCCAGCGTTGCTCGGCCCTGCGGGTGCTATGCCTGCAGGAAGACTCCGCCGACCGCGTCATCGAAATGCTCAAGGGTGCCATGGCCGAATCGCGCCTCGGCAACCCCGAGCGCCTGTCGGTGGACATCGGCCCAGTGATCGACGCCGAAGCCAAGGCCGGCATCGAGAAACACATCCAGGCCATGCGCGACAAAGGTCGCACCGTCTACCAGATGGCAATCGCCGACAGCGACGAGTGCAAGCGCGGCACCTTCGTGATGCCGACCTTGATCGAGCTGGAAAGCTTCGACGAGCTGCAGCGGGAGATCTTCGGTCCGGTGCTGCACGTGGTGCGCTACAAGCGCAAGGAACTGGGTCAGTTGATCGACCAGATCAACGCCTCCGGCTATGGCCTGACCCTGGGCGTGCACACGCGCATCGACGAAACCATCGCCAAGGTCATCGACAACGTCCATGCCGGCAACGTCTACGTCAACCGCAACATTGTCGGTGCCGTGGTCGGTGTACAGCCGTTTGGTGGCGAAGGCCTGTCGGGCACCGGTCCCAAGGCCGGTGGCCCGCTGTACCTGTACCGCCTGCTGTCGACTCGTCCTACCGATGCGATCCAGCAGTCCTTCGTGCGCGGCGATGCCTTGGTTGCGCCGGACCTGCGCTTGCGCGATGCCATGAGCAAACCGCTGACCGCCCTGCAAGCCTGGGCCGACAGCCAGAAGCTCGCCGAACTGAGTGCCCTGTGCGTGCAGTTCGCGGCCCAATCGCAGAGCGGCATCACCCGCCAGTTGACCGGCCCGACCGGCGAACGCAACAGCTATGCCATCCTGCCGCGCGAGCACGTGCTGTGCCTGGCCGACGTGGAAGGCGACCTGCTGACGCAACTGGCGGCCGTACTGGCCGTGGGCGGCTCGGCCGTGTGGCCGGAAACCGACACCAGCAAGGCCTTGTTCGCCCGCTTGCCGAAAGAGATTCAGGTACGCATCCAGCGGGTTGCCGACTGGACCAAGGACGATGTGCTGTTCGACGCGGTCCTGCACCACGGCGACTCGGATCAACTGCGGGGCGTTTGCCAGCAAGTGGCCAAGCGTGCCGGCGCTATCGTCGGGGTGCATGGTTTGTCCCAGGGCGAGACCAACGTCGCGTTGGAGCGTCTGGTGATCGAGCGGGCCTTGAGCGTCAACACCGCTGCGGCGGGGGGTAACGCCAGCCTGATGACCATCGGCTAAACCCGCTGTAGACCAGGCACCTGCAATGGGTGCCTGGCTATCCAATCCCTGTGGGAGCGAGCTTGCTCGCGATAGCGGTGGTTCAGTCAGGAATGTTGTCGACTGGGACACTGCTATCGCGAGCAAGCTCGCTCCCACATTTTGATTAGCGTCACCCTCGCTCCTCCATCACTCAAATCAATCATCCTGTTCAGCCTCCATTGCCACGTCTAGACTCGGCCCACTCCAAAAAAAGGTAGGCCGCCATGTCCGAGACGTTGCTCAGTTCCCGCAATCTGGCTTTCGAGCTGTACGAAGTCCTCGATGCCGAGGGCCTGACCCAGCGCGAGCGGTTTGCCGAACACAATCGCGAGACCTTCGACGCGGCCATTGCCACCGCCCGCACAATCGCCGAAAAACATTTCGCGCCGCACAACCGCAAGAACGATGAAAACGAACCGCGCTACGAGAACGGCCAGGCAATCCTGATTCCCGAGGTAAAGCCGGCTGTGGATGCCTTTCTGGAGGCCGGTTTTCTCAATGCCGCGCGCAGCTTCGACGCCGGTGGCATGCAATTGCCAACATTGCTGTCCCAAGCCTGCTTCGCACACTTCCAGTCGGCCAATGCCGCGTCGACCTCCTACCCGTTCCTGACCATGGGCGCGGCGAACCTGATCGAAAGCTTCGGCAGCGATGAGCAGAAGCAACGCTTCCTGCAACCGATGATCGACGGCCGCTTCTTCGGCACCATGGCCCTGACCGAGCCCCACGCAGGTTCTTCGCTGTCGGATATTCGTACACGCGCCGAGCCTGCTTCCGATGGCACCTATCGACTCAAGGGCAACAAGATCTTCATCTCCGGCGGCGATCATCCGTTGTCGGAGAACATCGTGCACATGGTCCTGGCGAAACTGCCGGACGCGCCGCCGGGCGTGAAGGGCATTTCGTTGTTTATCGTGCCCAAGTTCCTGGTCAACGACGATGGCAGCCTCGGCCCGCGTAACGACGTACTACTGGCCGGGCTGTTCCACAAGATGGGCTGGCGCGGCACCACATCGACCGCGTTGAACTTCGGCGACAACGGCGAATGCGTGGGTTACCTCGTAGGCAAACCGCACCACGGCCTGAGTTACATGTTCCAGATGATGAACGAGGCGCGCATTGGCGTCGGCATGGGCGCGGTGATGCTGGGTTACGCCGGCTACCTGTATTCCCTTGAATACGCCCGCGAACGTCCGCAGGGCCGCGTGCCCGACAGCAAGGACCCGACCACCGCCCCGGTGGCGATCATCCAGCACGCCGACGTGCGCCGCATGCTGTTGACCCAGAAGGCCTACGTCGAGGGTTCGTTTGACCTGGGCTTGTACGCCGCGCGGCTGTTCGACGACACCACCACCCTGGACAGCGAAGCCGAGCGCAGGCGCGCCCATGAACTGCTGGACCTGCTGACCCCCATCGTCAAATCGTGGCCCTCGGAGTTCTGCCTGAAAGCCAACGAACTGGCGATCCAGATCCTGGGCGGTCACGGCTACACCCGCGAATACCCGGTGGAGCAGTATTATCGCGACAACCGCCTGAACCCGATCCATGAAGGCACCCACGGCATCCAGTCCCTGGACCTGCTGGGGCGGAAGCTGGCGCAGAACGGCGGCGCCGGGCTCAAGCAGTTGAACCGCCTGGTGGCCGACACCACTGAACGGGCCCAGGCGCACCCATCATTGACGCCATTGCGCCAGCCGCTGGAAGCATTGGTGGCGCGCCTGCAAACCGTCACCCTGGGCCTGCTGACGGACCTGGCCCAGGGCAAGGTCAACAGCAGCCTCGCCAACTCGGCGCTGTACCTGAAAGTGTTTGGGCACATGGTGATCGGCTGGCGCTGGCTGGAACAGGCGATTCGTGCCGAGGAGGGCCTGGCCAGGGGCAATGCCGCGGACAGCGACTTCTATAAAGGCAAGCTGCAAGCGGCGCGCTACTTCCTGACCTGGGAGGTGCCGGGGTGTCATCATGAGCTGGCGATTCTCGAGGCGCGGGATGATACGTGCCTGGGGATGCGGGAAGAGTGGTTCTGAGGCGAGTCTTGCGGTGCGGCTAAAAACCAATCGCGAGCAAGCTCGCTCCCACATTTGATCGGCAGTGAACACAACTCCGTGCCCACAGAAATATCCTGTGGGAGCGGGCTTGCTCGCGAAAGCGGCGGATCAGACAAATCAATTGTGACTGATATACCGCCTTCGCGAGCAAGCCCGCTCCCACAATTAGATCACCGCCAACCCTGGGTCCTAAAAGACTTCAGGCCTGCTGGATCGTCTTGGCAATCACCTCGACCGTGGCGCTGACTTGCTCTTGATAACGGTCGAGTTCCGCTTGATGTTGCTTCTGCATTTCCAACTGCTGCGAACACAGGTTCATCGCCGCCAGCACCAGCAGGCGATCGCCGATCAGCGTCGGGTATTTCCTCTTGGTGTCGGCCAGGGCGGCCTTGAGCATCGAAGCGGCGTCCAACAGGGTCTGTTCCTGCCCGGCCGGCGCTTTGATTGAATAGTCTTCTCCCAGGATCGAGATGACCGTCACCCCATCGGCGCCGTGCTTCATGCGCTGACAGGGCCGGCGCTGGCGCGCTCGATCAGGGCCTGGATGCGCGCGGCGGTGGTGCCGTGCAGTTCTTCCTGCTCCATCAGGCTCAGTTGCAGGCTTTCGTTTTCATCCTTGGCCCTGGCAAGTTCCGCGCTCAGGGTTTTATTCAGGCCGGTAAGGTGCAGGTTCTGTTGCACCAGGTCGTTGACCAGTTGCTCCAGTTGGCTGAGGGATGTTTCCAACATATTGATTTCCAGGCTTTTCCAAGGGGCGCGTACGATAAAGAAAAGTCACCGCCGATGCCACGCTTTACAAGGTGACGGTGCTTGGCTCGCGAGCTGTAGAGACTGCGATTCAAGAATCTGGTTCCTACCCTTCGTCGCGTGGCAGGCGTTGCCCTGCGACAAAAGCCCGCAACGCCTCAAGACTTCGGGCGCATGACCGATAAGCCAGCTAACAGCAGTCTCAGCCCCGCACGGACGCATCTATTTTCGGTATTTTCCATGTCCCTACGTAATATGAACATCGCGCCGCGGGCGTTCCTCGGATTTGCCTTGATTGGCGCCCTGATGCTGGCCCTTGGGGTATTCGCCCTGACCCAGATGAGCAAAATCCGCGGCTCCGGCGAAATCATCGCCCAGAACAGCGTGCCCAGTATCAAGGCCCTGGATGAGTTCACCCAACTCACCCTGCGCCTGCGCGTCTTGTCCTATCGCTTGCTGGTCAACCGCGAGCCGGACATCCAGCAGAAAACCTACGATCTGTTCGAACAACGCGGCCAACAGATCCGCGCGGCCCAGGCCGCCTATGAAAAGCTCATCAGCGCCCCTGACGAACGGGCCGCCTACGATCAGTATGTGCAACTGCTCGGGCAGTACCGTCAGCTCGAAGAGCGCATGAAAACCCTGTCACGCAACAATCAGGTCGATGAGCTGCGCACGTTGCTCAACACTGAACTGCTGAGCAACTCCGATGCCATCAACGCCGCAATCGGCCGTTTGTTGGAGATCAACAACCTGCAAGCCGAGGCGCTCAATAAGGGCGCGGCGCAACAATATTCAAGCGCTTTCATCTGGGTGGTCACCCTGCTGGTCATCGCCACCGGCCTGACCCTGCTGTTCGCCTGGCTGCTGACCAACAGCATCACCAAGCCGATCGCCAACGCGTTGGATGCCGCCGAAGAAATCGCCAAGGGCAACCTGACCCGGCCGATCACCATTGACGGCAGCGACGAAGCCGGTCGCCTGCTGCGGGCGATGTCGACCATGCAGGAAAAGCTGCGCGATACCTTGCAACGGATCTCCGGTTCGGCCACACAGCTTGCGTCGGCGGCCGAAGAGCTCAACGCCGTCACTGACGAAAGCGCCCGGGGCCTGACCCAGCAGAACAACGAAATCGAACAGGCCGCAACAGCGGTCAACGAGATGACCAGCGCCGTGGAAGAGGTCGCACGCAATGCGGTCAGCACGTCGGAAGCGTCGAAACACGCCACCACGTCCGCTGGCGACGGCCGCGATCTGGTGCAGGAAACCGTCGGTGCCATCGAACGCATGAGTGCCGACGTACAAAGCACCGCCACGCTGATCGGTAACCTGGCCAATGAGTCCCGTGACATCGGCAAAGTGCTGGATGTGATCCGCGGCCTGGCCGACCAGACCAACCTGCTGGCCCTTAACGCCGCTATCGAAGCCGCCCGCGCCGGTGAGGCCGGTCGTGGTTTCGCCGTGGTGGCCGACGAAGTCCGCGCCCTGGCCCACCGTACCCAGCAGTCGACCAGCGAGATCGAACGCATGATCGGCAGCATCCAGAGCGGTACCGAACACGCCGTGGACTCGATGCGCAACAGCACCGAGCGCGCCGAATCGACCCTGAACATCGCCCGTGGCGCCGGCCTGTCCCTGGACACCATCAACACGGCCATCGTCGAGATCAACGAACGCAACCTGGTGATCGCCAGCGCCGCCGAGGAACAGGCCCAGGTGGCCCGTGAAGTGGACCGCAACCTGGTGAACATCCGCGACCTGTCGGTGCAATCGGCCACCGGTGCCAACCAGACCAGTGCCGCCAGCGCCGAACTGTCGCGCCTGGCCGTGGACCTGAATAGCATGGTCGGGCGGTTCAGCCTTTAAGGCTTCACCTGCCTTTGAGGCGAGAGCTTCCTGTGGCGAGGGGATTTATCCCCGCTGGGCTGCGAAGCAGCCCCCAACTGTGCTGCCATGCAATCAGAAGGCGAGCGCTTCGCACTCGAACGGGGATAAATCCCCTCGCCACAAGGGCTATGTCCAATCCATTGCTGTTAATCAATAGTGAAGGGGCTTGTTCAGCCCCCCAACCCCAAACCTTTTTTGACAGCATCACATTTCAACAGGTTAGAATCGCTGGCACGCAGACTGCATGGTCAGTCTGTGCCCGCCCCTCAGTTTTCCCGGAGTAACGCCTTTGACTGCAACGACCATCAACAGCCTGTTCTTGATCGGCGCGTTGCTGGTAGGTGCGAGCATCCTGGTCAGTTCTCTTTCATCCCGCCTGGGCATCCCGATCCTGGTGATCATCCTGGCCGTGGGCATGGTGGCCGGTGTCGACGGCGCCGGTATTCTTTTCGATAACTACGCCACGGCTTATCTGGTCGGCAACCTCGCCTTGGCCGTCATCCTGCTGGACGGCGGCTTGCGCACACGGGTCTCGAGTTTCCGCGTGGCGCTGTGGCCGGCGTTGTCCCTGGCCACGGTCGGTGTGTTGATCACCACCGGGCTGACCGGGTTGGCGGCGGCCTGGCTGTTCAATCTGAACCTGATCCAGGGCCTGCTGATCGGTGCCATCGTCGGCTCGACCGATGCCGCGGCGGTGTTCTCGCTGCTGGGCGGCAAGGGCCTGAACGAGCGGGTCAGTGCCACTCTCGAGATCGAGTCCGGCAGCAACGACCCCATGGCGGTGTTCCTCACCGTCACCCTGATCGGCATGCTTGCCAGTGGTGAAACCGGCCTGCACTGGAGCCTGCTCGGGCACCTGCTGCGTGAGTTCGGCATCGGTTCGGTACTCGGCCTGGGTGGTGGCTGGCTGATGCTGCAGCTGGTCAATCGCATCAATCTGGCCAACGGCCTCTACCCGATCCTCGTCATCAGTGGCGGCCTGGCCGTGTTCGCCCTGACCAACGCCCTGCACGGCAGCGGTTTCCTCGCGGTGTACCTGTGCGGCCTGGTGATCGGCAACCGCCCGGTGCGCAGCCGCCACGGCATCCTGCACATGCTCGATGGCATGGCCTGGCTGGCCCAGATCGGCATGTTCCTGGTGCTGGGGCTGTTGGTCACGCCCCACGACCTGCTGCCGATCGCCCTGCCGGCCCTGGGCCTGGCGCTGTGGATGATCCTGTTTGCCCGTCCATTGTCGGTCATGGTGGGCCTGCTGCCGTTCAAGGCGTTCCATGGACGCGAGAAAGCCTTCATTTCCTGGGTCGGACTGCGCGGCGCGGTGCCGATCATCCTGGCCGTGTTCCCGTTGATGGCCGGCCTGCCCCACGCCCAGCTCTATTTCAACCTCGCGTTCTTTATCGTGCTGGTCTCGCTGCTGGTACAGGGCACGAGCCTGCCATGGGTCGCCAAGTTGCTGCACGTGACCGTCCCGCCCGAGCCGCTGCCGATTTCCCGGGCCGCGCTGGAAGTGCACGTCACCAGCGAGTGGGAGCTGTTCATCTATCGCCTGGGTGCGGAAAAATGGTGCATCGGCTCGCCCCTGCGGGACTTGAAAATGCCCGAAGGCACCCGCATCGCCGCCCTGTTTCGTGGCCAGCAACTGCTCCATCCGTCGGGTAGTACGGTGTTGGAAGTCGATGATTTGCTGTGTGTTATCGGCCATGAACACGATTTGCCGGCCCTTGGAAAACTGTTCAGCCAAGCGCCGCAACGGGGCCTGGATTTGCGCTTCTTCGGCGACTTCGTACTCGAAGGAGACGCCCAGCTGGCCGCGGTTGCCGCGCTGTACGGGTTGAAGCTGGACGGCATCGATCCGGACATGTCCCTAGGCCGCTTCATCGCCCAGAAAGTGGGCGGCGCGCCAGTGGTCGGCGACCAGGTGGATTGGAACAACACCCTTTGGACCGTCGCGGCCATGGACGGGAACAAGATCGGCAAAGTGGGCGTCAGATTCCCCGAAGGAAGTCGCCCGGGTCCCGGCTTGTTCCTCTAAACTGCTCCCACTCTCATTTGCTTGACCGGTCTCTATGCCTACCCTGCGCTCCTTTTTCGCCACCGCCCTGCTGGGCCTGAGTCTCTCCGTCTGCACGCTGCAAGCCGCTGATCTTCCCACCAGCGCTTCGGTGCAGGCCAGCCTGGACAAGATCGCCGAAAGCAAGCTGCCGGAGGCCGACCAGAAAGCCCTGCAGGCCGTCTTGCAGAGCACGCTGACCCAGCTCAACAACAAGGCCGATTACGAACAGAAGCTGCAGGCGCTCAAGCAGCAACTGGCCACCGCGCCCAAGCAGAACATCGAGAACCAGCGCGAACTGGCGCGGCTCAAGGGCACCACGGTGGTGCCCGTGGCGCAACGCTACGCCAACCTGCCGATTCCCCAGCTCGAGCAAATGCTCACGGATCGCTCCACCCAGCAGAGTGATCTGCAAAAAGCCCTGGCCGATGCCAACAGCCTGATCATCACCGCCCAGACCCGTCCCGAGCGTGCCCAGGCGGAAATTTCCAACAGTCAGACCCGTATCCAGCAGATCAACGCCATCCTCAAGGCCGGCCGGGACGCCGGCAAGACCCTGAGCGGCGAGCAGCGCGACCAGCTCAACGCCGAATCGGCGGCGCTCAATGCACTGATCCCACTGCGCCGCCAGGAACTGGCCGGCAACAGCCAACTGCAGGACCTGGGCAACGGTCAGCACGATCTGCTGATGGAAAAAATCGCCCGCATGGAGCAGGAAATCCAGGACCTGCAGAACCTGATCAACCAGAAGCGCCTGGCCCAATCCCAGGAGACGGTGACCCAGCAATCCATCGAAGCCCAGAAGGCCGGTGGCAGCAGCTTGCTGGCGACCGAAAGCGCGGCCAACTTGAAGCTCTCCGACTATCTGCTCAAAAGCACCGACCGCCTCAACGAGGTCACCCAACAGAACCTGCAGACCAAGCAACTGCTGGACAGCGTGACCCAGACCGACGCTGCCCTGGACGAGCAGATCAGCGTGCTCAAGGGCAGCCTGCTGCTCTCCAAGATTCTCTACAAGCAGCGCCAGACCTTGCCGCGCCTGAAGCTCGACCAGAACCTGGCCGACCAGATCGCTGACATCCGCCTGTACCAGTTCGAAGTCAGCCAGCAACGTGAGCTGCTGAGCAACCCCAGCGCCTACGTCGACAGCCTGCTGGCCTCCCAGCCGTCGGAGCAGGTTACGCCGCAACTGCGCAAGACCTTGCTGGAACTGGCCCTGACCCGTGTCGACCTGCTGGAACGCCTGAACCGTGAGTTGAGCGCGGTACTCAACGAATCCATCACCTTGCAGCTCAACCAGAAACAACTGCTCAGCACCGCCCAGAACCTGCGGGCGACCCTCGAAGAGCAGATGTTCTGGATTCCCAGCAATAAACCGCTGGATTTCGAATGGATGCGTGCCGTCCCGACGCGCCTGGAAAAACAGATCGACTCGCTGCCCTGGGCCTCCAGCCTCAGCGAGCTGGCCGATGGCCTGACCCAGCGACCGCTGCTGTTCCTGCCCCTGGCACTACTGATCGGTGCGCTGCTGTGGCGGCGCAAGCATCTCTATGCCCGCCTGAACAAGGTTCACCAAGACGTTGGCCACTTCAAGCGCGACAGCCAGTGGCACACCCCCCAGGCGATCCTGATCAATATTCTGCTGGCCATGCCCGTGGCCCTGGCGCTGACCCTCTGCGGCTATGCCTTGCAGATCGACGCCCGTGGCCAGAACGCCAACCTCGGCGCGGCGCTGCTGCAGATCGGCCAGGCCTGGCTGGTCTTCTACACCGCCTATCGAGTGTTGTCGCCGGGCGGCGTGGCCGAGTTGCATTTCCGCTGGGAGAAACCCCAGGTCGAATTCCTCCAGGGCTGGATCCGCCGGCTCGGGCTGGTGGTGCTGGCGTTGGTGGCCGTGGTGGCCGTGGCCGAGTTGCAACCCTCGAGCCTGGCCGATGACGTACTCGGCATGCCGGTGGTACTGACCTGCTACGCGCTGATGGCGTGGTTGCTCAGCCGCCTGTTGCTCAGCAGTCCGACGCACAGGAACACTTCGCTGTTCCGCAAGGCCGTCGGGGTGCTGTTCACCGCGCTGCCAATCGCGCTGTTCGTGGCGGTGTGCTTTGGCTACTACTACACCGCGCTGAAACTCAGCGACCGCTTGATCAATACCCTGTACCTGCTGATGTTCTGGCTGGTGATCGAGGCGACCTTCGTCCGCGGCCTGTCGGTGGCGGCGCGGCGCCTGGCCTACCAGCGCGCCCTGGCCAAGCGTCAGGCGGCCAAGGAAGCCGGCGATGGCGAAGCGGTGGTCGAGGAGCCGACGCTGGACATCGAGAAGGTCAACGAACAGTCCCTGCGTCTGATCCGCCTGGCCCTGCTGGGTGGTTTCATCGCCGCGCTGTATTGGGTCTGGTCGGACCTGATCAGCGTGTTCTCGTACCTGGACAACATCACCCTCTACGAATACACCAGCGGCACCGGCGCCAACATGAGCATGGTGCCCATCAGCATCGGCGACATGCTCGGGGCGCTGATCATCATCGGCATCACCTTCGCCCTGGCGCGCAACCTGCCGGGCCTGTTGGAAGTGTTCGTGCTGTCGAAGCTGAACCTGGCCCAGGGCAGTGCCTATGCCACTACCACGCTGCTGTCCTATGTGATCGCCGGCGTCGGTTTCGTCACCACCCTGTCCACCCTGGGCGTGAGCTGGGACAAACTGCAATGGCTGGTGGCCGCGCTGTCGGTGGGCCTGGGCTTCGGCATGCAGGAGATCTTCGCCAACTTCATCTCCGGGATCATGATCCTGTTCGAGCGCCCGGTGCGCATCGGCGACACCATCACCATCGGCAACCTGTCGGGCACGGTGAGCAAGATCCGCATTCGTGCGACCACCATCACCGACTTCGACCGCAAGGACATCATCGTCCCGAACAAGACCTTTATCACCGGGCAACTGATCAACTGGTCGCTGACCGACACCGTCACCCGGGTAACCCTGAAACTGGGTGTGGACTACGGCTCGGACCTGGATCGGGTACGCGAACTGCTGCTCAAGGCCGCCCGCGAGAACCCACGGGTACTGAAGGAGCCGGAACCGATCGTGTACTTCCTGAACTTCGGTGAAAGCACCCTGGACCATGAGCTGCGCATGCATGTGCGCGACCTCGGTGACCGCAACCCGGTGCTGGACGAGATCAACCGCTTCATCAACCGTGAGTTCAAGAAAGAACACATCAACATCTCCTTCCGGCAGATGGAAATCTATCTGAAGAACATGCAAGGCCAGGAGTACAAACTGGTACCCGCCGAGCCTGATAAAAAGACCATCCCGCCCGTGCCTTCGGCTGTCGCCAGCATCAAGCCGGTGTCCGAGCCACCGCAAGGCAAACTCGACTGATCGCGGGTTGCCTGCGGGCGTCCCGCCGGAGACGGCCATGAAAACGCTGGAAACCCTGACCTTCGATAACCGTTTCGCCCGCCTGGGCGACGGCCTCTCGACCCATGTGCTGCCCGAGCCCATCGACAATCCACGCTTGGTGGTCGCCAGTGCGGCGGCCATGGCGTTGCTGGACCTGGACCCGGCGCAAGCCCAGGCACCGCTGTTCGCCGAGATCTTTGGCGGCCACAAGCTCTGGGCCGAAACCGAGCCACGGGCGATGGTGTATTCCGGGCATCAGTTCGGTCACTACAACCCACAACTGGGCGACGGCCGAGGATTGCTGCTGGGCGAGGTGTACAACGAGGCTGGCGAGCACTGGGACCTGCACCTCAAGGGTGCCGGCCAGACGCCGTTTTCACGGATGGGCGACGGACGCGCGGTGCTGCGTTCCTCGATCCGCGAATTCCTCGCCTCCGAAGCCCTGCACGCCCTTGGCATTCCCACCACCCGGGCCTTGTGCGTGATCGGCTCGGACACCCCGGTATGGCGGGAAAAGCAGGAGCGCGCCGCCATGGTGCTGCGCCTGGCCCCCAGCCATGTGCGCTTCGGGCATTTCGAATACTTCTACTACACCAAGAAACCCGAACTGCATGCGGTCCTCGCCGAGCACGTGTTGAACCTGCACTTTGCCGAGTGCCGCGAACAACCGGAGCCGTACCTGGCGATGTTCCGCGAAATCGTCGAGCGCAATGCCGAGCTGATTGCCAAATGGCAGGCCTACGGTTTCTGCCATGGCGTGATGAACACCGACAACATGTCGATCCTGGGCATCACCTTCGACTTCGGACCGTTCGCCTTCCTTGACGACTTCGATGCCAACTTCATCTGCAACCACTCCGACGATCAGGGCCGTTACTCCTTCAGCAATCAGGTGCCCATCGGCCAATGGAATCTCAGCGCCTTGGCCCAGGCCCTGACGCCGTTCATCAGCGTCGAAGCCCTGCGCGAGACCCTCGGGTTGTACTTGCCGCTGTACCAGGCCCATTACCTGGACCTGATGCGCCGCCGCCTCGGCCTGACCCGCGCCGAAGAAGACGACCAGAAACTGCTGGAGCGTTTGCTGCAATTGATGCAAAACAGCGGCGTCGACTACAGCCTGTTCTTCCGCCGACTGGGCGACCAGGCACCCGAGCAAGCCGTGACCACCCTGCGCGATGACTTCGTCGACCTCAAGGGCTTCGACGCCTGGGGCGAACTGTATGTTGCCCGCGTCAACCGCGAAGGCCCCGTCGATCAAGACCAACGCCGCACGCGCATGCACGCCGTCAATCCGCTGTACGTGCTACGCAACTACCTGGCACAGAGAGCCATCGACGCCGCCGAATCAGGCGACTACGACGAAGTCCGCCGCCTGCACACCGTGCTGAGTAAGCCGTTCGAGGAACAACCGGGCATGGACAGTTACGCGCAACGTCCGCCGGAGTGGGGCAAGCACCTGGAAATCAGTTGCTCGTCGTAACGCGGCGCCACGGCTGAAATCATCTTCCCGCCCAACACATACTGTTCGGGGGCATGGTTAACACTGTGGCGAGGGAGCTTGCTCCCGCTGGGCGGCGCAGCCGCCCCAAGATGGACTGACGCGGTCTTCCAGACAGACCGCGTCAACCGGCTTTACGACGGCTACGCCGCCGAGCGGGAGCAAGCTCCCTCGCCACAAAAGCAGGTCGGTATTTCACAGCGCTACACCGAACCATCAAATGAAGGTTTCCACCGATACACCGAAGCGCTCGGCCAACCAGCGGATCTGCCTCAAATTGAGCTGACGCTTACCGCTCAATACCTCCGATACCACCGACTGGGTACCAGCGCCCGGCAAGTCGCTCTGGCTCATGCCATGTTCACGCATCAGATAACGCAGCGCCTCGACACCGCTCGTCTTGGGCATCGGCCGGTGCTGCTGGTCCCATGCCTCGATCCATTCGCCGATAATATCCACCAGGCTCATGAGAGGGTGGGTTTCGTCTTCGCCCACCAACGCCAACAGCTCATCAAGAGCACTCGCCAATCGGTCATAATCCTCTTCGCTCCTGGGTTTTCTCAGCAGGGGCGATACAAACTCCCAATGGGCAGCGGCTTGTTCAATCAGTGCACTCATCCCTTTTCCTCCTTCCACTTACCTCTATCGTATTCCTGATGATCCAGTACGCATTTGATGTACAAGCGCTGAGGTCGGTAACGGACCACTGCGATCAATCGCAGCTTGTTGCCACCCATATCGAACACATGTAACGGGCCCACCTTGTCGGTTGCGGGAAAAATGGACTTCATCGCAGCGAAGTCAGCAGGGCTGTTGCGCTTGATAAGTCGATACCATTGATCCAGCGCACTGGCTGAGCGTGGCCATTTCTCCTTGGCCTCCCAAATGCGTTCTCGGTGATCACATGCATGCAATGTCCTTATCGCATTTTGATATGGAAGATTTAAATACAGATTACAGCCATCGCAAATTGCGATAGCAACGAACAGACTAAGGGTTGCCTGAATACGTTATTAGCCTAGCCAGCCAACCCTTAAGGCTTCGGTAAAAAAATGTGAACGGATGTGAGCCCAGCTCACCCCACCTTATCGTTCCCCTGCTCGGGCGTCTCGATTCCCGGCTCCGCTTCGGCATTGTCCTTGTCAGTCGGTTTTGCCGGTGGTTTTTCCTCGGGATAGCCGGGCATGCCGCGGGCGTCTTCGGGGGTCAGCTCGTCCCGGTCGTGGCGGCGGTCGATAGCGTAGGCCGGGGCGGCGTTGGGGTCTTCGTCGCGGCCGGCGGTGCCGAGGACGAAGCCGTCGTCGTTGGGGTTGTCCACTGCTTGGGGAGTGGCTGGGTCTTGAGGATGGCTCATGGGACCTCCTGAGTCTGCAAACAGATACGTGGTGTCTTTTTGAGGCCCTGACAGCTTTTCAGTGCGGCGCACCTGATGAATGGCAGCCTTGATAAACGTCCTTGGAAAAGCCTGGAGTGTGAGTCCCTGTGGGAGCGGGCTTGCTCGCGAATGCGGCGTATCAGACACATAGATGTTGACTGGCACACCGTCTTCGCGAGCAAGCCCGCTCCCACAAGGAGAGTCCGCAGGCATGGCTGCCTCCACGCTACGCCATGTCGCTGTGACTGAATTCCTCGGCCAGAAAATCAATCAGCGTACGCACCGACGGCAGCAACCCGCGTCGCGAGGCAAAGATTGCGTGGACGATCCCGCACTTGGGCGTCCAGCCCGGCACCAGTTCCACCAACCGGCCAGCCGCTATGTCTTCACGCACCACCACGGTGGGCAAATGAGCGATGCCGATGCCGGCCAGCACCGCGTGCCGCAGGGCCAGCAGGTCGTCGGTGACCATGCGCGGCTCATGGCGAATCAGCGCGCGGGTGCCGTCCGGGCCGAACAGCTCCCATTGGTACTCCCGTTGCGCCCCACCCCAGTGCACGCTCGGCAAGCCGTTGAGGTCCGCCGGCGAAGCGGGTGAAGACAAGCGCTCAAGGTAAGCCGGGCTGCCCACCAGGCATTGGGTGCTGTTGCTCAGCACTTTCATCACCATGTCGGTGTTTTCCAGGGGAGGAAAGCGCACCCGCAAGGCGATATCGAACCCTTCGTGAATCAGGTCGACCCGCCGATTAGTGCTCTCGATGAACAACTCAACCCGTGGGTATTTGAGCATGTAGCGGGTCAGCATCGGCCCGACCCAACTATTGAGCAGCGCTGTCGGGCAACTGATGCGCACCAGCCCCTGGGGCTCGGACCGGTTGCGCTCGATCACCTCGGCCGCGCTCTCGGCCTCGACCCGCATCGCCAGGCAACGCTGGTAATAGGCCTGGCCGATTTCCGTCAACGTACAGTGGCGGCTGGTGCGATGGAGCAAGCGTACCCCGAGCCGATCTTCCAACTGGGCGATACGGCGGCTGAGCTTCGACTTGGGCATGTCCAGCGCCCGGCCCGCCGCGGCGAACCCCCGGTGCTCGACCACCTGGGTGAAATAGTAAAGCGTGTTGAGGTCTTCGATGATCGTTCTCCAAATAGAACGCTAAGGCGGATTTTTGCAGTCTAGCGCATCAAAGGTGCCAGTTTTAATCTACACCCATCGAAACGCAACACGGATCGAAGCCGGGGCGCTTCGACCGGATGAGTCACTGATCAATCGCTACACCGACATTAAAAACCTTAACCACGCCGAAACCTTCGGCAACCAAAACTTAATGAGGGCTACGCCATGACCACTTCCTACAACCGTCTCGACAAAGATAACGCCGCCGTTCTGCTGGTCGATCACCAAGCCGGCCTGCTGTCTCTGGTACGCGACATCGACCCGGACCGCTTCAAGAACAATGTGCTGGCCCTGGCCGACCTGGCGAAGTACTTCCAACTGCCGACCATCCTCACCACCAGCTTCGAAACCGGCCCCAACGGCCCGCTGATGCCGGAGCTCAAGACCCTGTTCCCGGACGCGCCGTACATCGCTCGCCCTGGCCAGATCAACGCCTGGGACAACGAAGATTTCGTCAAGGCGATCAAGGCCACCGGCAAGAAGCAACTGATCATCGCCGGCGTGGTCACCGAAGTCTGCGTAGCCTTCCCGGCCCTGTCGGCCCTGGCCGAAGGTTTCGAAGTGTTCGTGGTCACCGATGCATCCGGCACGTTCAACGAACTGACCCGCCAATCGGCCTGGGACCGCATGTCGTCCTCCGGTGCGCAACTGATGACCTGGTTCGGCCTGGCCTGTGAACTGCACCGCGACTGGCGCAACGACGTGGAAGGTCTGGCGACCCTGTTCTCCAACCACATCCCGGACTATCGCAACCTGATGACCAGCTACAACACGCTGACCAACGCTAAATAACAGCGACGTAGTACAAAATGTGGGAGCGGGCTTGCTCGCGAAGGCGGTGTATCAGTCGACATCTATGTGTCTGATACATCGCCTTCGCGAGCAAGCTCGCTCCCACAGGGTTTTGTGGTGGTTTCTATATAGTGTTCAATCTGTGCCAATGATTTTCCTGGAGACTGACCTGATGCTGATCCCCTGCCCCCATTGCAACGGGCTCAACCGCATACCCGCCGAACGCCTGGGCGACCAGCCCAAGTGCGGGCGCTGCAAGGCCCAGGTGTTACTGAGCAAACCGTTCGAACTCAAGCAAGGCGACTACGCCAGCCAGATCAAGGGTGACCTGCCGCTGCTGGTGGATGTGTGGGCCGATTGGTGTGGGCCTTGCAAGTCCTTCGCACCGGTGTTCGAACAGGCCGCCGCGCAGTTGACGGGCAAATGCCGGTTGGCCAAGCTCGACAGCGAGGCCAACCAGCAACTGTCGGCGCAGTTGGGGATCCGTTCGATTCCCAGCCTGATTCTGTTCAAGGACGGCCGGGAGGTGGCGCGCCAGAGCGGGGCATTGCCATTGCCGCAGTTGATGAGCTGGTTGCGCAGCCAGGGCATTTGATGTTCAGCGGCCTTTGTTGGCCGCGCGCAAAAAATCCCCCCAACGCCGCACCAGGTAGTTGTGTTCGTCCATCACCGAGTTCCACACGGCGATATGGCCCATGCGTTGCTCATACGAACCGCCGTCGCGCATTTCGCCGATGTCGATCAAGGGTTCGCCATCGCTGCCTGGCAACACTTCACGGGCCGGTTTGCCGGCGTACCAATAGTCCCATTCGGCATCGCTCAAATGGTCGCGGCTGCGGGGCGGGTTGCTGATGTAATAACCCTGGCGCGCCATGACCGCGCCAGGCCATCCCGAGAGCCACCAATTAAGGAACGCATAGGCGGCATCCAGCACCGCTCCCCGGGCATGGCGTGACACGGACAACCCACCGAACCAGGCGCGATAACCTTCACGGGGCACGGCAAGGCGGTACTTGATCCCGGCTCGATGCAGGCGCAGGAGCGTCGGAGACCAAAGGCTCTCGATGTCGATAGTCGGGCTGAGCATCAGTTGCGCCGCCTGTTCGTCATCCGACCAGAACGCCGCGAAATGACCTTCGCGCTGCTTGCGCACCAACACGTCGGCCAGGCTGTCGATCTCTTCGATACTGAGATTGCCGATGTCCTTGAACGACGCCAAACCCATGCCCTGTATCGCCAACGCCGCGTCGATGGCGCCAATCGCCGCGTCGCTTTGCAGTGCGGTACGCCCGCTCCAGGCCGGATCGAGCAGCCAGCCCCAACTCTCGTTGTCACGGGAAAACCCCGTCGGCAAGCGTTCCGGACGATAGGCAAAACTGTCGGCGTTATGGGTCAACGGTAACATGCTGATGTAGTCGCTGACGGTGCTGCCCAGGCTGCCGTCGTGTTGCACGTACAAGCGCTCATTGGGCACGCTGCCGCTGACCGGGCGATCCGCGGCGGACAACCGGCCGCGCTTGGGCAGGTTGTTGATCTCGTGCCACAGCGCGATGCGCCGGGTGTCGATGGGCTGGATCGCTCTTGCCGGCCAGACGAAATCAACGTTGTGAAACCACTGGTCGTACAGGTCGTAGCTGTCCGGTTGCATCACCGCGATGCGCTGGGCCTGCTCGACGCTGTGGACCTGATAGACCAGGCGAATACCAAGGTCCTGTTCGGCGCGAACCCGCAGGGATTCGAGCAAGGTGACGGAGGTGCCAAGCACCCGCAATGTGATGGGCGTGCCGCTGGTCATCAGGCACTCACCTCAGCCGCCGGCGCGAAGCAACGAGCAAAGACATCGAACGAATGCCGCAACCGCTCCGGGTCCAGGCCCCTGACGATAAATACCAAGCGCGATTGGCGCTCGGCACTGGGCCAGCGGGGCAGGTGCACCGGCGCGTGCAGGCAATGCTGCACACCATGGATGACGACTGGGGCCTGGAGGCTGTTCACGTTGAGCAATCCCTTGACGCGAAGAATGCGTTCGCCGTGGCATCTTAGCAGCATCGACAACCAGACCCCGAAGCCGATCCAGTCCAGCGGCTGATCGAAGGTCAGGCAGCAAACCTGGGCCTGGCCGTGCGGCGTAGCCTGGCCCTGTGGACGATGCAATTGCCAATGGGCCACCTCGACTTCAGGCGTGGCGCCACGCAGGCCTTCGCCCAACAATAATTGATCGCCACTGAGCACGTCGTGGGTGTCGAACAGCGGCACCCCCGGGTTCAACGTTTGCAGCCGCTGACGCAACGCGCTGACAGCCGACGCAGCGGCCTGATCGGTCTTGCTCAGCAGCAGGCGGTCCGCGGCGGCCACTTGGGCCAGCCACTCCGGATGGATGCGCGCTTGCAACTCGGCGTGACAGGCGTCTACCAGCGTCACGACCAAGCCAATGTGGAAGCGTCCGCGCAACTGCACGTCGTTGTTGAGTGTCGCCAGGATCGGCGCCGGATCGGCCAGCCCGGTCGTCTCCAGGATCACCCGTCGAAAAGCCGGGATCTCTCCTCGGTCACGCCGTGCCAGCAGATCGAGCAACGCGTCTTTCAACTCGCCGCGAATGGAACAGCAGACGCAGCCGCTGGGCAACAGCACCGTGTCCGGCGCCACCTCCCGGACCAACAAGTGATCGATGCCGATATCACCGAACTCATTGATCAACAACGCTGTGTCACCGAGGCTTTCGCCTTGCAACAGACGGTTGAGCAAGGTGGTCTTGCCGCTGCCGAGAAAGCCAGTCATGACGTTCAAGGCGATGCTCATGAGCCATGCTCCAGAGACCGCAGGAGGGCCGGATCGAGAGGATCCGCTGCCCGGCCCGCCATCGACTCAGCCAGGCTCCACAACTGGTCGAGCCCGCTGGCCAGTTCCTGCCGCCCGGTGGCGCCCATCAGCAGATACGCCGTGCCCTGGAAATCCTCGACCTTGAGCCGTAATGGCGCCAACACGCGATTAATCGCAGTAATCCGGCGCAACCGCTCACGACGCCGGGGCAGTTCATCACCCAGCGGATCGCTCCAATGCACGTTCTCGCCCAATAGACCGCACAAGCCACACATGCTTCAGCACTCCTTCATGGCATGACGTCGCCAGCGTTCGGTCCCAGGGTTTGCCCCACAAACAGGTTCCCTCCCGGGTCACTGGCCAGCAGTACAGCGGTGGGCGCCACTTCCGTGGCCAGGCCGAAGCGTCGCAAAGGCAACTCAGCGGACTTGGCCTGTTTCCAACTTTCGCTGATGCCGGCCACCAGCGGTGTTTCGATCGGTCCGGGGGCGATGGCGTTGACCAACACGTTGTCGGCGGCCACTTCCAGGGCCAGCGACTTGGTAAAACCGATCACCCCGGCCTTGGCCGCCGCATAGTGGCTGAGCTCGGCCCCGCCTTTGATGCCCAATTGCGAGGCGACGTTGATGATCCGCCCCCAGCGCTGCGCCAGCATATGTGGCAAGGCTCGCTGGCTGGCGATGAACACGCCGGTCAAGTCGACCCTGAGCATGTCGTTCCACATGTCGATACTCAGCTCGGTGCAACGCGCCTGGGTCAGCATGCCGGCGTTGTTGACCAGGATATCGATACCGCCGAACTGCTCGACGCACGCATCGACCCCAGCCTGGGCCCCTTCGACCGTGCCGACGTCGGCCACGCACTCGTACACCTCGACAGCCAACGCGCGACAGTCCTGTGCAATGACGGACAAGCGTCGCGCATCGCGATCGGTCAGCACCAGGCGCGCGCCTTGCGTCGCATAAGCCCGCGCAATCGCGGCACCGATGCCGCTGCCGGCGCCGGTGATCACGGCGCGGCGATTAAACAATTGTTGCATGGGACAATCCTCCAGATCCGCGGCAAACATGGGCGGCCATCAATTGAAAACACCACCGTGACGCCCGGCGTCAATCCGGCCAACGCACGGTCAGGCCGCCGTCAATGACGATGCTCTGGCCCGTCAGGTAGCTGGACTCATCGCCGGTCAAGAACCGCACCAGCGACGCCACCTCATCGGCCCGGCCGACTCGCCCCAGCGGAATCGCCCGGGCCGCCTTGGCCAGGCCTTCGGGCCCGAGGGAGTTTTTGCTGTCCAAGGACTGCGGCGTCTCGATCAGGCCCGGGATCACCGCATTGCAGCGTATGCCTTGCCCAGCCAACTCCACCGCCAGCGAACGGCATAGCCCTGGCACACCGGCCTTGGCTGCGGCGTAGTGGGCGTGGTCCTGCCAGCCATATACGCCGCCGGCGATCGAAGAAATCGCCACCAATGCACCGCCCTCGGTCATGTAGCGAACGCTGGCGCGGAAGGTGCGCATCACCCCGGTCAGATCGACATCGAGCATGGCGTTCCAGGCCTCGTCGCTCATGTCCAACAGAGGCGCACGGCGCAGCAAGCCGGCGTTGGCCACCGCGTAATCGAGACGCCCGAAGGTGCTGAACGCCTGCTCGGCCAGGTTATCCACCGAGCGAGTGTCGGTCACGTCCAGCGGCAACATCAGGCATTCGCCACCCAACGCCTCGATTTGCTGGCGGGTGTCTTGCGGGTCGTGAGGGTCCGCCGGCAAGTAGCCTGCGGCCACGGCCACACCGTGGCGGGCATACGCCACGGCAAGGGCCTGGCCGATGCCGCTGGCGGCACCGGTAATCAATGCAACTCTACGGGTCATGAGGGGCCTCCTTATTTCACGGTTTCCGGACGGACGTGGCGCGCCGCGAACATCAGCGCACCGGAGAGGAAACAAGGCAGCGCGCCGAAGTACAGCGCCGAGGTCTGCCAGTTGCCGCCTGCCGCCAGCACCTGGGTGGCACCGAACCCGGCCACCACCGCGCCGATCGGCCCCATGGCATGGATAATCGCGCCGCCCGTGGCGCGGATGCTGGTGGGGAAACTCTCACCGATGAAAAACAGCGCCGCCGAATAGGGACCGATCAGGAAGAACAGACCCAGGCTGTAAAGACCGACCACCATCGGCAGGTTGCTCGGACCGTAGAGCATGCCGGCAAACGACAGCCCGCCCAGCATCCAGCCCAACGCGATGACATTGCGCCGGCCGATCTTGTCGCCCATCCAGCCATGGCTCAGGTAACCGCAGTAGCCCACCAGGTTGGAGAGCACCAGGATGATCAACGAGTTTTCGAAGGAGATATGGTGCACGCTGACGATCACCGTGGTGCCGAGTACGCTGAACACTTGGATCGCCGCCCAGTTGAGCAGGATCGCCGCACCGATCACCAACGTCGCGCGCCGCGATGTGCCGCGAAAGGCCGCCGCGAGGCCAGCCTTGCTGTGTTCTTCGTAATCAACGCCGTAGGTGGACGCTACCGCTTGGGCATCAGCAACCGCACCGCTCTTGCGCAACTGGCCGATACGCTGGTGGATCTGGAACTGCGGGCTTTCCTTGAGCTTGCGCGCCATGATCGCAATGACGATGGCCGGGATCGCCGCAAAGATAAAGCAGCCCTGCCAGCCGATGGTCGGCAGCAACACCGCCGTCAAACCGGCGGCGGTCAATGCGCCCACCGGCCAGCCACCCTGCACCAGGCTGTAGATGAAGCCACGTCGCTTGGCCAGCCTCGGGTCATCGGAGGCGGCGTAAAGCTCGCTCAGGTAGGTGGCATTGACGGTCTCCTCGGCGTAACCCAACCCGCCCAGGGAACGGATCAGGATCAACGGGGATTTGCCCCAGGCACCGCCGATGGCCGTCAACGCCGAGCAGATCGCCGCGCCGCTGACGGTGAAAATGATCCCCATGCGCCGGCCCAAGCGGTCCACCAGGGGACCGATGGCCAATGCCACCACCGCTGTGCCGACCGCCACCCAGGTGGCGATTTCGGCTTGCTCGACTTCGCTCCAATTGAAGTGCCGGCCGATTTCCGGCAACAACGTGCCGAACAGAATGAAGTCATAGACCGCAAACACCCAGGCAAAAAAAGCGATCCAGGTGGCGAAGCGCACCTGGGCCGGCGTCAATTGCTCGGGTTTCCAACCAGTCAGGTCGAGTTTGTTGTAGATGGACATGAGAACACGCCTCGAATAAATGCAGGATCAGCGGCTGCGGGGGCTGCGACGAATGAAGTCATCGGCGATTTCATCGAACGTGACAAAGCGCACGCCGGCATGGCCCTGGATGTGTTCGATCAGGCGCTCCAGCATCAGCAGCACCTGGGGACGCCCGGAGACGTCGGGGTGGATAGTCATGGTGAACACGGCATGCTCGTGTTCGCGATAGACCCAGTCGAACTGGTCGCGCCACATCTCTTCGAGGTGCCGCGGGTTGACGAAACCGTGGCTGTTGGGCGATTTCTTGATGAACATCATCGGCGGCAGGTCGTCGAGGTACCAATTCGCTGGGATCTCCACCAGATCGGTTTCCTGGCCACGCACCAGCGGTTTCATCCAGGTGTCCGGGTGCTGGCTGTAGTCGATCTTGGTCCAGCTGTCGCCGACGCGAACGTAGTAGGGGTGGAAGTCGTTGTGCATCAGGCTGTGGTCGTACTTGATGCCTTTCTTGAGCAGCAGCTCGTTGGTCACTTTGCTGAATTCCCACCAGGGCGCCACATAGCCGGTAGGCCGCTTGCCGGTCACCTGGGTAATCAGCTCGATGGATTTATCGAGCACCGCTTCCTCCTGTTGCGGGGTCATCGCGATGGGGTTTTCGTGGCTATAGCCGTGCACGCCGATCTCGTGGCCCGCATCCGCTACGGCTTTCATTTGCTCGGGGAAGGTCTCCAGGGAATGCCCGGGGATAAACCAGGTGGTGCGCAGGCCGTAGCGTTCGAACAATTTGAGCAGCCGCGGCGAGCCGATTTCACCGGCAAACAGGCCGCGGGAAATATCGTCGGGTGAGTCTTCACCGCCGTAGGAGCCGAGCCAGCCCGCCACGGCGTCGACATCGACCCCAAATGCACAAAGAATATCTTTAGCCATGATCGGCCTCCGGTTGTGGTGGTTGTTCAAACATCAATCAGGAATTGGCCAGCGTCGCTTCGACCGAGCGCGCGACTCGCAGGAGCCGGGCATCCTCGCCTTGAGGCACGCTGAGCAGCAGGCCAGTGGGTAACCCCTGGCTGTCACGACCGCTGGGCAGGTTGATGCCGGGCATGTCGAGCAAGCTGCCGGGCATCGTCAGGCTCAGGGTGGCGAGATTGGTACGGACAAACAGTTCGTCGTCGGCCTCCAAAGGCGCCAGCGGCGGGGCGACATGGGCCACGGTCGGCGTGAGCAGCACCGCGCCGTCGAGTTCCTCGACGAGTTGGCGCTGCAAGGTCGATCGCGCGTCGTAAAGCTTGAGCACCTGGCTGGCGGTCATGGGCCGCGCCGCTTCGAGACGCCGGCGAACCCGCGGGTCGAGGCGTTCGGCATCGGCGCTGTCGAGCAGAGTCTCGTGCAAGGCGAATGCTTCGGCCGCCCCCAGCCAGCCGTGGTCGCGGATCAGTGCGAGGCTGGCCTGGAAAGCCGGCAATGGCCGAATCTCCACCAGCGCCCCAGCGGTGCGCAACGCCTGGACACCGGCCAGCACATTGGCCCGAACCGCAGCCTCGACACGGGTATCCTCCAGCACCGCTTGCTCGACCCAGAAACGCTGCCCGGCCAGGCTGCGCACCGGTGGCGTTTGTCGTGGGTCGCGCCCCTGAAGCAGCTCGTCGATCATCCAGGCGTCACGCACGCTACGAGTCAACGGGCCGACGCTGTCGATGCTGTGGGCCAGGGGAAATACCCCGTCGCGACTGTAACGACGGGAACTGGCGCGAAACCCCACCAAAGCGTTGAAAGCCGCCGGGACGCGAATCGAGCCGGCGGTATCGGTGCCCATGGCAATCGGCACGATCCCCGCCGCGACCGCCACCGCCGAACCGCTGGAGGAGCCGCCGGGGATCCGCGGTTGTGCATCGCTGAACGGGTTGACCGGCGTGCCAAAGTGCGGGTTGAGGCCAAGCCCTGAATAAGCGAACTCGCTGAGGTTGGTCTTGCCCAGACAGACCATGCCGGCTCGGCTGAGCAGGCTGACACTGGCCGCGTCCAGCAACGCGGGCGGCGCGTTCCGGCGCACCGCCGCTGCCGCGGTGGTGACACTACCGGCCACATCGAACAAGTCCTTCCAAGCCAACGGTACACCGTCAAAGCCGCTCAACGGTTGCCCGGCACGCCAGCGCGCCGCCGACGCCTGCGCTTCACGCCGGGCCCGGGCCTCAGTCAGCGACACGAACACGTGTTCGGCGCGCGCGGCTTGCTCCAGCGCTTGCTCCACCACCTGGACCGGATCGGTGCGCCTTGACGCGAAGGCTTCGGCGAGAGCAATGGCATCCAGCGAGGAAAATGAGCTCATGGGCAATGACATCCAAAAACGTATCTATTATTAAAATATACATTTTATCTGGAGCAGATTCCGTGCCAGCTACGTTTGCGCAGTCGATAGCCGCCGAGCGCCGAAGTCCCTAAAGGGGCTGGAGATATCGGCTTAGAGCGGTGTGAGTGACTTGATGAGCGGGGCCTTGGGCAATGCCCGGATGGGATATCTGTCTAATGTATATTTTTATAAAAGATACATTTAAGTGCATAAAAGTAACGTTTTGATGGGGCGAGCCCCATGAAAGGGCGCGCCAATGTGACCCTCAGTGACACAGGACACTGTGAGAGAATCCCTCCATCGCCGTCATGCCTAGAGGAATCGATGAAAGCAGCGACAGCCCAAGACCCGCGCACCGCGTCTCGTTACGCAATGATTCATCAGGTATTGCGTGATGCAATCACCGAGGGCACCGCACTCCAGGGCTTGGTGTTACTGGAAGCACCGCTGGCCGAGCTGTTCGGCACCAGTCGTGTGCCGGTGCGCAAGGCGCTGGATCTGTTGCACGAAGAGCGGTTGATCAGTCGTTTTGACGGGCGTGGGTACTTGATCAATCCCCTGGGCCTGGACATCGAGCCGCTGCGCCTGCCCTTGAGCCATGTTCACCTGGGTCTGGCGAGTGGCGAAGAACTGGTGGACACGCGGCCACTGGGCGAGCGGATCCACGAAGAAATCGGCAGCGCGCTGCTGACCTGCATTACCTTCGGCCATTACCGCCTCGATGAACAAGCCGCCGCCGAGCATTACGGCGTGAGCCGGGCCGTGGTGCGAGAAGCCTTGATGCGCCTGAGGGACCGGGGCTTGCTGGAAAAAGAGCCCTACTCACAGTGGCTCGCCGGCCCGCTCACTGCCCGGGAAGTCACCGAAGATTATGAGTTGCGCGCCTGCCTGGAGCCCGAAGCGCTACGTCAAAGTGCGCCAGGCCTGAGCCGCGAGCAACTGAAAGCCATGCTGGAACGGGTCACCCAAGCGCAACAGGCTGAGCATTGCCCGGAAGAGACGATCCAGCGCATTGAGGAAGACCTGCACCAGCACTGCCTCAGCGGCCTGCAAAATCGCAAGATGGCAGCACTGATTCGCCAGGCCCAAAGCCCGATGATCATCAGCCGGATTTTTTCCCGACTGCTGGGAATCGGCGCGGACCCCGCCATGCTGGCCGAGCACCGTTTGATCCTGGAACTGTTGCTACACGGTGCCTTCGACGCCGCCGCCCTGAACCTCAAGGAGCATCTGCAACGCGCCCGGCAACGCATGTTGCAACGCCTCAAGGTACTATCGGTAGTGCCTGAGCAGGACTTGCCACCCTACCTGAGCAAAATCAGTTGATCGCCCACAGTCGGCGGCCAGCCCTCAGCTTTCCAGCAATCCATGCAGCTCCACGAACTGCTGGGTCAGCTTGTGCCGCGGGTCAAGGTGGATCAGCGGCAGGCTGGCCTGGTGGGATTCGCGCATGCGCACCGAACTGCTCAGGTACACCGGCAATACCGGCAGGCCTTCGGCGATCAGTTCGTCGAGAATCTGCTGCGGCAGGCTGGCACGGGCCTGGAACTGGTTGACCACGATGCCTTCGACTTCCAGGCCTTCGTTATGGTCGTCCTTGAGTTCTTCAATCTCCGCCAGCAAGCCGTACAAGGCCTGACGGGAGAAGCTGTCGCAGTCGAACGGGATCAGCACCCGATCAGCGGCGATCAACGCTGAAACGGCATAGAAATTCAATGCTGGCGGGGTGTCCAGGTAAATCCGATCGTAATCCTCCTCCAGCTCTTCGAGCAATTTGCGCAGCTTGTTGATCTTGTGCTTCGCCTCAAGCTTGGGCTGCAGGTCCGTCAGCTCCGCCGTGGCGGTGATCACGTGCAGGTTGTCGAACGGCGTTTCGTAGATATCCACCTTGTTCTTTTTCGAGAAAGGCCCGGACGACAGGGTCTGTTTGAAGAAGTCGGCAATGCCCATGGGGATATCGTCGCCGGTCAGGCCAGTCAGGTATTGAGTGGAATTGGCCTGGGCATCCAGGTCCACCAACAGCGTGCGATAGCCCTCGCTGGCGCTCACTGCCGCCAGATTGCAGGCGATGCTGGACTTGCCCACGCCACCTTTCTGATTGAACACCACACGCCGCATGTCAAAACCTCCGTGTATCAAAGATTCCCGAGTGTAGTAGGCCGCGACACTGCTTAGCTACCTTCTGCGCAGAAGGACTACAGCAGCAGTGGCTTTTCCAACGATTCAGACGTCAATTGTGCCCGGATAAAGACACAAACAACCGACAGACAAGCCCGTGAAGATCGCGACAATGGTCCAAGCCAGGCATTGAGCGGACCGACCCGTACATTTTGCTGGGCAAAATGTAACCAGTATTTGCTACAAGCCAACCGCACCGGGATAATGCGCGCCACTTGGGTCGCAAGGCCATGCAGGGTAGGACGCGGGTCAAACCACTGAACCGTGACAATAAAAGCCCCGCAGGGGTGGGATGAGTTTTGATCAATTTCAATATCGCCCAATGGCGCGCGTGGGCCCCTGGGCTCGAAAGCGTGGACGACTGGCAGGCCTGGAGCCGACAGCCGGTTGTATTGCCGGCCAGCGATGCCGCCCCTGACGTATCGTTCCTACCCGCCATGCAGCGTCGCCGCCTTAGCCGCCTGGCCCGGATGGCCTTCAGTGTCGGCTGGCCACTGGCCGAAGGCCAGCCGGACCTACCGTTGGTCTTTATTTCCCGCCACGGCGAAACCCCGCGCACGTTCGAGATTCTCAAGGACCTGGCGGCCGATCAGCCCTTGTCGCCAACCCAGTTCAGCCTGTCGGTGCACAACGCCGTGATCGGCCTGTGGTCGATCATGCGCGGCGAAACCAGCGAAATGACCGCCCTGGCCGCCACCGGCGACGGCTTGGAACACGGCGTACTGGAGGCCGCCGCCTTGTTGAATGAAGGCTCGCCGGCAGTGTTGCTGGTGATCACCGAAGAACAACCGCCGCAAGTCTACGCACCGTGGGTCGATGACGTGCCTTTCCCCTATGCCGTGGGCCTGCTGCTGACGCCGGGCGACGACTGGCAACTGGACCTGTCCGCACAGGCCGGCCAACGTTCTGGCAGCGACTGGCCCCATGCCCTGGACCTGTTGCGTACCCTGCTGAACAACGAAACCACCTGCCAACATGCCTGGAAGAATCGTGTATGGACCTGGCAACGCAACCGGTGACCGATAAACATCGCGACGCCTATTACTGGCGCCTGATCGCGACCGCCGCAAGCTTCGCCCTGTTCGGGCTGGGCGGGCTGTGCCTGCGCTTGCTGGTTTTTCCGTTGCTGGCCTGGCTGCCCGGCGATGCCCAGGCCCACCGACAAAGGGCTCGCCGCACCGTCGGGCGGTTGTTCTGGTTTTTTATCCGGTTCATGGCCCGTACTGGAGTGCTCACCTACCAGATCGATGGCGCCGAACGACTCGGTCGCCCCGGGCAGATGATCATTGCCAATCACCCCTCACTGATCGACGTGGTGTTCCTGATCGGGCTGGTGCCCAACGCCAACTGCGTGGTCAAGCAAAGCCTGTGGGACAATCCCTTTACCCGTGGTCCATTGCGCTCAACCCAGTACATCAGCAACGACGGCAGCATGGATATGCTCGATGCCGCCAGCGATACCCTGCGAGATGGCCAGACGCTGATCGTGTTTCCCGAAGGAACCCGCACCCAGCCAGGCCAAGTACCGGCCTTTCATCGGGGGGCCGCGGCCATCGCCCTGCGGGGTGCGAAAATCCTCACGCCCGTCACGATCAAGGTCAACCCCACGACCCTGACCAAGGCCGAACCCTGGTATCGCATCCCCCGACGCCGCGTGCACTTCAGTTTTCAGGTCGGGGCCGATATAGACCCACAGGCGTTCGCCGCGCTCGGCCCGCCTCCCCAGGCTTCGCGCAGGCTCAACGATTTCTTGCATCACTATTTCATCAAGGAGCTCGCCGAAGATGAGCGATCTGCACCGTGACATCAAACAGCTGATCATCGACGCCCTCGGCCTGGAAGACATCGGCATCGACGACATCGGCGACCACCAGACCCTGTTCGGCGAAGGCCTGGGCCTGGACTCGGTGGATGCCCTGGAGCTAGGCCTGGCGATCCAGAAGGAGTACGGCATCAAGATCGATGCCGACGCCAAGGACACTCGTAACCATTTCAGCAATGTGGCAAGCCTTGCGGCCTTCGTCACTGCAAAACGCCCCTGAGACCGGACCATGCAAACTCGTGATGACATTTTCAACACCCTGCGTGACGCCCTGGTTGAGCTCTTCGAGCTGGACCCAGAGCGCGTGACGCTGGAATCGAACCTGTACCAAGACCTGGAAATCGACAGCATCGATGCGGTTGACCTGATCGACCACATCAAACGCCAGACCGGCAAGAAAATCGCCGCCGAAGAATTCAAGTCGGTGCGCACCGTCAATGACGTGGTCGAGGCGGTCTATCGACTGGTTCAACCGGCCGCATGACTCGGCTGATTGGCCTCGGCCTGCTGCTGGCAGGCCTGCTGTACCCCTTTGCGGTGTATTTCGGCATGGAGCATTTCGCCCCGTGGCAGTTCGGGTTGCTGCTCGGTAGCCTTTGGCTGGCCCGGGCGTTGCTAGGCAAGGGCGGCGACGGCAGCCGTTGGATGGCGACCACGGCGATCGTGTTTTGCGTGTTGCTCGCGCTGTTCGACAGCCCGCTCCTGCTGCGTTGGTACCCGGTGCTGATCAGCGGGTTCATGCTCGGGCTGTTCGCCCTGAGCCTGAAATACGGCCCGCCAATGATCGAACGCCTGGCCCGCCTGCGCGAACCGCAGCTGCCGGCCAAGGCGGTGGTCTATACGCGTCAGGTCACGGTGGCCTGGAGTGTGTTTTTCCTGTGTAACGGTTTGCTCGCCGCCGCCCTGACCCTCTGGGCGCCGCTGAGCTGGTGGATGTTGTACACCGGCCTGATTTCCTACGGGTTGATGGGGCTGCTGTTTGCCATTGAATGGCTCATACGACAACGGGTAAGAGGCCGCCCATGAATTGGATAACACTTGAGCGGATGTTGCTCAGGGCTCAGCCGGAACGCGTCGTCGCGGTCGAACCGGCGCTGGATCATTCGCAACTGCGGGGCGCGGCGTTGCGCCTGGCGGCCGGCCTGCAAGCCCGGGGCGTGCGCCATGTGGCGGTGCACCTGGAAGATGCAGCCGACCTGGCCACCGCCCTGCTCGGTGCATGGCATGCCGGGGTGCGCGTCCTGCTTCCCGCCGACCTGCAAGCGCAGACACGCCAGCGCTGGGCGTCGGAGGTGGACCTGTGGCTGACCGACCAGCCCGGCGACACCCATCCCGACGACGTGCAACACGCGCCGATGGACGCCGCCGTACTGGACCTCGATCACTGCTGGCTGAGCCTGTGCACCTCCGGCTCCAGCGGCGAGCCCAAGCGCATCGAGAAAACCCTGCGCCAGTTGAGTAATGAAGTCCAGGCCCTGGAACAGCTGTGGGGCGCCGACCTGGGCCCGGCCTGCATGATCGGCAGCGTTGCCACCCAGCATATCTACGGGCTGCTGTTCCGAGTGCTGTGGCCGCTGTGCGCCGGGCGTCCGTTCGGGCGCAGGCAATTGGCGTTTCCCGAAGACCTGCAACGCGCCAGCCGCGAGCAGCCGGTGTTCGCCTGGGTCGCCAGCCCGGCGTTGCTCAAGCGCATGGGCGATAACCTCGATTGGCCGGCACTGAGCAGCGTGCGCCGGGTGTTCACCTCCGGCGGCGCCTTGCCAACCGAGGCCGCGCAAAGCTTGCAGCAACGCCTGGGGCAATGGCCGACGGAAATTTTCGGCAGCTCGGAAACCGGCGGCATCGCCTGGCGCCAGGGTGACCCATGGTGGCAGCCCTTTGCCGGCGTCGAGCTGAGCCAGGACAGCGACGGCGCCTTGCTGATCGCTTCGCCCTATCTGCCCTCCGGGCATGTGGAACACACCGCCGACGCGGCGCGAATCGCCGAAGATGGGCGCTTCGAGCTGCTGGGGCGACTGGACCGTATCGTCAAGCTCGAAGAGAAGCGCATCTCCCTGCCCATGCTCGAACAGGCGTTGGTAACCCACGACTGGGTCAGCGAAGCGCGGCTGGGCGTCGTGCAGGAGAATCGCGCCTCCCTCGGCGCGCTACTGGTGCTGAGCGACGCAGGCCTGCGAGCCTTGCGTAACCAGGGCCGGCGCGCCGTAACCGAGGGCCTGCGCCGCCACCTGAGCGAACATTGCGAAACCCTGGCTCTGCCACGGCGCTGGCGCTGGGTACGGCAGTTGCCGCTCAACGCCCAGGGCAAGCTGCCCCAGGCCGAGGTCGAGGCGCTGCTGCTCGCGCCACGCCCCAAAGCCCCTGACGTGTTGGAGCAAGTCGAAACCGACGGTGAGTGGAGCCTGCAACTGGTCGTGCCGCCTGACCTTGCATACTTCAGCGGCCACTTCCCCACCGCACCGGTATTGCCCGGCGTGGTACAGGTCGACTGGGCCTTGAGCATCGGCCGCCAATTGCTGAATCTGCCGCCCCGGTTCGTCGGCATGGAAGTATTGAAATTCCAGCAACTGGTGCGCCCCGGCGATGACCTTCAACTGCACCTGCGCTTCGACCGCGAACGCGGCAAGCTGTACTTTGCCTACCGCAATGCCACGGCGGCCTGTTCCAGCGGGCGGATTGTGTTGGGGGAAAACAATGCCTAGGCCTGCAATCAAATCCCTGTGGCGAGGGAGCTTGCTCCCGCTCGAGCGCGCAGCGCTCGCCCAGCGTTCTCAAACACAGGGGCCTGCTTCGCAGCCCAGCGGGAGCAAGCTCCCTCGCCACGATAAGCTTCCTGGTGACAATGGATCGATGGAGGACAGGCAAGATGCATAACCCCTGCGCCGTCATCCCGGTCTACAACCACGAAACCGCCATTTCGGCGGTGGTCCAGGCATTGCTCGCCAACGGCCTGCCCTGTGTGCTGGTGGATGACGCCAGCAACCGGGCATGTGCCGCCGTACTGGAACGGCTGGCCGAGGGCGCGCACGTGCATCTGGTCAGGCTGGCCGTCAACCAGGGCAAGGGCGGCGCGGTGATGACCGGCCTGCGGGAAGCGTCGCGCCTGGGTTTCAGCCACGCCTTGCAAGTGGACGCTGACGGGCAGCACGACCTGGGCGACGTGAAGACCTTCATCGAGCAATCCCGTGCCCACCCGGACGCAGTGATCTGCGGCTATCCGCACTACGACGCCAGCGTGCCGAAAGGTCGCCTGTACGCGCGCTACCTGACCCACGTCATGGTCTGGATCAACAGCCTCTCCCTGCAAATCCGCGACTCGATGTGCGGCTTTCGGGTCTACCCCTTGGCACCGACCCTGGCGCTGATCGACTCGGCCAATATCGGCAAGCGCATGGATTTCGACTCGGACATCCTGGTGCGCCTGGCCTGGCGCAACCAGCCGATGCACTGGCTGCACACCCGGGTCCATTACCCTCAGGACGGCGTTTCGCACTTTCGCCTGTTCCACGACAATGTGCTGATTTCCAGCATGCACACCCGGCTGTTCTTCGGCATGCTGGTGCGCGCCCCCCTGATTCTTTGGCGACGGTGGCGGGCATGAGCCTTCAGGCAGACAAACAACATTGGGCCGACCGCCAGGAACGCGGCAGTTTCTGGCTGATGAAACTCACCGCGCTCGCCGCCAAGGTGCTCGGCCGACGCTTGCTGACCCCGGTGCTGTACGGCATCGTCCTGTACTTTTTCATTTTCGGCCGCAGCGCGCGCCAGGCAGCCTGGCAATACCAGCAACGCCTGGCCGACTGGAGCGCACGCCCCGAACTGCGCCCGACCCGCTGGCGGGTGTTCGGGCAGTTCATGGCGTTCGCCGATTCCTTGCTCGACAAGCTCGACGTCTGGAACGGCAAGCTGAGCATCGACCAGATCGAAATCGTCGACCCGGCGCTGCTGCGCAATCACCTGCGCGATGCCCGCGGGCAAATGCTGGTGGGCGCGCACCTGGGCAACCTGGAGATGTGCCGGGCCCTGGCCGAGCTGGGCGAGAAAGTGACCATGAACGTGCTGGTGCACACCAAGCATGCCGAGCAGTTCAACCGTTTGCTGGGCGAGGCCGGCGCCACGCACTTGCGGCTGATCCAGGTCAGCGAGCTGAACCCGGTGATCATGTTGCAACTGAGCGAGCACCTGGAGCGCGGCGAGTGGCTGGCGATTGCCGGCGACCGCGTGCCGCTGCATGGCGGTCGTAGCGTGACCGTGGACTTCATGGGCCACCCGGCGGCATTCCCCCAAGGGCCCTGGTTGCTGGCCGGCCTGCTGAAATGCCCGGTCAACCTGCTGATGTGCCTCAAGCACGAGGGGCGCTATCGCGTCACCCTCGAACCCTTCGCCGAGGCCGTGGTGTGGAAACGCAACGACCGCGAGCAAGTGATCGCCCACTGGGCCGGCCACTATGCCGAGCGCCTGGCGCAGTACTGCCTCCAGGGGCCCCAACAGTGGTTCAACTTTTACCCTTTCTGGAAGACCGATGACGATGCCCACTCTTGAGCCGGTAACTTTCGGCGAACGCCCCCTGCGCATCGAAGATGTGCTGGCCCTGGCCAACCGTCAGGCCCCGACGCAGTTGCAGGAGGATCCGGCGTTCCGCCAGCGCATCGCCAAGGGTGCGCAATTCCTCGACTCCTTGCTGGACAAGGAAGGCGTGATCTACGGTGTGACCACCGGCTACGGTGACTCTTGCGTGGTGGCGGTGCCGCTGCACCACGTCGAGGCCCTGCCGCGTCATCTGTACACGTTCCACGGCTGTGGCCTGGGCAAGCTGCTGGACGCCCAGGCCACCCGCGCGGTGCTGGCGGCGCGCTTGCAGTCGCTGTGCCAAGGCGTGTCCGGGGTGCGGGTGGAACTGCTGGAGCGGCTCCAGGCCTTTCTCAAACACGACGTCCTGCCGCTGATTCCGGAAGAAGGCTCGGTGGGCGCCAGCGGCGACCTGACGCCGCTGTCCTATGTGGCGGCCACGCTGTCCGGCGAACGGGAAGTGATGTTCCGCGGCGAGCGGCGCCTGGCCGCCGACGTGCACCGTGAACTGGGCTGGACCCCACTGGTGCTGCGGCCCAAGGAAGCCCTGGCGCTGATGAACGGCACCGCTGTGATGACCGGCCTGGCCTGCCTGGCCTTCGCCCGGGCCGACTACCTGCTGCAACTGGCGACCCGTATCACCGCGTTGAATGTCGTCGCCCTGCAAGGCAACCCGGAACATTTCGACGAGCGCCTGTTCGCCGCCAAGCCACACCCAGGGCAAATGCAAGTCGCCGCGTGGCTGCGCAAGGACCTGGCGATCGATGCGCCGACGGCGCCGCTGCATCGCCTGCAGGATCGCTACTCCCTGCGCTGCGCGCCCCATGTACTCGGCGTGCTGGCCGACAGCCTGGGCTGGCTGCGTTCGTTCATCGAGACCGAACTCAACAGCGCCAACGACAATCCGATCATCGACGCCGAAGCCGAGCGCGTGCTCCACGGCGGACATTTCTACGGCGGGCATATCGCCTTCGCCATGGACAGCCTGAAGAATCTGGTGGCCAACGTCGCGGATTTGCTGGATCGGCAACTCGCGCTGCTGGTGGACGAGCGCTACAACCATGGCCTGCCGAGCAACCTGTCCGGCGCCAGCGCCGAGCGGGCGATGCTCAACCATGGCTTCAAGGCTGTGCAGATCGGCACCAGCGCCTGGACCGCCGAGGCCCTGAAAAACACCATGCCGGCCAGCGTGTTCTCACGCTCCACCGAGTGTCACAACCAGGACAAGGTGAGCATGGGCACCATCGCCGCCCGGGACGCGATCCGCGTGCTGGAGCTGACCGAACAAGTCGCTGCCGCCACGCTGCTGGCGGCCAACCAGGGCGTATGGTTGCGCAGTCGTGCCGAAGACGCGCGGCCGCTGCCGCCGGCCCTGGCCGCCATGCACCAGCAACTGGCCGAGGACTTCGCCCCGGTCATCGAAGACCGCGCCCTGGAAGGCGAACTGCGCCTGTGCCTGCAACGCATCGCCGAACAACATTGGAGGCTGCATGCGTAGCCAAGGCGTTCTGCACGTCGACACCCACATCGTGGTGCCGTTTTTCGACGTCGATTCGATGAATGTGGTCTGGCACGGCCACTACGTCAAATACCTGGAAGTGGCTCGCTGTGCGCTGCTCGACCTGATCGGCCACAACTACAACGACATGCTCGAATCCGGCCATGCGTGGCCGGTTATCGACCTGCAACTGCGCTACGTGCGCAGCGCCGTGTTCGGCCAGGCCCTGACCGTGCGTGCCAGCCTGGTGGAGTGGGAAAACCGGCTGAAGATCAATTACCTGATCAGCGACGCAGCCACCGGCGAACGCTTGACCCGCGCCAGTTCGGTGCAGGTGGCCGTGGACCTCGCCAGCCGCGAAATGTTGCTGGCCTCGCCCCGGGTCTTTGTCGAAGCCGTCGAAAGGAAACTGCCATGAAACGTTTGTCGATCTGCCTGCTGCTGTGTTGCCTGGCGCCGTTGGCCCAGGCCTTCGACCTGCAGCAATTGAGCGACCAACTGGCCCGCCCGGAGGTGATCCACGGCCAGTTCATCCAGGAAAAACACCTGCGCGCCCTGCCCCAACCCCTCACCAGCAAGGGTCGCTTCGTGCTGGCGAAAAACCACGGCCTGCTGTGGCTGCTGCAAACCCCGCTGCAACAGGACTACCGCATCACCGCCCAAGGCATCGCCCGACGGGACGGCAATGCCTGGCAGATGCTGCCGAACAAGAGCGCTGGCGCCGAGCAGAACCGTCTGTTCCTGGCGGTCCTGCAGGGTGATAGCAGTGGCTTGCAGCGGGATTTCGAGCTGAGCCTGTCGGGCGAGCCACAGCAGTGGAAACTCACCCTGACCCCGCGCTCGGTGCTGCTCAAACAGGTCTTCAAGCAGATCAACATCGATGGCGGCGAACTGGTCCAGCGCATCGAACTGCTGGAAACCCAGGGCGACAGCACTGTACTGCGCATGCAGGACAGCACCAGCGCACAGCCCTTGAGCGAAACGGAGCAACATGATTTTGCCGAGTGAACGGATGCTGCCACGGCTGTTCCTGATCCTGCTGCTGGCAGTGCTCGCGCTCGCCGGCTGGCAGTGGCGCAACGGCGCGCCGCTGTCGGCCAATCTCATGGAGCTGGTGCCGGGCACGTCGCCTGATGCCCTGGAACTGATCGCCGAGCAGCGCATGCAGGAACCGTTGAATCGCGAGGTGCTGGTGCTGGTGGGTCATGCCGATCGCCAGCAAGCCATCGCCCTGGCGCAAACCCTGGGCGAGCAATGGCAGGCCAGCGGCCTGTTCGACAAGGTGCAGTGGACATTGCAGGCCGACTTGCCGGCGCTGCGTACGCAACTGCTCAACGGGCGGTTGGCGATGCTCTCGGCGGCGGACCGGCAGCAACTGATCGAACAGCCCCAGGCGTTCATCCAGCAACGGGTGCAGGCCCTGTTCGACCCATTCAGCGGCTTCAGCCTGGTGCCGAACCAGGACGATTGGCTAGGCCTGACCGGGCGCATCCAGAACAGCCAGCCCCAACGCGGCGCGATCAAATTCGACATCGGCAGCGGGGCCCTGGTCGCCGATGCCGACGGTAAAAGCTGGGTGATGCTGCGGGCCCGTGCCCAGGGCACCGCCTTCGATATGAACCTGCCGCTGCAAGTGGCCGAGCTGCTGCAACGCGGCCGCGACCAGGCGGGCCAGGCCCAAGGGCAACTGCTGGCGGCCAGCGGCCTGCTGTACGCCGCCAGCGGCCAGCAACAGGCGTCGCGGGAAATCACCTGGGTCGGCGGTGGCGCGACGGTCGGCATCTTGCTGCTGCTGTTACTGGCCTTCCGACGCTTGCGCGTGTGGCTGGCGTTCGTGCCGGTGCTGGTGGGCATGCTGTTCGGCGCCGTGGCGTGCGTGGCCTTGTTCGGGCGCATGCATGTCATGACCCTGGTACTGGGTTCCAGCCTGATCGGCGTCGCGGTGGATTACCCCCTGCACTACCTGTCCAAGAGCTGGAGCCTCAAGCCATGGCGCAGCTGGCCGGCCTTGCGCCTGACCCTGCCGGGGCTGAGCCTGAGCCTGGCGACCACCTGCATCGGCTACCTGGCCCTGGCCTGGACGCCGTTCCCGGCCCTGACCCAGATCGCGATATTTTCTGCCGCCGGGCTGGTGGGTGCCTACCTGACCGCGGTGTGCCTGTTGCCGGCGCTGCTCAACGGTGCGGATTTGCGTCCGGCCCAGTGGCCGCTGCGGCTGTGCGAATGCCTGCTCCAGATCCGCCAGGCGTTGTTGGCACGGGTGCCCACGCCAGTGCTGCTGGTGTTGCTGCTGAGCTTCTGCGCCGGCGGCCTCTGGCACCTGACCACGAAAAACGACATCCGCCAGTGGATCGGCACGCCTCAGCACCTCACCGACGAAGCCCGCGACATCGCGCGCATCACAGGCTTCCAGCCCACCAGCCAGTTCTTCCTGATCCGCGCCGACAATCAGTCTCAACTGCTGGAGCGCCAGACCGCTCTCAACGAGCGGCTGGATCAGTTGATCGCCCTGGAAAAACTCCAGGGCTACCTGTCGCTGAACCAACTGGTGAGCCCGCCCGCCGATCAACAGAAGGTGCGTGAGGCCTTGGCCCGGTTGCCGGCTGTCTGGCAGCCGTTGCTGGACCTGGGCGTGCCGGTCGCCGCGCTGCAAGCGGAACTGGCGCAATTGCAGGCCTTGCCGGTGACCGACATCGATGCCGCGCTGGCCGGCCCCCTGGCCGAGCCGTACCGCACGCTCTGGCTCGGCCCCACCGCCCAAGGCGTGGCCGCCATGATCAGCCTGCAAGGCTTGAACGATGCCGCGCTGCTGCGGGTGCAAGCCGTGGACCTTCCGGGGGTGCAACTGGTGGATCGCCTGGGCGACCTGAACCGGGTCTTCGCCGCCACGCAGATCAGCGCCGCCGAGTTGAAACTGGCCTCCTGCGTGCTGATCGTGCTGGTGCTGATCTGGCCGTTCGGGGTCGGTGCGGCCTTGCGCATCGTCGCCTTGCCGTTGCTGGCCGCGCTGTGCAGCCTGGCGAGCCTCGGCTGGCTGGGGCAGCCACTGACCCTGTTCAGCCTGTTCGGCCTGCTGCTGGTGACGGCCATTGGCGTCGATTACGCGATCCTGATGCGCGAGCAGATTGGTGGCGCGGCGGTGAGCCTGCTGGGCACTTTCCTGGCAGCGATCACCACCTGGCTGTCGTTCGGCCTGCTGGCGCTTTCCAGCACACCGGCCGTAAGTAATTTCGGCCTGGCGGTGAGCTTGGGGCTGGCCTTCAGTTTCATGCTGGCGCCATGGGCCGGGCGTCACGAACACCCCACACCCGCTCAAGAAGACCAACGATGATTACGGATATTCAAGGAATCCCAATGCCTGTGACTGAAACGGAATATCGCCAGGTCGTCATCATCGGTGCCGGCCCCTCCGGGGCCATCGCCGCCGCGCTGCTCAAGCGCAAGGGCCACGACGTGCTGGTCATCGAGCGCCAGCATTTCCCACGGTTCTCCATCGGTGAAAGCCTGTTGTCCCATTGCCTGGATTTCGTTGAAGAAGCCGGCATGCTCGACGCGGTGAATGCCGCCGGGTTCCAGCGCAAGAACGGCGCCGCATTTGCCTGGGGCGAGCGCTACAGCGCCTTCGACTTCGGCGATACCTTCAGCAACGGCAAGCCCACCACTTTCCAAGTGCAACGGGCCGACTTCGACAAGTTGCTGGCCGACCAGGCCGCCCTGCAAGGTGTGGAGATCCGCTACGGCCAAGCGATTGCCAGTGCCGACTTCACCCTTGCCAAACCACGACTGGGCGTGCAGCGTGAAGACGGCAGCGAGTACTGCGTCGAAACCGACTTCGTGCTCGATGCCAGCGGCTATGGTCGCGTCCTGCCGCGCCTGCTGGACCTTGAGGCGCCGTCGAACTTCCCGCTGCGCCAGGCGGTGTTCACGCACATCGAGGATCGCATCGACGCTCCGGCGTTCGACCGGGAAAAGATCCTCATCACCACCCACCCGAGCAAACGTGACGTGTGGTTCTGGACCATTCCGTTCAGCGGCGGGCGCTGCTCGGTGGGCGTGGTCGCGGCGGCGGAACATTTCGCCGGCCGCACCGACGACCTCGATGCCTGCCTGCGTGGTTTCATCGACGAAACCCCAAGCCTGGCCGGCGTGCTGCAAAATGCGCAGTGGGACACCCCGGCGCGGACCATCGGCGGCTACTCGGCCAACGTCAAGACCCTGCACGGCCCGGGCTTTGCCCTGTTGGGCAACGCCGCGGAATTCCTCGACCCGGTGTTCTCCTCCGGCGTAACCATTGCCATGCGTTCGGCGAGCATGGCCGCCGACGTGCTCCACCGTCAGTTGCAAGGTGAAAGTGTCGATTGGCAAAGCGAGTTCGCCGAGCCGCTCAAGCGCGGCGTCGACACCTTCCGCTGCTATGTCGAGGGCTGGTACGCCGGCACCTTCCAGGACGTGATTTTCTACACCGAAGGCTCAGACGACATCCGCCGCATGATCAGTTCGATCCTGGCTGGCTACGCCTGGGATCAGCGCAACCCGTTTGTCAGCGAACCCAAGCGGCGCCTGCGCATGCTCTCGGAAATCTGCGCAAGCCCGGCGCCGAGTCAGCAACCATGAGCTACCTGAGCGACAACTACGTCGAAGAAACCCGCTTCGGCTTCTGGTTCCTGCGCAGCCACACCTGGCAGCACCACGTGTTGCGCGTGGCGATCAACGACCTGCGCAGCCTGTTCAGCACCGCGCTGCCGGCCAACCCGGTGCTGCTGGACGCCGGCTGCGGCCAGGGCAAATCATTCCAGTACCTGCGCCAAGTGTTCGCGCCACAATGCCTGATCGGCGTGGATGCCGACCCTCACAGCCTGGACCTGAGCCGGGAGGAAGCCACGCGCCAAGGCATGAGCGTGGAACTGATCGGCAGCGACTGCGCGACCTTGGCGGTGCCCGACGCCAGCGTCGACCTGTTGTTCTGCCACCAGACGTTCCATCACTTGGTGGAGCAGGAAAAAGCCCTCGCCGAGTTCTACCGCGTACTCAAGCCCGGCGGCTATTTGATGTTCGCCGAATCCACCGAAGCCTACATCGATACCTGGGTGATCCGCTGGCTGTTCCGTCATCCCATGCATGTGCAGAAAAGTGCCGCGCAGTACCTGCAGATGATCCGCGATCAAGGGTTCCGGTTCGAAGACCGCAACGTCTCCTACCCGTACCTGTGGTGGAGCCGTGCCAAGGATTTCGGCCTGCTGGAACGCTTTGGCCTGCGCCGGCCCAAGCCATTTGGCGAGCGTGAGGAAACCCTGGTCAATGTGGTGGCGCGCAAGCCTGGCGAAGGGGCTGCCGGATGATCCGTAGCCTGCTGATCGCCTGTGTGTTGCTGCTCAGCGCCTGCGCCAGCCAGGCGCCGCTGCCCGCCCGTACGCCGACCCTGGCGTTGCCGATGCAACTGCACATCGAGCGGACCCTGGCCGGCCAACGCCAGGATTGGTTGCTGGTGATCCAGCGCGAAGACACCGGCATCCGTTGGTCGATGATGGACCCCCTGGGCATTCCCGTGGCCCGTCAGCGACTGGTCGACGGCCAGTGGCAGGCCGACGGTCTGCTGCCACCCAATGCCGAGGCCCGGGAGTTGTTCGCCGCGCTGTTGTTCGCCCTGACCCCCGAAGCCGAGCTGTCCGGCAACTATCCGGCGGCCCGGCGACAGGCGTCGCAACGGGCCCTCGATGATCGCTGGCAGGTGCGCTACACGCAGCCGCTGGATTTCGAAATGAGCCTGCCCCAAGGCCCCCGCTACCGCATCACACCGTTGACCGAGAACGCCCCATGACCGCCTACCTGAATGCCCTCGGGGTGATCTGCGCCCTGGGCCGCGACAAGCACACTGTCGCGCGCAACCTGTTTGCCGGCGACTGCTCGGGCGTGCGCAGCGAGGATGGCTGGGTGGCCGAACGGGCCTTGCCGGTCGCCGCGGTGCCGGGTGAACTCGCGCCCATCCCCCCTGCCCTGGCGGCGCAACGCAGCCGCAATAATCAACTGCTGCTGGAAGCGGGGCTGCAGATTCGCGCCGAGATCGACCTGGCCATCCAGGCCTACGGTCGCGCTCGCATCGGCATCGTTCTGGGCACCAGCACGTCGGGCATCGACGAGGCCAGCCAGGGCATTGCCCACTACCTGCGCGAGCAGCGCTTCCCCGACGGCTACGACTACCAGCAACAGGAGCTCAGCGCGCCGGCCAACTTTCTTTCCGACTGGCTCGGCCTGAGCGGCCCGTCCTACGTGATTTCCACGGCCTGTACCTCCAGCGCCCGCGCCTTGATGAGCGCCCGGCGCCTGTTGGACCTGGGCCTGTGCGATGCGGTGCTGTGCGGTGGCGTGGACAGCCTGTGCAAACTGACCCTCAACGGTTTCTCCGCGTTGGAAGCGGTGTCGAACGAACGCTGCAATCCGTTCTCGGTGAACCGCAGCGGCATCAACATTGGCGAAGCGGCGGTGCTGTTCCTCATGAGCAAGACGCCAGGCGAGGGAACACCGATAGCCTTGCTCGGCGACGGCGCCAGTTCCGATGCCCACCATATCTCCGCGCCCGAACCCAGCGGTCGCGGCGCGCGCCAGGCCATGGAAAAAGCCCTGCGCTGTGCCGGCCTCGACGCTCGCCAGATCGACTACCTGAACCTGCATGGCACCGCCACGCAACACAATGACGCCATGGAAAGCCAGGCCGTGGCCGGGCTGTTCCCGGCGGGCGTGCCCTGCTCGTCCACCAAACCCATGACCGGCCATACCCTTGGCGCGGCCGGGGCACTGGAAGCGGCGTTCTGCTGGCTGGCCCTGAGCACACAAAACACCGCCCAGGCCCTACCGCCGCACGTCTGGGACGGCCAGGCCGATCCTGCCCTGCCAGCGCTGAACTGGGTCACCGCCAGCACCCGCCTGAACCCGTTCACCCCCCGCCGCCTGATGAGCAATTCATTTGCCTTCGGCGGCAACAACGTCAGCCTGATTATCGGAGATGCCCCATGATTGACTGGCCGCTCGCCGAATTGCTGCCCCATGCCGGCGATATGATCCTCATCGACCGGATCCTGTCGTTCGATGACGAACAGATCCACACCCACGCCACCGTCAAGCCCGGCGGTTTGTTCAACCGCGACGACGGCGCACTGCCGGCCTGGGTCGGCATCGAACTGATGGCCCAGAGTGTCGCGGCGTTTGCCGGTTGCCACGCCCGCCGACGCGGCGATGCCGTGGAGTTGGGCTTCTTGCTCGGCACCCGCAAGTTCGAATGCAACGTCGACTGCTTTCCCGTCGGTATCGAGCTGAGCATCCATGGCGTGCGCTCCCTGGAAGACGACAACGGCATGGGCGTGTTCGAATGCCACATCCACGCCCCCGGCATCCATGCCACGGCCCGGCTCAATGTATTCCGCCCGCCCCAGGCCGCCCATTACCTTCATGAACCGTCCGCAACAGGAACCCCGCCATGACTGAATCCGTACTGGTCACCGGCTCCAGCCGTGGCATCGGCCGCGCCATCGCCCTGCGCCTGGCCCAGGCCGGGCACGACATCGTGCTGCACTGCCGCAGCGGTCGCGCCGAGGCCGAGGCGGTCCAGGCACAAATCCAGGCCCTGGGCCGCAACGTCCGGGTGCTGCAATTCGACGTGGCCGACCGCGCCGCTTGCAAGGCCATTCTCGAAGCCGATGTCGAAGCCCACGGCGCCTATTACGGCGTGGTGCTCAATGCCGGCCTGACCCGCGATGGCGCCTTCCCGGCCTTGAGCGAAGACGACTGGGATGTGGTGATGCGCACCAACCTCGACGGTTTCTACAATGTGCTACACCCGGTGATGATGCCGATGATCCGTCGTCGCGCCGCCGGAAGGATCGTCTGCATCACTTCGGTTTCCGGGCTGATCGGCAATCGCGGCCAGGTCAACTACAGTGCTTCGAAGGCCGGTTTGATCGGCGCGGCCAAGGCGTTGGCAATCGAGCTGGGCAAGCGCAAGATCACCGTCAATTGCGTCGCGCCGGGGTTGATCGACACCGCCATGCTCGATGAAAACGTACCCGTGGAAGAACTGATGAAAATGATCCCCGCCCAACGCATGGGCACCCCGGAAGAAGTGGCTGGCGCGGTGAACTTCCTCATGTCCGCCGAAGCCGGCTACATCACCCGGCAGGTGCTGGCCGTCAATGGAGGCTTGTGCTGATGAAGCGCGTCGTCGTCACCGGCATGGCCGGCATCACCTCCGTGGGCAGCGACTGGGAAACCATCGCAGCCAACTTCGCCGCCAACCGCAGCGGCATCCGGCGCATGGATGAGTGGGACCGTTTCACCGAACTGAACACGCGCCTGGCCGGCCCCATCGACGACTTCCAGGTCCCAGCCCACTGGACCCGCAAACAATTGCGCAGCATGGGGCGAGTCTCGCGCCTGGCAGTCGCGTCGGCGGAACAGGCCCTGGCCGACGCCGGCCTGCTGGGCGACGAATCGATCAAGGACGGGCGCATGGGCGTGTCCTGCGGTTCATCCACCGGCAGCACCGACGAGATCAAGGCATTCGGCAACATGCTGCTCAACAGCGTGGCCGAGGGCCTGAACGCCAACTCCTATGTGCGCATGATGCCCCACACCACGGCGGCCAATATCAGCATCTTCTTCGGGCTGACCGGACGCCTGATCCCCACTTCCAGTGCCTGCACCAGTGGCAGCCACGGCATCGGCTATGCCTACGAGGCCATCAAGTTCGGGCGCCTGCCGTTGATGCTGGCCGGCGGTGCGGAAGAACTGTGCCCGACCGAAGCGATGGTCTTCGATGCGCTCTACGCCACCAGCCTGAAAAACGATGCGCCGCAAACCAGCCCGCGTCCCTACGACAAGGGCCGCGATGGCCTGGTGATCGGCGAAGGCGCCGGCATGCTCGTGCTTGAGGAACTGGAACACGCCCTGGCCCGCGGCGCACGGATTCATGCCGAGATCGTCGGCTTCGGCAGCAACGCCGACGGCCAGCACGCAACCCGCCCCGAACTGGTCACCATGCGCCGGGCCATGGAACTGGCCCTGGAAGATGCCGGCCTCGAACCCTCGGCCATCGGCTACGTCAATGGCCATGGCACCGCCACCGAACAGGGCGACATTGCCGAAACCCTGGCCACCAGCAGCCTGTTTGGCGAGCACATGCCCATCAGCTCGCAGAAGAGCTTCCTCGGCCACACCCTGGGTGCCTGCGGGGCGCTGGAGTCCTGGTTCAGCATCGAAATGCTGAAAAGCGACCTGTACGTGCACACCTTCAACCTCGATGAGGTTGATCCTCAATGCGGCCAGCTCGACTACCTGCGCAACGAATTCAGGTCGATGAGCAACGAATACGTGATGAACAACAACTTCGCCTTCGGTGGGGTCAACACCTCGCTGATCTTCCGCCGCTGGCGCTGACTCGAATTCAAAACCCGTTACCCCTGCGTCAAGGAGACCCTGATGTCGTTGAAGAAAATCGTCGTGACCGCCGCCCTGTTGCTCAGCACCCTGCCAAGCCTCAGCCAGGCCCGTGATACCGCGCTGTTCCTGCCATTCGACAAGGTCGTCGCCGAAGCCATCCGCACCGGCAAGATCGACGGCAGCGTGAAGTTCTACCTGGCCGGTAACAAACCGGCTGGCAACGTCACCGTGGTCAGCCCCGGCGCCGTGACCAACAAGAAAACCAACGCCTTCAACAAGTCCGATGAAGTGGCCTGCGAATGGGTGCTGCAATCAGCCCTGATCAGTCTGCACCAGGCCGCCAAGAACGCTGGCGCCAACGCCGTCACCAACATCGTCAGCTTCTACAAGAGCAACGAACGCAAAGACCCCACCACCTATGAATGCCACGCCGGCGCGATCATGGCCGGTGTTGCGTTGAAAGGGGATTTGGCGAAGGTGCAGTAAAAAGCGCCTTTGGAGCCATTAGGGAAGCCTGGCAATTGATGCCAGGCCATCCAACACCCCTCAGGTGGGAGCGAGCTTGCTCGCGATAGCGCTGGGTCAGTGCCGGTGATGCGGGCTGTGCCGCCGTCATCGCGAGCAAGCTCGCTCCCACAGGGTTTGATGGCAGACCCGGATGTTACCGGCACCCTCGCTTTCACAGGCATCAGGTAGATCATCTTCACTCTGTTTGCGTGTTCAGCATGAACCTTGTGGCGAGGGAGCGTGCTCCCGCTGGGCTGCGCAGCAGCCCCTCGTTCATTGGCTGTCTTCCTTCATCGCATTCGAGTGCAGGCGATGAACATCCGCCCGTTTAAGAGCAGGCAAGAAATCCTCCGCCATCGGCACGCCTTCACGCACGATGATCAGGAAACGTTTCTGAAGCGTATTGATGATTTCGTCGCCATTGCTCAAACGACTGCCGACCAGCGCGATATTGCTATTGGCTTCCCCGGCCCCAGTGATGATCCGTGCCGTGCTGCCATCGGCGTACACCACCTGGTCGCCTTTCTGCGCCGCGCACACTTTCCAGCCATTATCCAAGGTGAACGTCAACGAAGATGACACCTGCTGGATCGTTCCGCCGTACCGCGTCTGGCTGCCCTCGGTGGCCACTCGATAAATAGCGATTGGCGGATGCGCTTGGACGAATGCTTTTTGTCGATTGACGAATGCCGCGACTTCTTCGCCGTAACCCTCCAGGTGGCGTTGCTCCAAGTACAAGTCATCCAAATGACGGAGAGATTCACGGGAGATTTCGTTGGTGTAGAGGGCATCCAAAGATGAGTGCATTTCCAGGGGCCTTATTCATGGGCTTCAGGCTGCACCCCTTGCCGCTGGGAAGGAGCGCTGAGCCGGACGATTCGGAGTGATGAATAAGACGTCGCAGCGCAGGCGAGTGGCAATCCCAACGGCGTGGTACCTGGAAGGAATAGGAAGTGTCTCAACTTGAAATGCGCGTTTTCCTACAGCCAGTACTCACCCTCGGCAGGGACCACTCGAGAGGAAAAACCTTGGCCGAACAGATCTAGTACATTGCGACGCAGCCGCACTCATTGATATTGGTAGATATCGGGCATTGGGTGCTGGAGAAACAATCGCAGGCGACTCGCGAAGCTATTATTTGGCAATCTTCACAACCACTCAATGATCCGAAAGCGCCCAAGTCATAGCGCTCATTGATCGTTCCTACCCTATCGCCCCTCCCCGCATGCGGTACCTATATACCACCCGCCCGAACTTTTCCTGAATAGGTTGTGCTGCCAACATTCCTCCAGGAAGAAAAGCAGTGGAACACACCCCTCTTACAAGGTCTCATGACTTACCGCTCGCCGACAGCGCCACGCTGCCGGATGCCTCGCTGATCAGCCAGCTCAAGGCGTCGCAGCAACACATGATTCGCCTGAACGACGCCATCCCACGGCCTTCCAACGTGATGAGGCAACACCTGGATTATTGGTTCAGGAGAACCTTCCCTGCCTTGGCGGGCAGCATGACGGTACACGAGCTGTCCGTGCGTACGCGGCGAGAAGAGACGATCGCGCCTGTGCAGCACACAGCCGATGAGCCGGCAACCGGTAAGACGGTGACGGACACTCTCTCGCTCGAAACCCTTTTGCTGCAAGTCGTCGCCGGCAGGATCGATCCGCGCGCATTCTTCCATGACCTGGACCACATCGAGATTGTCACGCGCCAGGACAATACCACCGCAGCGCCCGCCGCCCTGAACGAGCGCGCCGCAAAAGCTGAAATCAAGCGGCTGATCAGCGCCACACCGGCGCTTTATGAACGACTGCTCACCCATGCACTAGATGAGTTCTGGAACAAGCCGGCCGACTTCAGCCAGGACCGCAACGTCGGCGACTGGCTGGCGGACGAGCTCGCCAGGCAACTCAAGGCCCAGGCCGATCTGCATCGGCTGGACACGACAATGAGCCCGCAGATGCACCAGGCGCTGACCGACTATGCGTTGTCGGCGCCGGACGCAGCGTCTCGTGCACAGTTGGCGGAACGGCTCCGACCCGGGGTGTTCAGCCTGGAGATCACACCCCGCCGGTGGAGCTTCAGCGTACCGGTGTCGGGCGCCGTGGCCTTGTCGCGGTATGACAACGCCAGCGATTCAGGAAATGCCGTGCTGTACCGCCCGGGCCAGCCGTTGCAACTGTACGACACGCTGGTGGCGCTCAAGGCCGGCCTGGCGCAAGACGGCAACGCTGGGGATGAAGTCGACACCGCGCCCGTGACCGGGCACTTCCTCGCTCGCCTGGTCACGGAACTGCGGGCGGAGCAGAAAACCGCCGTGTGCGATGCCGTACTGGATGGTCCCGCGGCGGCGGAAGAAATCAGCGCCTGGATGAACAGGGTCGATGTGGCGGCGGACATCGGCCACAAGCTGGACCTGGCGAACGCCATGGGCGAGCGCGAACTGCGGTTAAACCTCAAGAGACTCAATGACTGGCTGCACGGCAACCCGCACGTTACCGCCAGCGATCGCCTGGCATGGTGGGCAGCGACGCGGGACCTGCACAAAGCCCTGACGGATCTGCCCCCGCCGCCGGACCCGGTGACGCTGGCCACCATGGACGCTCTTCGGGACCGGACCCGTCAGTTGCTCGCCGATGTCATCAAGGCGAAATACCCGCCGGTCGACCCTGAGGACGTGTCCCTGGGCATCAGAAGAACCGTGAGCGACCCCCACGCACCGACGGGCAGCTCGCCGTTTGGTTCCGGGGTCTCGCAAGGCAGCGTGAGGGGGATCGTCGATGACCGTCGCTCCCTGATGCAGTGGGCGATGTCCAACCTGACCCAGGATGAACGCAATGCCCCTCACCCAACCGTGGAAGGGCCGCTGAGCTTCGCGCAAATTGTGGACGTCATTGAAAGGGCGAACATCGGCGCCCGGCTTCCGGCCGAGCTGCAACGCGTGGCCCGGGCACAGCAGGCGCAGTGGATGGCCTTGAAAGCGCAACAGATGCGCGCCCAAGTGTGGGCCGCGCATATTTCGGGAGACTTGCGGCACGACCGGGACAATATCGGTTTGAAGCTGGTGCTGGCGGCACTGGACGGCCCGACCGCGGCGGCGCGCGAGAAGGTCAACGGGCACCAGGTTGTGGTCCGCCAACTGCAATGGGGCGACAGCGTGCTGAAGGAATTGCTGGCGTTTGGGGTGAAGGCGACGGCGAGCCGCCCCTCGTTGACGCTGTACACACCAGGCGCCCCCGATGGCAAGACGTTCAGGGACGTGGATGCGCCAAGCGCGCGGGCGTTGGAAACAACCTTGACGCAAACACTTACTGCCACGCCGGAGATGACCCGTTGGCTCATTTCGCACCTGCCGCTGCTCAAACAGGCCGAGCAACTTGCCAGCATGGTATCGACCTCGGAGAACCTGACGCTGGAGGAAAAAATCAAGAAAGTCACACAGTCTGTCTTCGCGTGGGCCAAGGACAGGGCACAGGATGACTTCGCGAAGACCATCGCTTCGCCCATCGTCGAGGGGGATGTGTTCAAAGCGTTGCATGAGACGCAAATCGCCCATGGGATCAAGACGGTGGACATGTTGACGGTGACCCATGCCGAGCGCGACAGTACCGGCGCCCAAGAGGGACGCCGCAGCGCCCTCATGCTGCTGACGGGGGCGATGTCGATGTTCCCGGCTGGCCGGCTGGGCGGCCTGCTAGGACGGGCGATCCTGCCGACCATGGCCGGCGGTGCCGCGGTGTCAGCGATAGACGATGAGAACGGCAGCCTGGAGCAGTGGACCCTTGATTTTGTCGGCGGGCTGGGAGAGGTCATCGCCGAGGCGGGACAGGATTTGATCATGGCCCGCGCCGGACGCCGTCGCAGACAAGCACGCCCGACGCTATCGGCGCTTCCCCCCATGACGGACCCGGAGCTGTGGCCGTACCTGCTCAAAGGATTCGACGGCCATGGATTGATCCACGAGGGTCGCCACCGGTACCGGGATGCAAGCGGGCAAGGCTACCTGATGCTGGAGAACGGCTATTACAAGACGGCGGTCCAGGCAGGCGAGCAAATCATCTACGCGCCCAACAACCGCTCGAACCAACGGACTGTCATTTGGGAGAATGATCGTTGGCAGGTTGAAGAACGGCAGCGCCTACGCGGAGGCGGCGCGCTTCAGAGCCTGTTCAGACGAGCCCCGCAGACGCCGCGAGAGCGCAATTTCAATGCATTGGTAGAAGGGGTGCTGGTCAACAATCGCTACCCCACCCTTGAAGCCGTCAACACGGCAAAGGAGATTTTCCACTCCATGCCCGACACGCTGCTCGAACGCCTACTGGACGAAAGCATGGCCGATATAGGCGCGCTCGACATCAACGCCTATCTCTCGAAAATAAGGGACCTGACCCAGGGCCGGGGCAATCTGTCCCGGCATCAGGCTTCCCACGACGAGCTGCTGGACAAGATGAACACATGGCGAATCGTGACCCTTAGCTATAAGGACATCGAAGCCAACATGCCTGACGTCGAACTGAGCGAAACACAAAAAATAAAGATATATGACACGATCCTTTCACACAAAAAAGTGTTCTTTACTGAAGATCGAATCCAGGTGCACACCACCCTGATCACGGACAACCTTACCGGCGCGGTCTTCATGACCTTCACGCCCCATAAAGGCAGGAAAAGAGTGGCCATGGATAAGATATCCAAGGACACCCGGGCCATGTTGAAGACCGTGGAAGCCAAATTGAATGCCAAGGCCCAGGCGTTACATCCGGGGGACAGGCCGCAAGAGCAGGCCGCCCGAGAAAACTACATGGCTTCAGAGGATTATTACAACGAGATGATCACTGCGCTTCGGGAAGAGAAGCAGCGTCTGCACAAGCCAGGCCTGTTGACGGAAATAAGGAACAATCGCGTGCCTTATCTCATTCTCAACAAAGGCAAGACCCAGCGAAACACCATGCTGCTCACCGGCGAAGACATTACAAACTTCACCAGTTCGCTCGCAAACTATGAACCCTTCGACATCGAAATCGTTACACAGGCCAAGTCCAACAAAGTGACAGGGACACCCTCACCCACCGCCCCCATGGTTTCACCCCTTCCGGAGCCTGTACCGGATAAATTCAAAACCAGCACCAGCGCGTTGGCCGAAACACAGATGTCATACGCCAGCTTTCCCAAGGAGGCTGAAGCCAAGGTCGGGGAAATCCTGGCAGATATCCGCGCCGGCAGGATAACCACCAAGCGAATCTATCGATATTACTGGTACACCATGGCCCAACTGTCCCCCGGCGGTGGCAAAGGCGCATGGCGCGCCGCGTTCGAACGCCAGGGCGACACCTGGATACTCCAGGGTTTTTATGATTACCACGGCAATAGGCCCGCGACGGTCTGGGAAGGATAGGCCGATCTAATCGAGGTCGAGTGTTTGGGATTAACGGCAAGTGTCTTGCGTCAATAAATCCACAAACGCCTTCGCCATCGGCGAACGCTGTTCCTTGCGCTGCACCAGCCACACGGCCGAGACCGCCGCCGGGTCGAGCAGCGGTCGATAGACTACCCCATCGATACGCATGCGTTGGTAGGACGCCGGCAATACCGAGACACCCAACCCTGCCGCGACCAGGCCGATGATGGTCATGGCCTCACCGGCTTCCTGGGCGAAGTGCGGGCTGAAGCCGGCGTCGCGGGCCAGGCTCAGGAGTTGCGCGTAGAGTCCGCTGCCGTAGCTGCGCGGGAAAAACACGAACGGCTCCTGGGCCAACGCTGAGAGGAACAGGCCTTTTTCATCGCCCTGGGCCAGGGGATGCTTGGCGCTGAGCACGGCCACCAGGGGTTCGCGGCTAAGTTCGATTTCCCTCAGGGCATCGGGCAGCGGCAAGGGCCGCATGATGCCGACCTCGATCGCCTCATCCAGCAATGCGTCGGCCACTTGGGTGCTGCTCATTTCCCGCAGGTTCAGGTGCACCGCGGGGAAACGCTGACGGAACGAGAAAATCGCCTGGGGAATGGTGGAGTTGAACGGCGCCGAGGAGGTGAAACCGATTTTCAGCTCACCCAGTTCTCCTAGTTGGGCACGGCGGGCCACGTCGGCGGCCTTGTCGACCTGGATCAACACCCGTCGCGCTTCTTCAAGGAACAGCCGTCCGGCCTCGCTCAATTCGACTCGACGATTGGTGCGCTCGAACAATCGGGCGCCAATCTCCTGTTCCAGTGCCTGGATCTGCTGGCTCAAAGGCGGCTGGGAGATGCCCAGGGCCAGCGCGGCGCGGCCGAAATGCAGTTCTTCGGCCACGGCGATGAAGTAACGCAAGTGTCGCAGTTCCATGGGCCCTCCAATAGGTCGTAAAACGTCTTAAACAGGTCGAATAATATATTGGATAGAAACATTAGCCAGCTATATGCTTTTTTCATTGCCTGTCTGATCGTGTCCTTGCGAGGTCCACCGTGAAAACTGCTGTCGCTCCATTGGCCCATGAAATCCCGCCGCGTGCGCAGGACGATGTCGTCGCCGAACTCAAGGACATCTACATCGAGAAAGGCACGCCGATGTTCATGCGCACGGTGCTGGCGCTGTTCTGCGGTGGATTTGCGACCTTTGCCCTGCTGTATTGCGTGCAACCGATGATGCCGCTGCTGTCCAGGGAGTTTTCCATCAACGCGGCGCAGAGCAGCCTGATCCTGTCGGTGGCGACCGGCCTGCTCGCCATCGGCCTGTTGATCACCGGCCCGATTTCCGACCGCATCGGCCGCAAGTCGGTGATGGTCACGGCGCTGTTCGCCGCGTCGGTGTGCACGATTGCCAGCGCCATGATGCCGACCTGGCAAGGCGTCCTGGTGCTGCGCGCCTTGGTCGGGCTGTCGTTGAGCGGGTTGGCGGCGGTCGCGATGACGTATCTGAGCGAAGAGATTCATCCCAAGCACATCGGTCTGGCGATGGGGTTGTATATCGCTGGCAACGCCATCGGCGGCATGTGCGGGCGCCTGATTACCGGGGTCTTGATCGACTTCGTCAGTTGGCACACCGCAATGCTGGTGATTGGCGGCCTGGCGTTGATCGCGGCAGCGGTGTTCTGGCGGATCCTTCCCGAGTCACGCAACTTCCGTCCCCGTTCGCTGCACCCACGCAGTCTGCTGGAGGGTTTCACCCTGCACTTTCGCGACGCCGGGTTGCCGCTGCTGTTTCTCGAAGCCTTCGTGCTGATGGGCGCGTTCGTGACGCTGTTCAACTACATCGGCTACCGCCTGCTGGCCGAGCCTTATCATCTGGACCAGGCCTTCGTCGGGTTGCTGTCGGTGGTGTACCTGTCGGGCATCTACAGCTCGGCCAAAGTCGGCGCACTGGCGGACAAACTCGGTCGCCGCAAAATGCTCTGGGCGACCATCGCGCTGATGCTGGCCGGCCTCGTGCTGACCATGGCCACCCCGCTGTGGCTAGTGGTCCTGGGCATGCTGGTGTTCACCTTCGGTTTCTTCGGCGCTCATTCGGTCGCCAGCAGCTGGATCGGCCGCCGCGCCCTCAGGGCCAAGGGCCAGGCTTCGTCGCTTTATCTGTTCAGCTACTACGCCGGATCCAGCGTGGCGGGTACAGCCGGCGGCGTGGCCTGGCACCTGGGCGGCTGGAACGGGATCGGCCTGTTCATCGGTGGCTTGCTGGTGATTGCGTTGTGGGTGGCGGTGAAGCTGGCGAAATTGCCGTTGTTGCCGGGGAATGTGCAGGTCTAGCCATCGCTATCCACATCGGGAACAAAGTGGACACTTTGTGCCCTGATCAAAACTGCCGTGTGTCATTGGCGCAAAACCACTCGCGCGCCCAACACACCATTCTCCACTTCCAACGTCAGCGACCGCAGCACCGCGCCCTCTCGCTCCTGTTGATCCAACCAATGAAGCAACGCACTCGCGTCACCACGGACGGCCAGTCGCAGCGAGTCGCCGTCGACCTCCATTTCCGCCATGTCCAACCCCGCCGCTGTCGCACTTTCATTGACGCGCACCGACAAGGGCCGCGCGGCGACAGTCATGTCCCGGGTGGGTTCGGCACGCTGGATCCGGGCGTTCAGTTCGGCCTGTTGTTGATACCGGCGTTCGGCAACCTCCCGTCGTTGCCAGGTCGGTTGCCAGATCGCGCTGTAGGCCAACGCCACCGACAACACCCCGGCAAGCCCCAGCAACAGCCCTTGTTCTCGGCGCGATAGGTTTCCCCACGTCTGTTTCAAGACCCTCCATCGATCGACGTTCATCAACTGTTCTCCAGTGTGAGGATGGCCTGCACCCGATTGCTCTGTTTACTCGCGCTGCCCAGGGTGACGGGCAAGCCGTTTTGCTGCCCGCGTTCACGCAGTTGTTCAAGCTCGACGAAACTGTTCGCCGTCAACTGGATCTTCCAGCCTTCGCCTTCACGAAAATCGATGCGCTGCACCTCGACGTTGCTGGCGCCAATGACCTGCTCGGTCAGACGGGTCAGGCGCGCGACCTGAGTGTCGTGGCTTTGCCCACGCCGACTCTGCAATGCCTGGAACTGCGCCGCCAGGTCGACGATCCGCTCCTGCCCGGGATACAGCGACCTGAACCGCTGTTCGCTTTGGGCATGCAAAATCCGGGTTTCACTTTCAAGAAAACGTACGCGGGCGTCGCAGAAAGCCCAGTTGAGCACCAACATGCCCAGTGCCACCGCCGAAACGCCACGCCATGGCAGCGCTCGACCACGTCGACGGAACTCACCTTGCAACAGGTCGATGGGACGTCCACCCGCGCTCAGCAGCCACTCATCGATGCCAGGGCAATCGCGCTCTTCGTCCAGCCAGTGAATGTCCTCGGGCAAGCCGGGCTTGAGCGTCGCCAGGGCCCGTGCCGACAACGCCAGCCGCGCCGGCAGCCCAGCGCCCAACAACCAGCGCCCGAACCAACGCACACCCAATGCCTGCTCATCGGCAAGCAGGTCGGCGTCGACATGCACTGCCCGTGTATCGATGCCTTGTTCGGCGAGCAGCGCCATCAGCGCCTGGAACCGGGCGCGCTCCGTCACCATCAGCGGATAGCGGTGCTCACGGTCCCGCGGGCCGACGCTGATGTGCAGCGCCTCCAGGTTTTCACTCAACTGCTCTTCGATGGCGAATGCCAGGGCCTGGGGCCGGGGCCGGCGTCGGGAGGGCCACGGATCGCTGCGCAACCAACTGCACATTTCCATCGGCAACAGCACATCGACGGGCCGGCCGCTCAACTCGCCGGCCGCCTCGTGCAACGGCAGGCGACGACGCTCGCCGCTGGGCGACCACACGCAGCACGGCCAGTTGGCACAAGGCGCGGACAGGCCCTCGGCGGTCAGGTAAAGCCAGGTTTTCATCAAGGAAGCTCACTGGGGCTGAAGGGTAAGAAACGTCGCTGGCGAACCGTCCAGCGCCCGCTGACAGAATCACGCTCGATATCCGAGGCCAGGCGCAGACGGCTGTCGGCATGGATCACGCTCACGGTGATTCGAAACCAGCGACTGCCCACTCCCAACCCATGGCTGCTGAGGCCCATGCCGGACAGCAACGGGTCGTTGGTAAACGCCTGCACGCTGGGGTATGGCGCCTGGCGCCGCTGGTTGATCAACGCCTGGGCGGCCCCCGCCTCCATGCCATCGAGGGTCATCAGAACGCGCTGCGGGGCGGTATTGATGTTCATCCGCGCGTCCTTGGGCAACAACGCCACCCAGGGCTCCAGGCGCCGTAGCGTCGGGCCGTCGATGCCCGGCAACAGGCGCAGTTGACTCAACTCCTGTATCGGTCCGACCTGGGGCAACGACAGCGGCGGCAGATCCAGCGAGGCCAGCAAGCGGGCCCAGCGACCGAGGGTGACCGGATCGATTTGCCCCAAGGCCAGCAACCCATTGAGATTCAGGCGCCCGGACAAATCCTCGATACCGATGTGCAACTCGGCACCGTCCATTTCCACGACAGGCCCGAGCCAGGCCCAATCCTGGCTCAGGTCAACGGGCCCGGACGGCGTTATCCCACTGCTTTCCAACACCACCCGCGCCCAGTCTTCCCCAGCCAATCCCAATTGCCGCAACTGGACCTGTTGCAGTTGCTGCGCGCTGCTGTGCAACAGCAGGCGATGGCTGCGCAACAGCCCACCGACCAGCAGCAATGCCAGGCTCAACACCAGCAGCACACTGATCAGCGCCACGCCGCGTTGGCACTTCATGGCAACGCCTCCGGCAACAGCAGCACCCGGCGGATCTGTTCGAAACGCCCCACAGACACGCTCAACTCCAACGCCAAAGGCGCGGTGCCGCTCGCGGTTTCGCCGCGCCAGCCCCGTTGCCGGTCGAATACGCGCCAGCTCAGGCTGCGGACGTCGTCGAGCAATATCTGCCGCTGCACAAGCGTCATGCCTTCGCCGATACTCTCGCGCCATAACGTGCCGCCCTCGAGCTGATAGCTCACTGTCTGCCGTTCGCTGCGAGGCTGGTCCAGTGGGTTGCGCCAATGACTGCGCTGCAACTGCAAATGCCCGGGCGCGAGCGCGACCGAGCCGGCAACCGCCTGCCACACATCCCGTTCGATCACGCCGACAGCGCGCTGCAAGGCCCTGATGTCGCGCTCATGCTGACCGGCCCCCCGCTGGGTCCGCACGACCCCATCGAACAACCGCCAACTGGCCAGGCCGAGCAAGGCAAAAATGGCGATGGCGACGACCAGCTCCAACAAGGTGAAACCCGATTGCTTATTCATGATGGCTGCGGATCCACCCGATGGTGCGGTGCGCGACGGTTGCGCTGTCGTCGCGGCTGACCTGGATCTCGACCTGCAACAGACGCCCATCACGGGCCGGGGCAATACGCTGCTGCAAGACCCAATCGCGGCGATCCAGGTACCGGCTCAGTCGCTGTTGTCCGGGAGACGTGACGACTTCCAGGCGCAGTTCGCTCAGTTGATTGTCCGCCAGCCAAGCGCCGAACAGACGCTCCTCAAGCCCGGCGCTTTGCTTGAGCACGAATTGGCTGGCCGAGAGTACGGCCGCCGCCAGCGTCGCGAAAATCGCCAGGGCGATCATGACTTCCAACAACGTGAAACCCTGGCAACCGACGGCCTGCCTGCGTGCATTACTCATCGATCAGCGGCTCCGCCAGGCCATCGCTCGACACCCGGACAACCGTCTGCCCAGCGACGTTGATGAACAGCTTGAACGGGCTGATCTCGTCACTGCTGAGCATCAGTAACTGAGGTGAGTCTTGAACGGCATAGAGCGACAGGACATGACCGTCCAGCTCCAACCCGAGCGTCAAGCCCTCGGGCAATCGATGCGGCACCGACACGGCCGCCCAGCCCTGGACTCCGAGTCGCAACGCCTGATAACCGCCGGGCTGTACGTGCACACCATATTCCTGCCCGTCCAGTACCGCCCGCTCGCGCAACTGTTGCACCAGCGCAACGAAGTCCCGGGCTTGCTGGCGGGCTTCACGCGCCGGGCCCGGCCCCGTGGCGAAGCGGACCATGCCCGCCAGGACGCCGATCAAGACGATAACGACCATCAGCTCCAACAAGGTGAAGCCCCGGCAACGACGCGGCATGTTCACTCGGCCCAATTGCCGATGTCGGCCGCCATCCCTTCACCACCTGACACGCCATCGGCGCCCAGGGAGTAGAGGTCATAACCGCCATCGAGGGATTTGTGCCCAGGGTTGAGGTACTGATAGGGCGTGCCCCAAGGGTCGACCGGCAAGCTTTTCAGATAACCCTGGGGGTTCCAGTTCCTGGCCGCAGGGGTACCGGACGGGCGTTTGCTCAACGCCTCCAGCCCTTGTTGGGTCGAGGGGTACTGGAAGTTGTCGAGGCGGTACATTTCCAGGGCCGTGGCGATCGCCTGGATGTCGGTGCGGGCGGCCGTGACCTTGGCCTGGTCGGGTCGGCTCATGACCTGCGGCACCACGATAGCGCCCAGCACGCCAATGATGACCACCACCACCATGATTTCGATCAGGGTAAAACCACGTTGTTGATGGCGTGTGGGTCGGTTGCTTTGAAGTTTCATCGGTCAGTTCACCAATTGGTTGAGGCTCAGGATCGGTAGGAGAATGGCCATGACGATCAGCAGCACGACGCCGCCCATCAGTACCAACATGGCCGGTTCGAAAAGGCTCACCACCAGCGCGATGCGCGCCGCGAGGCTGGCTTCCTGTTGTTCGGCGGCCCGGGCCAGCATGTTGTCGAGTTCGCCGGCCCGTTCACCGCTGGCGATCATGTGCAGCATCAGCGGCGGAATATCACCGCCCTGCTCCAGGCCACGGGTCAGGGTCCCGCCCTCACGTACCGAACGTGCAACGTCAGCCATGCGGGCGCGGATCGTCAGGTTGCCGATCACCTGGGCGGCGATGTGCAAGGCCTCCACCAGCGGCACCGCGCTTTTGCTCAGGATCGCCAAGGTGCTGGCGAATCGCGCCGCTTCCATCGCCCGCAACACCTCGCCCAGCAGCGGCAACCGCAGCAACCAGCGGTGCCAGCGCAGGCGCCACGCCGGTTGGCGCAGGCTCCAGCGCCACAACCCGAACAGCCCGGCCAGGGCACCGAGCAGCACCAGGCCATGGCGGCGCAAGCCATCGCTCACGACGATCAGCGCCTGGGTCAGCCAGGGCAATGGCTGACCGCTGTCGATGAAAATCTTCACCACATCCGGCACCACGTAACCCAGCAGGAACGCGACAATCGCGACACAGGCCAGCATCAGGATCAGCGGGTACACCAACGCCAGTTGAATATGCTGGCGCGAGGCCTGGCGCGCCTGGGTGTAGCTCGCCAGTTGCTCCAACACCTGCCCCAGGTGACCCGACTGCTCGCCCGCCGCGACCGTGGCGCAGAACAGTTCGGGGAACGCCTGAGGGAAGGCCCTCAGTGCCGTCGCCAGCGCGTGGCCTTCCATCACCCGGCTGCGCACCGCCGCCAGCAGGTGGGCAACGCGCCGTTTCTGGCTCTGTTGCGCCACCGCCCCCAGGGATTCCTCAAGGGGCAGGCCGGCCTGGATCAAGGTGGACAGCTGCAACGTCAGCAAGGCCAGATCCGCCGGCCCCAGGCGCCCCCCGGCATGGCGCCCGCCCAGGACTCGCTGTTCCTTGGCTTCCGCCAGCTCGCTGGGCAGCAAACCGCGCTCGCGTAACAACTGGCGAGCATGCCGGGGGCTGTCGGCTTCCACGCGGCCTTTGCAGCGTCGGCCCTGGGTGTTTTCGGCCCGATAATCGAAGGTCGGCATGGCGCTAATCCTCCTGGGTAATGCGCAGTAATTCGTCGACGCTGGTCAAGCCTTCCAGCACGCGCTGGCGACCGTCCTGGAACAGGCTGCGGGAGGTCTTGCGGGCCTCGGCGGCTAGCACCTGCTCGGTGGCGCCCTGGTGAATCAGCTGCGACAGCGCAGCGTTGACATGCACCAGCTCATAGATGCCGAAGCGCCCGCGATAGCCTTTCTGGCATTGCTCGCAGCCCTGGGCCTTGAACAGCCTGGGCGCCGCATCGGCATCGAGACCCAGGCGCCGACACGTGGCGGCGTCGGCCACATAAGGGGCTTTGCAGGAAAGGCACAGACAGCGCAACAAACGCTGGGCGACGATGCCGACCAGGGACGATGCCAGCAGATACGCATCCACGCCCATGTCCACCAGCCGCGTGACCGCGCCGACGGCGGTGTTGGTGTGCAGGGTCGAGAGCACCAGGTGCCCGGTCAACGATGCCTGGACGGCGATTTCGGCGGTCTCGCGGTCGCGTATTTCGCCGACCATCACCACGTCCGGGTCCTGGCGCAAAATGGCCCGCAAACCGCGGGCGAAGGTCATGTCGACTTTCGGGTTGACCGGCATCTGGCCGATGCCCGGCAGGTGATATTCGATGGGGTCTTCGACAGTGAGGATGTTGCGGCTCTGGTCGTTGATGCTGCTCAGCGCCGCGTACAGACTGGTGGTCTTCCCCGACCCGGTGGGCCCGGTGACCAACACGATGCCGTGGGGCTTGCCGAGCAACTGGCGCAGGCTCGCCAAGGTGTCGTCGGGCAGGCCCAGGCGTTGCAGGTCCAGGCGCCCGGCCTGCTTGTCGAGCAGGCGCAACACCACCCGCTCGCCATGGGCCGAAGGCAGGGTCGAGACCCGCACATCGACCTCGTGCCCGGCCAGGCGCAGCGCCATCCGGCCGTCCTGCGGCACACGTTTTTCGGCGATGTCCAGGCGCGCCATGACCTTGATCCGCGACACCAACAGGTTCGCCAGTTCCCGGCGCGGGCGCAGCATTTCCTGCAATTGCCCATCGATGCGCATGCGCACCGACAGGTATTGCTCGAACGTTTCCAGGTGCACATCCGAGGCGTGCTCGCGGACCGCCTCGCTGAGCAGCGCATTGATCAAGCGGATGATCGGCGCATCCCCCTGCTGCTCCAACAGGTCGGTGGTCTGCGGCATTTGGTCGGCCAGGCTGAGCAGGTCCAGCTCCTCGTCCAGGCCTTGGGCCACCTGCTCGGCGGCGCTCTGGCCCTGGCGATAGACGCTGGCCAGGCGCGCGGCGAACTGCGCCGGCTCCAGGACCTGGATAGGTAGATCCCGCCCACACAGGCGCCGGACTTCAGCCACCGCAGTCAGTGGCGTGTCGCTGCGCATCGCCAGGCTCAAGGTCGGCCCCGCGCCTTCCAGCAGCACGCCCAGACGCCTGGCGAAACCAAAGGGCAACGGCTCGCTCACAGGCCCTCCGGCTGCAGTGGACGCAAATCGACCGCCGGCTCCTGCGCAGACGCTTCGAATAACTGGCGGGCGTCCCGGGGCAGCAGCAGCGAATTGTTTTTCCGCGAACCCGGTTTGCTCAGTTCCCGGAGCGCGTCGTAGCGTTGCCGGCTCACATCGGCCAGGTCTTCGCTGCTGCGCACGATGGTCGGGCGCAGGAACACCATCAGGTTGCTTTTGGTCTGGGTGTCGCGGCTCCAGCGAAACAACGCGCCCAGGTAGGGAATACTGCGCAGCAGCGGCACACCGCTTTGCTGGCTGCGGACACTGTCGCGGATCAGGCCACCGATCACGATGATCTCGCCATCGTCCGCCAGGATCGTGCTCTTCAAGGCGCGCTTGTTGGTGATCAGGTCCGAGGAGTCCACGCCGGAGACTGACGGCGCGATGTCCGACACCTCCTGCTCGACTTCAAGGCGCAAGGTCGAGCCTTCGTTGATGTAAGGCTTGACCTTGAGGCTGATACCCACGTCCTTGCGCTCCACAGTGGTGAACGGATTGTCCGCACCGTTGCCGCTGGTGGCGTAGGAACCCGTCTTGAACGGAACGTTCTGGCCCACGATGATTTCCGCTTCCTGGTTATCCAGGGTCAGCAGGCTGGGGGTGGAAAGCAGGTTGCTGTGGGCATTGCTCGCCAACGCCGAGACCAGCGCACTGAAGCGATCGCCCCCCAGCCGCAGGAATGCGCTTTCCTTGGTTTTATCCAGCTTGTTGAAGTCCAGGCCGATGATCGGGATATCGGTTCCCGGAAAGTTGATGCTCCCTGCCGCGCTACCGCTCTTGAGTCCCCACTGCACTCCCAGCGCTTCGGAAATATCTCCGCTTACCTCGACGATGGCCGCATGAATGAGCACCTGGGCCCGGGGTTGGTCCAGCTCCCGGACGATGTTTTCGATGAGGCGGACCTGGGCCGGTTCGGCGATCAGGACCAAGGCATTCTGGCTTTCATCGGCCTTGATCCTGAACGGGCTGGCTCCCGCGGTTTCCCGCTGGCCAGCGAGGACCGGCGTGGTTTTCCTGTCCTGCCCGACACCCTCCAGTACCTCGGCCAACTGTTTGGCATCGCTGTGACGCAGACGAATGACCCGCGCGTTGTCCTGGGAAGCGGTTGCCGGCACGTCCAGGGTCCGAGCCAGGTCGACCAGGCGTTGACGCACCGCAGGCGCGCCGATGATCACCAGCCGATTGCTGCGGGCATCGGCGATCACAACCCCCGCCGTATCCCCCTCGCGCCTGCCGCCGGAGGCTTCCACGAGTGGGGCGATGTCCCCGGCCTGGGCGTGCTTCAAACGCACCACCACGTGATTGCGGTTGTGTCCTGAATCCAACCGTTGCACCACGCCGGCGATGCGCTGGACGTTGGCCGCCGTGTCGGTGACCACCAAGGCGTTGGACGAGACCGAGGGGCCGACATAACCATTGGCCGATACCAGGGGGCGGATCAGCCCGGCAACATCGGCGGCGATGCTCGATTGCAGGTCAAGGACCCGGGTGACGAACTGCGACGGCGTGGCGCTGTGTTCATCGGCGACACCGGCACGCGTCTTGGCATCGCTGACCGGCGTGATCAGGATCCGCTCGCCTTCGTCGATCACGGTGAAGTTATGGGCATCGAGTACCGAATAGAACAACCGTCGCACGCCTTCGCGGTCCAGCGCCTCCCGGGACATGACCGTGATGCGCCCCGACACCCGGGGATCGAGCACCACGGTCTTGCCCAGGATCGCGGAGAACTCTTCGACCACGTCGCGCAGTTCCGCGTTGTTCATCGCCAGTTGCCACTGGGCCTCTTCGGCCTGCAGCCAACCGGCGGGCGTCAGCAGGCAAGACACGGCGAGGCAGAACAGGACACGCGAAACACGGTCCCGGATAAAGCTGTTCATGAATTCGATCACTCTGATTGCCCGGCCACCGGGCGTAGGTATTGCGAGGAATGCGGCGCGGCATGGCCCCCGTCTTCGAGGCTCAGCCGGCGCAACAAGGGTTTGGCTGCCGGTTGCAGGGCCAAGCGCTCTTCACGTCCGTTGCGCCACAACGTCACATGGCTGGCCTCGACCCGGCGCAGCACGCTGCCACCCGGCAAACGCTCGCCCACCTGGTAAATACGCGGGCCAGCGGCGTCCGCCAGCAATGCCCGCGACAAACCTTGGCCAGCGACAAAACTGGCTTGCAACGTGATCGGTTCGGCGCTTGGAGCCTGGGCACCTTCGGGCGCCAGGCCGAGCACAGTCGCCACCGCTTGGACGTTGGGCAAGTCGCGATACGGCACCACCGGCGAGGCGTTCACCACCGGCACGTCACGGCCCAATGCCTGGCGAAAACGCCACTCCTGCCCGGCCAGCAATGCCCCGTAGAGCAGCAGCACAAGCACCAGCGCCAGCGTCGGAAAACGGCTGCCTACCCGCAAAGAAAACAGGCTCAACTTTGCGCTCGCGTGAGTGTGATCGCCGGCTTGGCGAAGGACATCCGTCGCACCACCCTGCGCCCGGAAAACTCATGCCAGAGCACCGCGCACAGGTGCAACGCGACAAGCATCGAAAGCACCATGCAAGACAATGCGTGGATCGTGTTGGCCCGTTCGATCAACGCCGGATCAGCCAATGGCTGAGGAAATCGAACGAGGCCGAAGACACTGATGGGGCTTTTCATCATCAGCACGCCGGTCACCAGCACAACGCCGATCACCAGGTAGATCAGCGCGTGCACCGCCAAGGCCAGCCTCTTGTTCAATGAAAGCGCCGTCCCATGGGCCTCCCGTTCACACACGAACAACCAGGTCCGCCATACGAAAAACGGAATGAACAGTGTGGTCAGCGACACATTGAATGACCCGACCCACTGTTGGGTCGAAGCTGACACCGGGTTGAACGCCACATAAAAACCGGACGCCAACGCCCACAGGATAATGACCGCCGACAGCCAGTGCAGCAGCACACGCCGCCTTGAGTAATTGATAGACATCACTGCGTTCTCGTCTGAAGGCCCCAGGCTACCTGTGCGGGTCGCCCGGGGCCGTGCCTGTCAGGACTTACAGCTTGTCCCAGGCGCTTTGCCACGACGCACCGACACCTGGCTCGAAACCGTTCGACGTCGGGGTGTATTGCTTGCAGTAGCCGGACGCTGGGAACGGCTTGCATTCGAAGACTTCGTCAGTCTTGGGCTGCAGCACTTTCGTGCCGGCGGTGTACTCGCTGATGCCATCAGGGAAGATGAAGTCATACTCGATGCCTGCGCCCTCGCCGGTCAGGGTGACCGCCTGGGTCTCCTGGCGAGTGGTGCGGCCGTCTTCGGTAGTCCCCACCAGCGTCAGGGTGTGCGCGCCCGGGGCGCTGCGCACGTCCAGGTTCAGGCCGGTGCTGCCTGCGCCCACGGTCTGGCTGACGACACCCACCTGCTTGTTCTTCTCATCGAACAAAGTGGCTTCCAGATTCATGCTGCGGTTGGTCTGCGCAGTGAACGCCATGCTGACCCGACCTTTATCGAGGACGTACTCTGGCTGCAGGGAAGCAATCTCCATGTTGGCGCCGGCGTCTTCGCGCATGTCCAGTTGCACTTCGTAGCGCGTCACACCGCTTTCTTTCTGGGCATACAGGCTGTTGGCGCCCTTGACTGGCGCGATGTTGCCGTCCTCGTCCCGAACACCGGCCCGAATGAGCGGATAGGCTCTGTTGAGGGCCTCGGCCAGTTTGAACGACCAGTTTTCCGCCTTGCCTTCCTCAGCGTTGTCGATGCTGATTTCCAGGCTGTACTCGGCATTTTCGCCAGTGGCGGAGAATGCCCGGGCCTTGACCTTGTCGCCCACCAGCAGCGTGGTCGATGGCGTAATGCTGCCCACCGCCGACCAGCCGCCCGGCAACGCGGCTTCGGCGAGGATGTTCACATCAATCGGGTTGTAGAACGCGTTGTCGGTGTCGCCCACGGTCCAGACCGCCAGGACGACGTGATGACCCGTCTTGCTGTCGGGAATGACACAGTTGTGCGGGGCACCTCCTACCGGGACTTGATTACCGCCATCCACCGTACAGAACGGCGTGTTGTCGAACGAGGCACGCTTGAGCACTTCGTTCGGGTTCCAACCGTCGCGGGTAATGAAATACTCATGTTTGGTCGCCGGGTGCGCGGCCGAGTATTGCCATTGGAAAGCAATGTTGCGGTCCTTGATTTCAGTCAGGTGCCAGCGCGAAGCCGATTGCGCATCAAGGGCAGAAAACAGGGCGCTGCCGCCGCTGGCGATCTTGCCATCGATAGGGCCTTGCAATGGCCCGCCGCCGGCTCCATTCGGGAAACCCTTGAAGGTTTCGCCGGTACTCTGCGGCTCGTATTGCGCGTCGCCGCAGTTCTGGTTGACACCTTTCTGGCACAACAATGCGCGAGAAGGCGGTACTTCGACGAAACCGTGAGCCAGCACACTTTGGGATGCCGCCATGGCCGACAACAGAACTAGCGAGGACGCACACCCCGTTAATACTTTGCTCTTGTTGAAGTTGTTCTTCATATAAAATTCCAGACTAGTCATCAAAAAATGAAAGACGTATCACCGTCCTCTTGAAAGGTGCGCCAGACCGCTCAGCGCCTGCCCTTGCAAGTGCCCGGAACCTTATAGAAAGTTTAATGTTTCATGTGTAGGACAAATCTCTCAACGCAGAAGGAATGATCTCTGAATCAATTCCCCCTACATAACTTGAGAAACTTCTTACGAATAGAAATAGCTATCTAGAAAAAGACAAATAAACACAAACAAACACGTCAGGCATAACCAACAACTGGGGTTTATGTCGGCTCGTTAAACAAGCGAACAATAAAAAGCCTGTCCGGCACAGGTCCGGACAGGCTGGGTGACAGGGGCCGCAATCAGACGTGAAATTGCGCCGACAACTCATGCACCGCCCGCAGGAAGGCGCCTGCGTGTTCCGGATCGACTTCCGGGGTGATGCCATGTCCAAGGTTGAACACATGACCGCTGCCACTGCCGTAGCTGGCCAGGATGCGTCCGACTTCAGCGCGGATGGCTTCAGGCTTGGCGTAGAGCACGGTCGGGTCCATGTTGCCTTGCAGGGCGACTTTGTGACCGACACGTTCGCGGGCGTTGCCGATGTCGCAGGTCCAATCCAGGCCCAGGGCGTCGGCGCCGGCCTCGGCGATGCTTTCCAGCCACAGGCCGCCGTTCTTGGTGAACAGGATCACCGGGACTTTGCGACCTTCGTGCTCGCGGATCAGGCCGCTGACGATCTTGCGCATGTAGGCCAGGGAAAATTCCTGGTAGGCCGCCGCCGACAAGTTGCCGCCCCAGGTATCGAAGATCTGCACCGCTTGCGCACCGGCGAGGATCTGGCCGTTGAGGTAGGACGTGACCGATTGGGCCAGCTTGTCCAGCAACAGGTGCATGGCTTGCGGGTTGTCGTAAAGCATCGCCTTGGTTTTGCGGAAGTCCTTCGACGAACCGCCTTCGACCATGTAGGTCGCCAGCGTCCAGGGGCTGCCGGAGAAACCGATCAGCGGCACGCGCCCGTTGAGTTCACGACGAATAGTGCTGACCGCGTCCATGACGTAGCCCAGGTCCTTCTGCGGATCGGGAATCGGCAGGGCCTCGATATCGGCCAGGGTGCTGACGACTTTCCTGAAACGCGGGCCTTCGCCGGTCTCGAAGTACAAGCCTTGCCCCATGGCGTCGGGAATGGTGAGGATGTCGGAGAACAGGATCGCCGCGTCCAGCTGTGGATAACGGTCCAGCGGCTGCATCGTGACTTCGCAGGCGAACTGGGGGTTCATGCACAGGCTCATGAAGTCACCGGCCTTGGCGCGGCTGGCGCGGTACTCCGGCAGATAGCGACCGGCCTGGCGCATCATCCAGACGGGGGTGACGTCCACGGGTTGCTTGAGCAGGGCGCGAAGGAAACGGTCGTTCTTCAGGGCAGTCATGTCGGCATCCGGAAAAAAAGTGCGGGCATTTTCTCAGAGCGCGACGCAAAAGGCACGGCAAGAGCCGTGCCTTTTATCTATCGGGGCAATTTGTCGCGGTTGAAATGATCGTTCCTACGCTCTGCGTGGGAATACCTCAAGGGACGCTCCGCGTTCCAGGGGGACGCAGAGCGTCCCGAGCTGCATTCCCACGCAGAGCGTGGGAACGATCAACAGCGGTCAGACTTGCAGGTAATCCAGAATCCCTTCCGCCGCATTGCGGCCTTCGAAGATCGCCGTCACCACCAGGTCGGAACCCCGGACCATGTCGCCACCGGCGAAGATCTTCGGATTGCTGGTCTGGTGCTTGTACTGGCCCTGCTCCGGGGCCACGACGCGGCCCTGGCTGTCGGTCTGGATACTGAACTGCTCGAACCAGGGGGCCGGGCTCGGGCGAAAGCCGAAGGCGATGACCACGGCGTCGGCCGGGATGATCTCTTCGGAACCGGGGATCGGCTCGGGGCTGCGACGACCGCGGGCGTCCGGTTCGCCGAGACGGGTCTCGACCACCTTCACGCCTTCGACCTTGTCTTCACCGACAATGGCGATCGGCTGGCGGTTGTAAAGGAATTTCACGCCTTCTTCCTTGGCGTTCTTCACCTCTTTGCGCGAACCGGGCATGTTCGCTTCGTCGCGACGATAGGCGCAGGTCACCGACTTGGCGCCCTGGCGAATCGACGTGCGGTTGCAGTCCATCGCCGTGTCGCCACCGCCGAGCACCACGACCTTCTTGCCTTTCATGTCGACGAAATCTTCCGGCGACTTTTCAAAGCCCAGGTTGCGGTTGACATTGGCGATCAGGAAGTCGAGTGCGTCGTAGACGCCCGGCAGGTCCTCACCGGCAAAGCCACCCTTCATGTAGGTGTAGGTGCCCATGCCCATGAAGACCGCATCGTATTCCTCGAGCAGTTGCTCCATGGTCACGTCCCGGCCCACCTCGGTGTTCAGGCGGAACTCGATGCCCATGCCGGTGAAGACTTCGCGACGATTGCTCAGCACGGTCTTTTCCAGCTTGAACTCGGGGATGCCAAAAGTAAGCAGGCCGCCGATTTCCGGGTTCTTGTCGAACACCACCGGGGTCACTCCACCGCGCACCAGCACGTCGGCACAGCCCAGGCCCGCCGGGCCGGCACCGATGATCGCCACGCGCTTGCCGGTCGGTTTGACCTTGGACATGTCCGGGCGCCAGCCCATGGCGAACGCGGTGTCGGTGATGTATTTCTCCACCGAACCGATGGTCACCGCGCCAAAACCGTCGTTGAGGGTGCAGGCACCTTCACACAGGCGATCCTGCGGGCACACCCGGCCGCAGACTTCCGGCAGGGTGTTGGTCTGGTGGGACAGCTCGGCGGCCTGGAGGATGTTGCCCTCGGCCACCAGTTTCAGCCAGTTGGGAATGAAGTTGTGCACCGGGCACTTCCATTCGCAATACGGGTTACCGCACCCCAGGCAGCGGTGGGCCTGGTCGGCCGACTGCTGGGGTTTGAAAGGCTCGTAGATTTCCACGAACTCTTTCTTGCGTTGACGCAACAGTTTCTTCTTCGGATCCTTGCGCCCGACATCGATGAACTGGAAGTCGTTATTCAGACGTTCAGCCATTGTTAAAACCTCATCAAACTCTTCAGGCGCATATCACTGCGGGTTGGCACGAGTGCTGGAAAGCAACGATTTCAGGTTGGCAGCCTTGGGCTTGACCAGCCAGAAACGGCGCAAGTAGTCGTCGAGGTTTTCGGCGAGTTCACGCCCCCACTCGCTGTCGGTTTCCGCGACGTACTCGTTCAGCACGTTTTGCAGGTGGCTGCGATAGGCTTCCATCGCCTCGCCGCTGATCCGCTGGATTTCCACCAGTTCGTGGTTGACCCGATCAACGAAGGTGTTGTCCTGGTCGAGCACATAGGCGAAACCGCCGGTCATGCCAGAGCCGAAGTTATAACCGGTCTTGCCCAGCACGCAGACAAAACCACCGGTCATGTACTCGCAGCAGTGATCGCCGGTGCCTTCCACCACGGTGTGGGCCCCGGAGTTACGCACGGCGAAACGCTCGCCCGCGGTGCCGGCGGCGAACAGCTTGCCGCCCGTAGCGCCATAAAGGCAGGTGTTGCCGATGATGGCACTGTCCTGGGTCTTGTAGACGCTGCCCTTGGGCGGAACGATGACCAGCTTGCCGCCGGTCATGCCCTTGCCCACGTAGTCGTTGGCATCGCCTTCCAGGTACATGTTCAGGCCGCCGGCGTTCCAGACGCCGAAGCTCTGGCCTGCGGTGCCCTTGAAGCGGAAGGTGATCGGTGCCTTGGCCATGCCCTGGTTGCCGTGCTTGCGGGCGATCTCGCCGGATATCCGCGCGCCGATGGAGCGGTCGCAGTTGCAGATATCCAGGTCGAACTCGGCACCGCTCAGGTCGTTGATCGCCGCGGCGGCCATGTCGACCATCCTCTCGGCCAGCTCGCCCTTGTCGAATGGCGGGTTACGGTCGACCTGGCAGAACTGTGGCTTGTCCGCCGGGATGAGATCGCTGCCCAGCAACGGGGTCAGGTCCAGGTGCTGCTGCTTGGCGGTCTGGCCCTCGATCACTTCCAGCAGGTCGGTGCGGCCGATCAGCTCTTCAAGCGAACGAACGCCCAGCTTGGCCAGCCACTCACGGGTCTCTTCGGCCACGTAGGTGAAGAAATTCACCACCATGTCGACGGTACCGATGTAGTGGTCCTTGCGCAGCTTGTCGTTCTGGGTCGCAACGCCGGTGGCGCAGTTGTTCAGGTGGCAGATGCGCAGGTACTTGCAGCCCAGGGCGATCATCGGCGCGGTGCCGAAGCCGAAGCTCTCGGCACCGAGGATGGCCGCCTTGATCACGTCCAGGCCGGTTTTCAGGCCTCCGTCGGTTTGCACCCGGACCTTGCCGCGCAAATCGTTGCCGCGCAGGGTCTGGTGAGTTTCGGCCAGGCCCAGTTCCCACGGCGCGCCGGCGTACTTGATCGAGGTCAGCGGCGATGCGCCGGTGCCGCCGTCGTAGCCGGAGATGGTGATCAGGTCGGCATAGGCCTTGGCCACACCGGCGGCAATGGTGCCGACGCCGGCTTCCGCCACCAGCTTCACCGAGACCAGCGCCTTGGGGTTCACCTGCTTGAGGTCGAAGATCAGTTGCGACAAGTCTTCGATCGAATAGATGTCGTGGTGCGGCGGTGGCGAGATCAGGGTCACGCCGGGGACCGCATAACGCAGCTTGGCGATCAAGCCGTTGACCTTGCCACCGGGCAACTGACCGCCCTCGCCGGGCTTGGCGCCTTGGGCAACCTTGATCTGCAGCACTTCAGCGTTGACCAGGTACTCCGGCGTCACACCGAAGCGGCCGGTGGCTACCTGCTTGATTTTCGAACTCTTGATGGTGCCGTAGCGCGCCGGGTCTTCGCCGCCTTCGCCGGAGTTGGAACGCGCACCGAGGCGGTTCATGGCCTCGGCCAGGGCTTCGTGGGCTTCCGGGGACAAGGCGCCCAGGGAAATACCGGCCGAATCGAAGCGCTTGAGCACCGATTCCAGCGGTTCCACTTCACTGATGTCCAGCGGCGTGTCGAGGGTCTTGACCTTGAGCAGGTCGCGGATCATCGACACCGGACGGTTGTCCACCAGCGAGGTGTATTCCTTGAACTTGCTGTAGTCGCCCTGCTGCACGGCCGCTTGCAGGGTGTTGACCACGTCGGGGTTGTAGGCGTGGTATTCGCCACCGTGGACGAACTTCAGCAGGCCGCCCTGCTGGATCGGCTTGCGCGGGCTCCAGGCTTCGGCGGCCAGGGCTTTCTGTTCGGCTTCGATATCGACGAAACGCGCACCTTTGATGCGGCTCGGCACGCCACGGAAGCTCAGCTCGCAGACTTCCTCGGACAGGCCGATGGCCTCGAACAGTTGCGCGCCACGGTACGAGGCGATGGTCGAGATGCCCATCTTCGACAGGATCTTGAGCAAGCCCTTGGTGATGCCCTTGCGGTAGTTCTTGAACACCTCGTAGAGGTCGCCCAGGACTTCACCGGTGCGGATCAGGTCGCCCAGCACTTCATAGGCCAGGAACGGATACACCGCCGAAGCACCGAAGCCGATCAACACCGCGAAGTGATGCGGATCGCGGGCGGTGGCGGTTTCCACCAGGATGTTGGAGTCGCAGCGCAGGCCTTTTTCGGTAAGGCGATGGTGCACCGCACCGGTGGCCAGCGAGGCGTGGATCGGCAGCTTGCCCGGGGCGATGTGACGGTCGCTGAGGACGATCTGGGTACGCCCGGCGCGCGCGGCTTCTTCAGCCTGATCGGCCACGTTGCGGATCGCCGCTTCCAGGCCGACGCTTTCGTCGTAGTTCAGGTCGATGACCTGGCGTGCGAAGCCTGGACGGTCGAGGTTGGTCAGCGAGCGCCACTTGGCCGGGGAAATGACCGGCGAGCTGAGGATCACCCGCGAGGCGTGTTCCGGCGACTCCTGGAAAATATTGCGCTCGGCACCCAGGCAGATTTCCAGGGACATCACGATCGCTTCGCGCAGCGGGTCGATCGGTGGGTTGGTCACCTGGGCGAACTGCTGGCGGAAGTAGTCGTACGGCGTGCGCACGCGTTGCGACAGCACGGCCATCGGCGTGTCGTCGCCCATGGAGCCGACCGCTTCGTAGCCCTGCTCGCCCAGCGGGCGCAGGACCTGGTCACGCTCCTCGAACGTCACCTGGTACATCTTCATGTACTGCTTGAGCTGGTCGACGTCATAGAAAGCCGAGCCGTGGTCGTTGTCTTCCATGGTCGCCTGGATGCGCAGGGCATTCTTGCGCAGCCATTGCTTGTACGGATGACGGGACTTGAGGCGGTTGTCGATGGCGTCGGTGTCGAGGATCTGACCGGTCTCGGTGTCCACGGCAAAGATCTGGCCCGGGCCTACGCGGCCCTTGGCGATGACGTCTTCGGGCTGGTAGTTCCAGACGCCGATTTCCGACGCCAGGGTGATGAACCCGTTGCTGGTGGTGACCCAGCGCGCCGGACGCAGACCGTTACGGTCCAGCAGGCAAACGGCGTAGCGACCGTCGGTCATGACGATACCGGCCGGGCCGTCCCACGGCTCCATGTGCATGGAGTTGTATTCGTAGAAGGCCCGCAGGTCCGGGTCCATGGTCTCGACGTTCTGCCACGCCGGCGGCACCAGCATGCGCACGCCGCGGAACAGGTCGATGCCACCGGTCACCATCAGCTCCAGCATGTTGTCCATGCTTGAGGAGTCCGAACCCACGCGGTTGACCAGCGGGCCGAGCTCTTCGAGGTCCGGCATCAGGTCGTTGGCGAACTTGGTGCGACGGGCCACGGCCCAGTTACGGTTGCCGGTGATGGTGTTGATCTCGCCGTTGTGGGCGAGGAACCGGAATGGCTGGGCCAGCGGCCATTTCGGCAGGGTGTTGGTGGAGAAGCGCTGGTGGAACACGCAGATCGCGGTTTTCAGGCGCTCGTCGCTCAGGTCCGGATAGAAGGCGGTGAGGTCCGCCGGCATCATCAGGCCTTTGTAGATAATGGTCTTGTGGGAAAAGCTGCAGATGTAGTGATCGGTGTCGGCGGCATTGGCCACGGACGAACGACGACGGGAGCTGAACAGCTTGATCGACATCTCCTGGTCGCTCAGGCCATCACCAGCAATGAACACCTGTTCGATCTGCGGCAGACGCTCGAGCGCCAGACGACCGAGGACGCTGGTGTCGATCGGCACTTTGCGCCAGCCGACCAGCTGCAGGCCGGCGGCCAGGATCTCGCGATTCATGTTTTCGCGAGCCGCCTCCGCCTTCACCGGGTCCTGGTTGAAGAACACCATGCCCACGGCGTACTGCTTGGGCAGGGTCACGCCGAACGTTTCCTGGGCTACGGCACGCAGGAACTCGTCGGGCTTTTGAATTAGCAAGCCACAACCGTCGCCGGTCTTGCCGTCGGCGTTGATCCCACCGCGGTGGGTCATGCAGGTCAGGGCCTCAATGGCCGTTTGCAAAAGGGTATGGCTGGGCTCGCCCTGCATATGAGCTATCAGGCCGAAACCGCAGTTATCCTTGAATTCATCTGGTTGGTACAGACCTGCTTTCATAGACACTTTCTCACCAGGCTGCCTCTAATCGAGGCAAATTTCTTTTCAATTCAACCGGTTGCATGCCGCGCCGAACGTACGCCAGCTTTGCGGGGGCAAAAGGGAGGTCATTGTACACACCGACACAGGGGCTCACAAATTTGACGACGAACTGTCGCAAATCCATGTCGCATTTGTGAAAGGTTTAAAGCTATATGCTGTGCTAGTCAAAACTTTTTTGGGTTTGACCGCTACGACTCAAACGCTACTGTGACGCAGACACCACAAGGCGCGCGGCCTGAAAGGTCGCCCGCCCTTGCGGAAATTTTGAGGTTGCCGGGAGAGGCGGCCTGGGTAAGGCCGCCGAATCTTCAGCGAGTTGCTGCCAGTTCCTGTTGGACGCTGGCGACAGTGCGAGGCCAAGGTTTACCAGCCTGAACCTTCGCTGGCAAGGCCTTGATGGCGGAAACAGCCGCATCACGGTTGGCAAAGCTGCCGTAGGTGATGACATACAGCGGCTTGCCGTTGAGCACTTTCTTGAAATAACGGTACTCGCCACCCTGCTCCTTGACGAAGTTCTGCGCCGCGGCTTCGGAACTGGTGCCGAGGATCTGCACCACATAGTTGCCCGGCGCCTGGCCGGCGTACCAGCTACCGCCCGCGGCCTTGGCTGGGGCAGCAGCAGGCTTGGCCGCCGGTGCTGCTGGCGCCACTGGCTTGGCCGCAGGCGCCGGAACCGGTGCCGGCTTGGCGGTGGCCACTTGGGTCGGCGCCGGAGTCGGCTTGGCGGTCGGGGCAGGCGTTGGCGCCGCGCCGGCCGGCACGCCCACAGGCGGTGCGGTGGTGGTCACAGTCGGCGGCGTGTCGCTGCTGTCGTCGATCGGTGGCGCTGCGCCGTCGTCGCCTTCGGTGATACCGCCGGCCGCTTCGGCCAGCGGGCCGCGCATGACCGGCTGCGACTGGCCGACCAGCGGCAGCGGCATCGGCTGGGTGTTACCGGCGAATTCCACGGCCGGCGCGCCGCCGTTGGGTTGCGGCGTACCTTGGCCGAGGGGCAGTTGCGCCTGTTCGTTGGCAGGGGCCCCCGTGGCAGGTGCCTTGGTGCGACCCGGCATAAGCCAGGCGGCGGCAACCGCGACCACGACGACGGCGGAAATTGCCAATACGTGTTTCTTCGGCATGTTGAACCCCATACTTGGACGCTTCACCGCTGAGCGGCTGGCAATCATGACTTCGATCAGAGCATCGCGGGCAACCTGATTGATGTTGCCAGGCCAGCCGTCGGAGCTTTCGTGAATCTCAGAGATCTGATCGGCGGTGAAAAGTTCGATACCCCGGCCCGCGCCCTCAAGACGCTGGGCCAGGTATTCACGGGTTTCTTCCTCGGTGTAGGGCGCCAGCTCGATGACGTGGAAGCGCTCTTCCTCGAGGTTCAACTGGTCCAGGTCGGCGATCAGCGACGACTCGCCGAACAGGAACACGTGAGGCCTGCCCTCCGGCGCACCGGCCGCCAAGGCCAGCAGGGCTTCGAGGGCCGATTCGTCGAGTTGCTCGGCATCGTCCACCAGCAGATAAACTTCCTGTCCGGTCAGCGCCAGTTGCACGATCTGATCGAGGATTGCACCGATTTCGGCCTGTTCGACGTTCAGCGCCTGGGCCACCTGACGCAGTACACCGGCGGCATCGCCGGCACCGCGGGCCGACACCACCACGCTTTGCACCGACTGTTTGTTGGTGCTGGCCACCAGGGCCTGGCGCAGCAAGGTCTTGCCACTGCCTTGAGGACCGGTGACCACCAGTAGCAACTGACTGTAGCGGGCCAGGTGATGCAACTGGCCCAGCACGGGTTTGCGCTGGGCAGGGAAGAATTTGAAGCCTGGGACCCGCGGAGCGAAAGGGTCATGACTCAACTGGAAATGGCCGAGGAAAGCCTCGTCGGCATGCAAACTAGTCATCGGAATCTTATTAACCTTTAAGCTGAGCCAGGGCGCGGTAGTCCGCTCCCAGCGTGGCCTGTAGAACTTCTTTCGGATAATCGTCGGTCACCACCGCTTCGCCCATGTGGCGCAGCAGCACCAGACGCAGACGACCGTCGATCACTTTTTTGTCGATTGCCATGTGTTCAAGAAAATCCGCCTCGGTCATTTCTTCAGGCGGAACCACCGGCAGCCCGGCGCGCTGGAACAGACGAATACCGCGATCGCGCTCCTGTTCGCTGATCCAGCCCAGGCGCGCAGACATCTCCAGGGCCATGACCGTACCGGCCGCAACGGCCTCGCCATGCAGCCAGACACCATAGCCCATGTGGGTTTCGATGGCATGGCCAAAGGTGTGGCCCAGGTTGAGCGTGGCACGCACTCCCGATTCACGCTCATCGGCCCCCACCACGGCGGCCTTGGCGGCGCAGGAGCGTTCGATGGCGTAGGTCAGGGCCGTTTGATCCAGCGCACGCAGGCGGTCTACGTTCTCTTCGAGCCAGCCCAGGAACGGTTCGTCGCAGATCAGCCCGTACTTGATGACTTCCGCCAGCCCTGCGGACAGTTCGCGGGCCGGCAGGGTATTGAGGGTGGCTGTGTCGATCAGCACCACGTTGGGCTGATAAAACGCACCGACCATGTTCTTGCCCAGCGGATGGTTGATCCCGGTCTTGCCACCCACCGACGAGTCGACCTGGGACAACAGCGTGGTGGGGATCTGGATGAAGTCGACGCCGCGCTGATAACAAGCGGCGGCAAAACCGGCCATATCGCCGATCACGCCACCGCCCAGGGCAACCACCGTGGTGCGGCGATCATGCCGTGCGGTCAGCAGGCCGTCGAAAATGAGTTGCAGGGTTTCCCAGTTCTTGAAGGCTTCGCCGTCGGGCAACACCACAGAAATGACCGAGAAAGCCGACAGGTTGCGGGTCAGACGTTCCAGATACAGAGGCGCGACGGTTTCATTGGAAATGATCGCCACTTGCCGCCCGGCGATATGCGGCGCCAGCAGTTCGGGCTGGTCCAGCAAGCCTTCGCCAATATGAATCGGGTAGCTGCGCTCGCCCAGGTCGACCTTAAGTGTCTGCATGTGTCCCCACAGTGAAGATGGAATCAGGCGTCCTGCCTGCAATTAACGAAAGTGCCCAACGGGGATAAATCCCCTCGCCACAGGTCTCAGTGCTTGCCATGACACCATGGGATGGCCATCCGCCACGCTCCAGGCGGGCCATGACGGGACGTCGAGGATAGCGCATTTCGCCAGGCGCATTAACGGGGCGGCAGTTGCTGCAGGCGATCGAGAATGTCCAGCACCACCATCCGTGGCGGCCGCTCGTCGGTTTCCACCACCAGGTCGGCGATCTCCCGATACAGCGGGTCACGCAGCTCCAGCAAGTCCCGCAGGGTCTTGGCCGGGTCGGCGGTGCGCAACAGCGGCCGGTTGCGATCCCGAGCGGTGCGGCCGACCTGCTGCTCGACAGAGGCGTGCAGATAGACCACTCGTCCGCCGGCATGCAGCGCCCGACGATTGGCTTCGCGCATCACCGCGCCGCCGCCGGTGGCCAACACCACACCCTCGAACGCGCACAGCTCGGCGATCATCGCCTGCTCACGGTCACGAAAGCCCGGCTCGCCTTCCTTATCGAAGATCCATGGGATATTGGCACCCGTGCGCAATTCAATTTCCTTGTCGGAATCTTTGAACGGCAGGCGCAGCTCTTTGGCCAGCAAACGGCCGATGGTGCTTTTTCCAGCGCCCATCGGCCCAACAAGAATCAAATTTCGCACAGAATCAACGACTCACAGCAATCGCCTGGTTATTCATGATACGCGGAGTGAGGAACACCAGCAGCTCGGATTTTTTCTCCGAAACCACATCACGCCGGAAAAGGCGGCCAAGATACGGCACATCGCCAAGAAATGGCACCTTATCTACGACCTTGCTCTGAGTATTTGAGAAAACTCCGCCAATCACAATGGTCTCGCCATCATTGACCAGGACCTTGGCGTTGACTTCGTTTTTCTTGATCGGTGGCACTTCCTGCACCTTGTTCAGGTAGTCCGGCTCATCCTTGGTGACCTTGACCTCCATGATGATGCGGTTGTCCGGGGTAATCTGCGGGGTCACCTCCAGCGACAGCGAGGCCTCCTTGAACGACACCGAGGTGGCACCGCTGGAGCTGGCTTCCTGGTAAGGGATTTCCGTACCCTTGAGGATCTTTGCCGTCTCCTTGTCGGACGTCACCACCTTGGGCTGGGAGACGATTTCGCCGTTGCCGGTCTTCTCCATGGCCGTCAGCTCGAGGTCCAGCAAGACGTTGTCGGTGATGAACGCAATGCCGATCCCCGAAGTATTGCCCGAGGCACCCAGGTCGACGAACGGCTGGTTGGTACCGGTACTGCCCGGCGTGCCGATGGTGGTGGAGGTGCCAGTGGTCACCCCCGAGGAGTTCCAGTTGCCCTTGTTCTGGATCGACCCTCCCCAGCGCACGCCCAGGCTTTTGTCGTAGTCGACGTTGGCCTCGACAATCCGCGCCTCGATCATCACCTGGCGCACCGGAATATCCAGCTGCGCCACAATCCGGCGCAGTTCGTCGAGCCGGTCCTGGGTCTGGTAGGCAATGATGTTGTTGGTTCGCTCATCTACCGTGATCGTGCCGCGCTCGTCGGCTTTCGCCTCGGCACTGGTCACCGACTGGAACAGCTTGGCGATGTCCGCCGCCTTCGCATAGTTGACCTGCAGCAGCTCACGCCGCAACGGCGCCAGGTCGGCGATCTGCTTCTGAGACTCCAGTTCCTGGCGTTCGCGCGCGGCGATTTCATCGGCCGGGGCCACCAGCAGTACGTTACCGACCTTGCGCTTGTCCAGGCCCTTGGTCTTGAGCACCAGGTCCAGCGCCTGGTCCCAAGGCACATTCTGCAACCGCAGGGTGATGCCGCCCTGCACCGTGTCGCTGGCCACCAGATTCAGGTTGGTGAAATCGGCAATCAGTTGCAGGACCGAACGTACTTCGATGTCCTGGAAATTGAGCGAGAGCTTCTCGCCGCTGTAGGCCGCGCGGTCGGCATTGCGTTTTTGCAGGTCGTCGACGGTCATGGGCCGGACGCTGACGGTGAGCTTGTTGTCGGTCTGGTAGGTCGAGTAGTCGAAGGTCCCGCTGGGCTCGATGCTGATGGTCGCCCGGTCGCTGCCGGCGCTGGCATTGACGAATTGCACCGGGGTGGCGAAGTCCTTGACGTCCAGGCGCACCCGCAGTGGCTCGGGCAATTGGGTCCTGGCGAAATTGAGGATGATCTTGCCTTCGCGCTCCTGGATGTCCGGGGCGATGGACGGATCGGACAAATCGATCACCACATTGCCTTCGCCCTGAGTCCCCCGCTGGAAATCCACCCCACGAATCGCCTTGCCCACCGGCGCACTGGCCCTCGCGGGCGCAGCGCTGGCCAGCGCCGGGCGCGGCGCCTGGGCGGCGCTCCTTGGAACATCACTCTTAGCAGCCGTGTTCTTCGCAGCGGCGCCCTTGCCAACCACCACGAACAGGCTGTTGCCTTCGACCCGCGTCTCGTACGGCGCCAGCTGGGTCAAGCCGATGATCAACCGGGTGCGATCGCCTGCCTCGACCACGGTGGCGCTACGCGCATTGCCCCCGCCCAGGTCGCGGCGCTTGCTGGCCAGTTGATTGGTCACGCCTGGCAGGTCCAGGGCAATCCGGGCCGGTTGTTCGGTGGTATAGCCCCGGGGGGTCGGCGGCGGCCCGTCGAAGGAGAGCTTCAACTCGACGCGGTCGCCCGGCAACGCCGCGACATCCAGCGTCTTTAGACTGGCCGCATGAACCATCGGCGACAACAGCGCTATCCATAGCGAAATACCGAAGGCTGACAAAAACCTGTTCATTGTTGGGGTTCCACTATTGAGTGCTCTTTCAAAGGAATGGTCCGAGGTCGTTCCAGCCAGGCACCCTCGCCATCGGGAACGATTTCGATCACATCGACCTGGGTGGCGCTGATGGCGAAGATTCGCCCGTCGTTGCGTCCCAGATAGTCACCGACTTTGAGCCGATGCACCCCGCCCGCGCCCCGCAGGAGCGCGAAGGAGCCACCGGCGTTGGAGATCGTACCGACCATTTCAAACTGCTCGATGTTGAAGCCTTCCAGGTACTGCTTGACCCGGTTGGGGTCGGGCCGGACGTTGTGCGAGCCGCGCTGCCGGTCGGCCTGGTCCACGCGGACCTGCCGGGAAAACGGGCTGCGCAGGTTCGCGGCGCTGTAGGTAAAGGTCTCATAGGGTCTGAACGTCGGCGTCGGCTCGATCTTGCCGGGCGGACGCAGGCGCACTTCGTTCATGTAAGCGTCCAGGTCGCTGAAACCGTTGTCGTTGTTGCACCCCGCCAGCGCGACCAGGCCTGCCAGCAGGCAGAGGCGCCACACCAGCGGCCTCATGGCTGCGCCTCCTGCTCGTTGTAGCGATAGGTTTTGGCCTGGATGCTCATGCGCAGCTTCGTGCCTGCCTCGGGCTCCATCGGGGCGATTTCGAAATCGTGCAGCGTGACGATCCGGGGCAGTCCGGCCACTCCACTGACGAATGTCGCCAGGTCGTGGTAGTCGCCGGTCACGGTAATCTGGATCGGCAGCTCGATATAGAACGGTTGGGTGACTTCCGGCAGCAGCTTGATTTCCTCGAACTCCAGGCCACTGCCCAGGCCGGTGCGAGTAATGTCTTCCAGCAGGCCCGGCACCTCGGTGTCACTGGGTAATTGCCGCAACAGTACACCGAAAGACGTTTCCATCTGCTTCATCTGCTCGGTGTAGCGTTCCAGGTTCGCGGCCATGTGGGCCTTGCCCGCGAATTGTGCCTTGAGGGTATTCTCTTCCTCGCGCACCTGCTGCAACTGGTTTTCCAGGTCGCTCAAGGCAAAGTTATAGCCCAGCCCCAACACCAGGGCCACCAGCAGGATGCCGGACAGCCATTTGATGGGCGCCGGCCAGGAACCGATGTTGTTGGTGTCCAGGTCACTGATGTCGATCTTGCGCAGCGCGTCGAACCACTCCCCAGGTTTCATTGAACGTCCTCCACTTCGGCCGGGCGGGTCTGGCGAACCGTCAGCTGGAAAACGTTGGCCTGGTCGAGCTGACCGGCGGTTGTGGCCTTGACCTCCGTCAGACTGGGCGCATCGAACAGGTCCGACGAGTCCAGGTTGCGCATCAGGTCCGAGACCCGGTTGTTCGACTCCGCGGCCCCCTTGATGAAAAGCGTCCGGTCCTCCATCTTCACTTCGGTGAAATACACCCCGTCCGGCAAAGTCCTCACCAACTGGTCGAAGATGCGCCCGCTGACCGGTCGATTCCCTTGCAAGTCCTGGATGATGCGCATGCGCTCCAGCAATTGCTGGCGACGGGCTTTCAATTCGCTGATCTGCTCGATGCGTTCGTCCAGCACGGCGATCTGCTCGGAGAGGTGGCTATTGCGAGCGACCTGGTAGTCGATGGCGCTGTCGATGTAGCGGACGGCGACCAGGACCACGCCGACCGCCCCGACCAGCGCCGCTACCAAGGCCAGCAGAAAGCGCTTGCGCCGCTCTTCGCGCAGCTCTTCGCGCCAGGGAAGCAGGTTGATCCGCGCCATCAGTCGAAACTCCTGAGGGCCAGCCCACAGGCAATCATCAGTGCCGGTGCATCACTGGCCAGGGCACCGGCATTGACCTTGCTGCTCAGGGCCATGTTGGTAAACGGGTTGGCCACCTGGGTCGGCGTGCCCAGGCGCTGCTCGATCAGCCGATCCAGGCCAGCGACCGAAGCCGTGCCCCCGGCCAGCAGAATGTGGTCCACTGCGCTGTACTGGCCCGAGGCGAAGAAGAATTGCAGAGACCGCGAGACCTGCTGCACCAGGGCCTCGCGAAAAGGTTGCAGTACTTCGCCGAGATAATCGTCCGGCAACCCACCCTGCTTCTTTGCCAGGCCGGCCTGCTCAGGTGTCAGGCCGTAACGGCGCTGGATCTCCTCGGTCAACTGGCGGCCGCCGAACAACTGTTCGCGGGTATAGATGATGCGCCCGTTGTGCAACACGCTGAGGGTGGTCATGGTGGCGCCAATGTCGATGACCGCCACCGTCAGCCGCTCCTGGGACGCGGTCAATTGCATGGCGAGCAGGCCAAACGCTCGCTCCAGCGCATAAGCCTCCACATCGACCACCCGGGCTGTCAGCCCGGCGAGCGCCAACGCGGCCTCGCGAACCTCGACGTTTTCCTTGCGACAGGCCGCCAGCAGCACTTCGACACGCTCGGCGCTGCGCGGCGAAACGCCCACTACCTCGAAATCAATGGCCACCTCATCCAGCGGATAGGGAATGTACTGATCGGCTTCGATCTTGAGCTGGTTCTCCATGTCATCGTCGGACAGCCCTGCGTCCATCTCGATGATCTTGGTGATCACCGCCGACCCCGCCACGGCCACCGCCACGCTGCGCAAGGGCGTCTTGGCCTTGGCCAACAGCCGTGACAACGCCTGGCCCACCCCTTCGAGCTCGGCGATGTTCTTCTCGATCACGGCGTTGGCCGGCAACGGTTCGACCGCGTAGGACTCGACGCGGTATCGTTCGCCCTGGCGACTCAACTCGAGCAGCTTCACCGACGTCGAACTGATGTCGATCCCCAGAAGCGCATGGGCTTTTTTATTGAAGAGTCGTAGCACTACCAATTCCCTATGACTATCCGTGAGTTACGGACTCTCTAATATGCATTGCGTTCAATCACGGCCGTCCGACGGACGTCCGGATGGCATTCCCGACGAAAAAAAATGCTTATAATGCCCAGCGTTTTTTTTCGCTTTGTTGCAAGCACGGGTCCTTCCCTGCACCTGGCGCCTTTTTCATTCTTTGCCTGGATATCCAAAAGCCTTGATTCGTCTGCTGAAATTTTTCGGATGGTCCATCGTCGCCGTTTTCTGCGGACTGCTCTTGGGCCTGAGCGGTGCCTTTCTTTACCTTAGTCCGGGATTGCCGTCCGTGGAGGCGCTGAGAAGTATTCAGTTGCAGATTCCTTTGCGGGTGTACAGCAGCGATAACAAGCTGATCGCCGAATTTGGCGAAATGCGCCGCACACCGATCCGTTTCGCCGACATTCCCCCCAATTTCATCAATGCGTTACTAAGTGCTGAAGACGACAACTTCGCCAACCACTATGGCGTCGATCCCGGCAGCCTGATGCGCGCCGCCAGCCAGTTGGTCAAGAGCGGACACATCCAGTCCGGCGGCAGCACCATCACCATGCAAGTGGCCAAGAACTTCTTCCTGACCAGCGAGCGCAGCTTCTCGCGCAAGACCACCGAGATCCTCCTGGCCCTGCAGATCGAGCGGCAGCTGACCAAGGATGAAATCCTCGAGCTGTACGTGAACAAGATTTACCTGGGCAACCGCGCCTACGGCATCGAGGCGGCGGCACAGGTGTATTACGGCAAGTCGATCCGCGACGTGAGCCTGGCGCAGATGGCGATGATCGCCGGCCTGCCCAAGGCACCCTCGCGCTTCAACCCCCTCGCCAACCCGGCGCGCAGCAAGGAGCGTCGCGACTGGATCCTGGGGCGCATGTACAAGCTCGGCAAGATCAGCGAGGCCGACTACACCGCCGCGATCAATGAGCCGCTGAACGCCAGCTATCACGTGCCGACCCCGGAAGTGAACGCCCCGTATATCGCCGAGATGGCCCGTGCCGAGATGGTCGGGCGCTATGGCAGCGACGCCTACACCGAAGGTTTCCGCGTGACCACCACGGTGCCGAGCAACCTGCAGGAAATGGCCAACACCGCGCTGCACGAGGGCCTGATGACCTACGACCAGCGCCACGGCTACCGTGGCCCTGAATCGCGCCTGCCGGGCAAGACCAAGGAAGCCTGGGCCCTGGAATTGACCAAGCAACGCACCATCAGCAGCCTGGAGCCGGCGATCGTCACCTCGGTGGACAAGGACGGCATCAAGGTGTTGACCCGCAACGGCGAGCAGGAAGAGCACGTGGCCTGGGACACCATGAAGTGGGCCCGTCCGTTCCTCAATACCAACAGCATGGGCGCCAACCCACGGCAGCCGTCGGACGTTGCCCAGGTCGGTGACCTGATCCGCGTCCAGCGCCAGGCGGACAACACGCTCAAGTTCAGCCAGATCCCGGCGGCCCAGGGCGCCCTGGTGTCCCTCGACCCACAGAACGGCGCAATCCGCTCGCTGGTGGGTGGCTTCGCCTTCGAGCAAAGCAATTACAACCGTGCACTGCAGGCCAAGCGCCAGCCAGGCTCGAGCTTCAAGCCGTTCGTCTACAGCGCCGCCCTGGATAACGGCTACACCGCCGCCAGCCTGGTGAACGATGCGCCGATCGTGTTCGTCGATGAGTACCTGGACAAGGTCTGGCGGCCGAAGAACGACACCAATACGTTCCTCGGGCCGATTCGCCTGCGCGAGGCGCTGTACAAATCCCGCAACCTGGTATCGATCCGCTTGTTGCAGGCGCTGGGCGTGGATCGCACCATCGACTACATCAGCAAGTTCGGCTTCAACAAGCAGGACCTGCCGCGCAACCTGTCCCTGGCCCTCGGTACCGCGACCCTGACGCCGATGGAAATCGCCACGGGCTGGAGCACATTCGCCAACGGCGGCTACAAGATCACTCCGTACATCATCGACAAGATCGAAAGCCGCAACGGCGAGACATTGTTCGTTGCCAACCCGCCACGGGTCCCCACGGGCGAGCAGGCCAGCGATGGCGTCGCCGCACCGCCCACCGACACATTCACGGTCAATGCGACGCCAGGCGAAGCCACCACGGCCCCAGGCCTGCCGCAAGCACCCGCCGTCGCGGAACGCATTGTCGATGGCCGTACCACCTTCATCCTCAATAGCATGCTGCAGGACGTGATCAAGCTTGGCACCGGCCGTCGCGCCCTGGCCCTGGGCCGCACCGACCTGGCGGGCAAGACCGGTACCACCAACGAATCCAAGGACGCCTGGTTCTCCGGCTACAACGCCGATTACGTGACCACGGTCTGGACCGGTTTCGACCAGCCCGAAAGCCTGGGTCGCCGTGAGTTCGGCGGCACCGTGGCGCTGCCGATCTGGATGACCTACATGGGCGCCGCCCTCAAGGACAAGCCGCCGCACACCCAGCCGGAACCGGAAGGCATCCTCAGCCTGCGGGTCGACCCGGTCAGCGGCCGCGCGGCCACGCCGGGCACCCCGGGTGCATACTTCGAACTGTTCAAGAGCGAAGACACGCCACCGTCGGTCAACGAACTGGGCAATGGCGTCGTGCCAGGCAGCCCATTGCCGGCAGACGAAGCGGCGCCTATCGATCTGTTCTGACCGCCGTCATCCCAAAGCCCCGCATGCGGGGCTTTGGTTCTCAATGACACAACTACCTGTGGGAGCGAGCTTGCTCGCGATAGCGTCGGATCAGCTTGCATCGATGTTGAATGCCAGACCGTCATCGCGAGCAAGCTCGCTCCCACAGGGGTTTTGTGGCGGTCATGGGAAAGCGGCGGCCAACAAAAAGCCCCGACTCTCAGGAGCCGGGGCTTTTTGTTGAAGCGCTACGACGGCTTAGCCGTTGAACACGTCATCCACGCTTTTGAGCGGGTAGTTCTTCGGGTACGGCAGGGTGGCCACGCCCGTCTCGATGGCGGCCTTGGCCACGGCGTCGGAGATCAGGGTAATCAGGCGGGCGTCCATTGGTTTCGGGATGATGTACTCACGACCGAATTCCAGCTTGATGCCGCCGTAGGCGTCGCACACTTCCTGAGGCACCGGCAGCTTGGCCAGTTCGCGCAGGGCGTTGGCGGCCGCGACTTTCATCTCTTCGTTGATGCGCTTGGCGCGAACGTCCAGGGCACCGCGGAAGATGAACGGGAAGCCCAGTACGTTGTTGACCTGGTTCGGATAGTCCGAACGACCGGTGGCCATGATCACGTCGCTGCGAGTCGCGTGAGCCAGTTCCGGGGAGATTTCCGGGTCCGGGTTCGAGCAGGCGAACACGATCGGGTTCGGCGCCATGCGCAGCAGGTTTTCCGGGCTCAGCAGGTTCGGACCCGACAGGCCGACGAACACGTCGGCACCGTCCAGCGCGTCCGCCAGGGAGCGCTTGTCGGTCGCGTGGGCGAAGACGGCCTTGTACTGGTTCAGGTCGTCACGGCCGGAGTGGATCACGCCGGTACGGTCGACCATGAAGATGTTTTCGATCTTGGCGCCCATGCTCACCAGCAACTTCATGCAGGAGATGGCCGCAGCGCCGGCACCCAGGCAGACGATCTTGGCTTCCGGCAGGGTCTTGCCGGCGATTTCCAGGGCGTTGATCATGCCGGCCGCGGTGACGATGGCGGTGCCATGCTGGTCATCATGGAATACCGGAATGTCGCACTGTTCGATCAGGGCGCGCTCGATCTCGAAGCACTCAGGTGCCTTGATGTCTTCCAGATTGATGCCACCGAAGGTGATGGAGATGCGCTTGACGGTGTCGATGAAGGCCTGCGGGCTCTCGGAATCGACTTCGATATCGAATACATCGATACCGGCGAAGCGCTTGAACAGTACGCCCTTGCCTTCCATGACCGGCTTGGAAGCCAATGGGCCAAGGTTACCCAGGCCGAGAATCGCGGTGCCATCGGAAATGACTGCAACCAGGTTGCCTTTACCGGTGTATTTGTAGGCCAGTTCAGGGTCGCGAGCGATTTCGCGGACTGGTTCGGCTACGCCGGGGCTGTAGGCCAGCGACAAGTCGCGAGCAGTAGCGGTGGCCTTGGTGAGCTCGACACTCAGCTTTCCTGGACGAGGATGCGCGTGATATTCGAGAGCGGCAGTTTTCAGATCAGACATGTGGGCATTCCGCTTTTTACTGTGTTGGACAGACGGACCGCCGAGGATACGCGCCTCGCAAAGTCCCCACAAGACTGACCAGTCACTGCTGTCAAGCGCCCTACTCTACGACTTTGGACCAAGAGCCGCGAAACACAAGGGCTACATGCATACAATCCAAGGCAATAATGTCTACAATTATTTTCTTACAGGACCGCTTCCAACATCGCCGGATCGGTCAGCGGCAGCATCCATCGCGCCTGGCCAGCCTTGTTCCCGCCACGCCGGGCACGGTCGACGACCCAGCCCCGGGCCTCGATTTTCCGCCCCTTGAGCCGTTCCAGGGCCGAGGCGTCGAAGCGCCTCTGCAAACCCGGCGCAATGTGCAGGACAACCGGCCCCTGCAATTCAATCCAGATGCCACCGCGATTGCGCTGCACGCTTTCCACACGCCCGCTCATCAATACGAAACCGGGGGCATTGATCTGCTCCGCTCGCACGACCGGCGATTTTCTCCAGAGGCCGGATCCGGCCTGCCGCGCATGCCGCTCGGCCATTTGCTGGCAACTGACCAGGTCGACATTCGGCGCGACGGCCACCAGAAAACCCAACCCTTCGGCAATCAGGCGCTCTTCGAGGTTCTCGCCTTGGGCGTTGTAGACATGGGCCAGCGTGCGCCCGTAATCATCGCGGTCGTCCTTGCCAGGCAATACGCCCACCCGGCCATCATTGGCGGCCACCAGGGCTTCAAGTCGCTCACGCGCCGCCACGGCGAAGGGTTCGTCGGCGCGGTCGCGCTTGCCCAGCTCAGGGCTGTTGAGACCGATCATGCGAATGCGGCGACCATCCTCCAGGTACAAGGTATCGCCGTCCACCACACGCTGCACCGCCACCTGCGGCAGGCTGCCCGGCGAAGGACAGGCCCCCTGGGCACCGCCGAGCCAAATCGCAGACACAAAAAAGGCGCCCGCAAGGGACGCCTTCTTCATCAATCTGGAGCAGTCGAGACGACCATCCAAAATGATCAGCCTCAGGCTTTTGGAGTAACTTTGCCGAAAGCACCGAAACGATCGGCGAACTTCTGAACGCGGCCGCCGGTATCCAGAGTCTTTTGCTTACCGGTGTAGAACGGGTGGCATTCGTTGCAAACGTCGATCGCCAGGGCTTTGCCGTAGGTCGAACGCGTTTCGAACTTGTTGCCGCAGCTGCAGGTCACGGCAATTTCTGGGTATTCCGGATGGATATCGGTTTTCATGCTGTTTTCCTCAGGCTAGCGTGCCGCCACCCAACACTATTGTTGAATACCGCACGTAATTAGGCCGCGGATTCTACCAGACATCGTCATTCGCGCAAGCTATGACTTGTACCAACCGTCTGCTAGGCTCGCGCCCTCAAGCACAATCCCTGTGGGAGCGAGCTTGCTCGCGATTGCGATGGGTCAGTTACGGTGATGTTGGCTGCCCCGCCGCTTTCGCGAGCAAGCTCGCTTCCACATTGAATCGCGCTCAGCCTTGCGAACTAGTCCGCTTACCGAGATTCCCCGCGTGCCCAACGCCATCCTGCGCCTCGCCCTGCCCTCGCCCCTGCGCCGCCTGTTCGACTACCGCGCCCCCGCCGGGGTCCTGCGCGCCCAGTTGCAGCCGGGCATGCGCCTGCGGGTGCCGTTCGGCCGACGGGAAATGATCGGCATCCTGGTAGAGGTCACCGATCACAGCGAGGTCCCGGTCGACAAGCTCAAACCAGCCCTGGCCCTGCTCGATGCCACGCCGCCGCTGCCCGCCGCGCTGTTCAAGTTATGTCTGTGGACGTCCCAGTATTACCAGCACAGCCTCGGCGACACCCTGAGCTGGGCGCTGCCGGTGCTGCTGCGCCAGGGCGAGCTGGCCGAGGCGCGCCAGGAGCGGTTCTGGTCGGTGTCCCCGGGGGCCTCGCTGGACGATCCGCGCATCGCCCGCGCGCCACGCCAGCGCGAGGCCTTGGCGACCCTCGCCCAGCACCCCCATGGCGTGGCCCATCAACTGCTGAGCAAACTGATGCTCAGCAAGGACAGCCTCGACCTGTTGCTGGCCAAGGACCTGGTCCAGGTGGAGATCCGCCGGCACGCCCCCGGCGCCCGCCACGAACATTGGCTGGCCCAGCCGGAACTGCCGCTCAACGCCGAACAGCGCGCCGCTTGCGAAGCGATTCGCGCAGGTTTCGACAGTTATCACGCCTTTCTGCTGGCGGGCGTCACCGGCAGCGGCAAGACCGAGGTCTACCTGCAACTGATCCGCCAGACCCTGGAGGCCGGCAAGCAGGCCCTGGTGCTGATTCCGGAAATCAACCTCGGGCCCCAGACCCTGGCGCGTTTCGAGCAACGCTTCAATGCGCGGATCGCCCTGGTGCACTCGGCAGTCAACGACCGCGAACGCCTGGAAGCCTGGCTCGCCGCCCGGGACGGCGAGGCCGATATCATCATCGGCACCCGCTCGGCCCTGTTCACGCCGATGAAAAACCCCGGCCTGATCATCATCGACGAAGAACACGACGGCTCTTATAAACAGCAGGAAGGCCTGCGCTATCACGCCCGCGACCTGGCGCTGGTGCGCGCCCGCCAGGAAAACATCCCGATCGTCCTCGGCTCGGCCACGCCCTCACTGGAAAGCTTGCACAACGCCTACACCGGCCGCTACGGCCTGCTGCGCCTCAACGAACGGGCCGGCGGCGCCAAGCAACCGCGGTTCCTGCGCCTGGACGTGAAAAGTCGGCCACTGGACAGCGGTATTTCCGGGCCGATGCAGCAAGCCATCGGCCAGACCCTGGCCGCCGGGCAACAGGTCCTGGTGTTCCTCAATCGCCGCGGCTTTGCCCCGACCCTGCTGTGCCACGACTGCGGCTGGATGTCTGGCTGCGAACGCTGCGACGCGCGGATGACCGTGCATCAACGCCATGGCGAGCTGCGTTGCCACCATTGCGGCCATGTCGAACGCGTGCCAAGGCATTGCCCGCAGTGCGGCAAAGTGGACTTGCGCCCGGTCGGCGCCGGCACCGAGCGCGCCGAGGAACGGCTGGGTATCCTGTTTCCGGACTACCCGGTCTTGCGGGTGGATCGCGACAGCACCTCGCGCAAGGACGCGATGAACCAGCTGTTCGCGACGATCCAGAAGGGCCAGCCGTGCATATTGGTGGGCACCCAGATGCTCGCCAAGGGGCATCACTTCCCGCGGGTCACGCTGGTGTCGATCCTCGATGCCGATGGCGGGCTGTTTTCCGGCGACTTCCGCGCCAGCGAGCGCATGGCGCAGTTGATCGTCCAGGTCGCAGGCCGGGCCGGGCGGGCCGAGGAGCCGGGCAAAGTGATTATCCAGACGCACCTGGCCGATCACCCGCTGTTGATCCAACTGACCGAGCAGGGTTATTTCGCCTTCGCCGAACAGGCCTTGAGCGAACGCCGCAGCGCCGGCCTGCCACCGTTCTCCCACCTGGCGCTGTTGCGGGCCGAAGCCCACAAGCCGGGGCAGGCCGAAGGCTTCCTCGATGAGGCCTGTAGCGAGGCGGAGCGTTTGCTGGCAGAGCAGAACCTCACCGGCATCGAACTCCTGGGGCCGGTGCCAGCGCCGATGGAGCGGCGGGCCGGGCGCTATCGCGCGCAGCTTTTATTGCAGGCCAACGCCCGGGCGCCGCTGCATCGATTGCTGAGTGCCTGGCTGCTGGCGCTGGAACAGATGCCCAGCGGACGGGCGGTGCGCTGGTCGTTGGATGTGGATCCGGTGGATTTGTATTGATTGAGCAGATCGCAAGCTTTGCCCCCTGTGGGAGCGGGCTTGCTCGCGAAGGCGGTGGGTCAGTTGTGGTGATGTTGGCTGTGCCGCCGCTTTCGCGAGCAAGCCCGCTCCCACAGGTGGACCGAGTGCATCCAGGCCAGCAAGAATAGTCACCACACATCCCCAACCGACCCGCTACAGTTGGCAAGCTCGTCCGGGCCACGGATAATGCCCAGTTTTTCCACCAGCGCATCGAAGCGCCGCCGCGCCTGCGGTTGAAAGAGAAGACCATGAAAGACACCATTCGCCAGCTCATCCAGCAAGCCATCGCCCAACTCGTCGCTGAAGGTGTGCTGCCAGAAGGCCTGTCGCCGGCGATTCAGGTCGAGAACACCCGCGACAAGACCCACGGCGACTTCGCTAGCAACATCGCGATGATGCTCGCCAAGCCGGCCGGCATGAAGCCTCGCGACCTGGCGGAAAAAATCATCGCCGCGCTGCCGGCCGACGAAAACGTCAGCAAGGCTGATATCGCCGGCCCCGGATTCATCAATTTCTTCCAGAACACCCAGGCCCTGGCTTCGCGCCTGGATGCGGCCTTGGCCGACGAACGCATTGGCGTGCGCAAGGCCGGCCCGTTGCAGCGCACCGTGGTCGACCTCTCGGCCCCCAACCTCGCCAAGGAAATGCACGTCGGCCACCTGCGCTCGACCATCATCGGCGACGGCGTGGCCCGGGTCCTGGAGTTTCTTGGCGATACCGTGATCCGCCAGAACCACGTCGGCGACTGGGGCACCCAGTTCGGCATGCTGATGGCCTACCTGCAGGAAAACCCGATCACCAGCGATGAGCTCTCGGACCTGGAGAACTTCTACCGCGCCGCCAAGCAGCGCTTCGACGAGTCGCCCGAGTTCGCCGACCGTGCCCGTGGCCTGGTGGTCAAGCTGCAGGCCGGCGATGCCGAATGCCTGGCACTGTGGAGCAAGTTCAAGGACATCTCCCTGTCCCACTGCCAGAAAATCTACGAGCTGCTGAACGTCAAATTGACCATGGCCGACGTGATGGGCGAAAGCGCCTACAACGACGACCTGGTCAACGTGGTCAACGATCTCAGGGCCAAGGGCATGCTGGTGGAAAGCAACGGCGCCCAGTGCGTGTTCCTCGACCAGTTCAAGACCGCCGACGGCGAGCCGCTGCCGGTGATCATCGTCAAGGCCGACGGCGGCTACCTCTACGCCACCACCGACCTGGCGGCCGTGCGCTACCGCAACAGCGTGCTCAAGGCCGATCGAGTGCTGTATTTCGTCGACCAGCGCCAAGCCCTGCATTTCCAGCAAGTATTCGAAGTGGCGCGCCTGGCCGGCTTCGTGACCCGCCCGATGGAAATGGAACACATGGGCTTTGGCACCATGAACGGCGCCGACGGCCGCCCGTTCAAGACCCGCGATGGCGGCACGGTGAAGCTGATCGACCTGCTGACCGAAGCCCAGGACCGCGCCTACACCCTGGTCAAGGGCAAGAACCCGGACCTGGCCGAGGACGAACTGCGCAAGATCGCCAAGGTGGTGGGCATCGATGCGGTGAAATACGCCGACCTGTCCAAGCACCGCACCAGCGACTACAGCTTCAACTTCGACCTGATGCTCAACTTCGAAGGCAACACCGCACCGTACCTGCTGTACGCCTATACCCGCGTGGCAGGGGTGTTCCGCAAGCTCGGCAAGGGCTTTAACGAAGTGGACGGCCAGATTGTGCTCCAGGCCCCTCAGGAACAGGAGCTGGCGGCGAAGCTGGCGCAATTCGGCGAGGTCCTGAACAACGTCGCCGACAAGGGCACGCCGCACACCCTGTGCGCCTACCTGTACGATGTGGCCGGCCTGTTCTCCAGCTTCTACGAGAACTGCCCGATCCTCAATGCGCAAACCCCGGAGCAAATGCAGAGCCGCCTGCGCCTCGCCGCGCTGACCGGGCGCACGCTCAAGCAAGGCCTGGAACTGCTGGGCCTGGAAACCCTGGAGCGCATGTAAGTTGGCCGCCAAGAAAAAACCTGCACCCAAGCGCGGCGCCAGTCGTTACCAGCCTCCAGCCAAAAAACCGATTCCAGGTTGGTTGTGGATGGCCATCGGCCTGACCGTCGGCGCGTTCATTGTGTTCTTGATGAAGCTGGAGCCGGGCCAGGGCGATGACGTCAAGCGCGTCCGGCAAGAGCAGCAGAAAGCCACGCGCATCGCCGAGGCCAACAAGACCCCGCCGAGCCCGACTCAACCGGTGAAGCCGAAGTACGACTTCTACACGTTGCTGCCGGAATCGGAAGTCATCGTGCCGCCCGATGCCGTACCGGAGAAAACCCTGCCGACGCCGCAAGTGCCCACCACGCCGGTAACCCCGGCCGAAGCGGCGAAGATCGACACCGCACGCGCCCAGGCGGCCCTGGCCGGCATCACGCCGCCACCGGCCCCTCCGGTGCAGAAAGCCGCGCCGGTGACGAAGTTCTTCCTGCAGGCCGGCTCGTTCCGCAAGGAAGCCGACGCCGACAAGGTCCGCGCGCAGATCATTCTGCTGGGCCAGTCCGTGTCCGTCGAATCCGGGACGGTGAAGGACGAAACCTGGTACCGGGTACTGGTCGGCCCGTTCAGCAACCGCGAGGAACTGACCAAGGCCCAGAAACAATTGGCGGGCAGTGGTTTCAGCAACCTGTTGTTACAACAACGCCAGAGCCGCTGATTTCCACCGAGAAAGACTGTGGCTATGGCTTTTGTGGCGAGGGAGCTTGCTCCCGCCGGGCTGCGCAGCAGCCCCCAAAAGCCTGGGACCGCTACGCGGTCCAGCGGGAGCAAGCTCCCTCGCCACAGAGCATTTCTTTGACACAAACGGCCAGATGCCGCTCGTCCCCTCCCCCACCCCATAGTTGAAAAACCCCACGCCACCCCCATATGAGTTCCATCCGGGCATTTTCGCCCCGCTGCGTGGAGACTCTCCCTTGACCACCATCGTTTCAGTCCGCCGTCATGGCAAAGTCGTCATGGGCGGCGACGGCCAGGTTTCACTGGGCAACACCGTGATGAAAGGCAACGCGAAGAAAGTCCGCCGCCTGTATCACGGCCAGGTCATCGCCGGTTTCGCCGGGGCCACCGCCGACGCTTTCACTCTGTTCGAACGATTCGAAGGCCAGCTTGAAAAACATCAGGGCCACCTGGTCCGCGCCGCCGTGGAACTGGCCAAGGAATGGCGGACCGACCGCTCCCTGAGCCGCCTCGAAGCCATGCTCGCAGTCGCCAACAAGGACGCTTCGCTGATCATCACCGGCAATGGCGACGTCGTTGAGCCCGAAGATGGCTTGATCGCCATGGGTTCCGGCGGTGCCTACGCCCAGGCCGCGGCCAGCGCCCTGCTGAAAAAAACCGACCTGTCGGCCCGTGAGATCGTCGAGACTGCCTTGGGCATCGCCGGCGACATCTGTGTCTTCACCAATCACACCCAGACCATTGAGGAGCAGGACCTCGCCGAATAAGCCTGCCACCCGTGCACCGGCTCATTCTTGCTTGAGGACCGCCAATTATTATGTCCATGACTCCCCGCGAAATCGTCCACGAACTCAACCGTCATATCATCGGCCAGGACGATGCCAAGCGCGCCGTCGCCATCGCCCTGCGTAACCGCTGGCGCCGGATGCAGTTGCCCGAAGAGCTGCGCGTCGAAGTGACTCCCAAGAACATCCTGATGATCGGCCCGACCGGTGTCGGCAAGACCGAAATCGCCCGGCGCCTGGCCAAGCTCGCCAACGCGCCGTTCATCAAGGTCGAAGCCACCAAGTTCACCGAAGTCGGCTATGTCGGCCGCGACGTCGAGTCGATCATCCGTGACCTGGCCGATGCCGCGATCAAGCTGCTGCGCGAACAGGAAATCACCAAGGTCCGCCACCGCGCCGAAGACGCCGCCGAAGAGCGCATCCTCGACGCCCTGCTGCCACCGGCGCGCATGGGCTTCAACGCCGACGCCGCCGCGACCCAGGACACCAACACCCGTCAGCTGTTCCGCAAGCGCCTGCGCGAAGGCCAGTTGGACGACAAGGAAATCGAGATCGAAGTGGCCGAGATGGCTGGCGTCGACATTTCCGCGCCGCCGGGCATGGAAGAAATGACCAACCAGTTGCAGAGCCTGTTCGCCAACATGGGCAAGGGCAAGAAGAAAAGCCGCAAACTCAAGGTCAAGGAAGCGCTGAAGCTGGTGCGCGACGAAGAAGCCGGCCGCCTGGTCAACGAAGAAGAACTGAAGGCCAAGGCCCTGGAAGCGGTCGAGCAGCATGGCATCGTGTTCATCGACGAAATCGACAAGGTCGCCAAGCGCGGCAATGTCGGCGGCGCCGATGTGTCCCGCGAAGGTGTACAACGCGACCTGCTGCCGCTGATCGAAGGCTGCACGGTCAACACAAAGCTGGGCATGGTCAAGACCGACCACATCCTGTTCATCGCTTCCGGGGCATTCCACCTGAGCAAACCGAGCGACCTGGTGCCGGAACTGCAGGGTCGGCTGCCGATCCGTGTCGAGCTCAAGGCGCTGACGCCGGAAGACTTCGAACGCATCCTGAGCGAGCCCCATGCGTCCCTGACCGAACAGTACTGCGCGCTGCTCAAGACCGAAGGCCTGAGCATCGAGTTCACGCCAGAAGGCATCAAGCGCCTGGCCCAGATCGCCTGGCAGGTCAACGAGAAGACCGAGAACATCGGTGCCCGTCGCCTGCACACGCTGCTCGAACGCTTGCTCGAGGAAGTGTCGTTCAGTGCCGGCGACCTGGCCAGCGCCCACAACGAAGCGCCGATCCTCATCGACGCCGAGTACGTCAACAGCCACCTGGGTGAATTGGCGCAGAACGAAGACCTGTCGCGGTATATCCTGTAACCCACCGACAGGTTTCTCCGGACCTGTGGGAGCGAGCTTGCTCGCGATGGCGGCGTACCATTCAACCGACGTGTTGACTGTCAAACCGCTATCGCGAGCAAGCTCGCTCCCACATTGACCGTGTCGTTTTTGCAGATAAAGGCATCCTTCCGAGACGGATCACAGGCCATGACCAAGCTCCCCACCGCCATCAACCTGCACAAAGCCTCCAAGACCCTGACGCTCAAATACGCGCCGGACGAGGAGTACCACCTGCCCGCCGAGTTCCTGCGGGTGCACTCGCCTTCCGCCGAGGTCCAGGGCCATGGCAAACCCATCCTGCAATACGGCAAGCTCAACGTTGCACTGACCAAGGTCGAACCGGCCGGCCAGTACGCACTGAAACTGACCTTCGACGATGGCCACGACAGCGGATTGTTCACCTGGGACTATCTCTACCAGTTGGCGGTGCGCCAGCAAGACTTGTGGAACGATTATCTTGGCGAACTCAAGGCCGCCGGGAAAACCCGCGATCCGAACGCGTCCGTCGTCAAGCTGATGCTCTAGCTCAAGGGCTGACGCTTTAGGGCGATTTTTCTAGACTCATCTGCTTGAATGCCCGCGCAGCAACGTCAATGACTGGCCTGCTTGCGAAAAAAATTAAACTCGGGTAACCAATGGAGCTGGCAAGTTCCCTGCAAAGGAACCGGCGAGTTCCTGGCACACGTTTCCTCATTGGCCCTCGATGCGGAATTAATGGTCACCCGAGCAGCGTACCTGGTATCGGCTGTGTGGCTTCATGGCACCAACCGGGTACTCGTCTGAAGGACAATGGAGCGTCGTAGATGAGCAACAAGAACAACGATGACCTGAAGTACCAGGCCTCGGAAAATACCCTGGGGTTGAATCCCGTCGTCGGCTTGCGCAGGAAAGACCTGCTGGCTTCTGCCCGCATGGTGCTGACCCAGGCCATCAAGCAACCGCTGCACAGCGTCAAGCATGTCGCCCATTTCGGCGTCGAACTCAAAAATGTCCTGTTCGGCAAATCCGAGTTGCAACCGGCCGGCGACGACCGTCGCTTCGCCGACCCGGCGTGGAGCCAGAACCCGCTCTACAAACGCTACCTGCAAACCTACCTGGCGTGGCGCAAGGAGCTGCACGCCTGGATCGACGACAGCAGCCTCTCGCCCGCGGACATCAGCCGCGGGCATTTCGTGATCAACCTGATGACCGAAGCCATGGCCCCGACCAATTCGGCGGCCAACCCGGCGGCGGTCAAGCGCTTCTTCGAAACCGGCGGCAAGAGCCTGTTGGACGGCCTGTCCCACCTGGCCAAGGACCTGGTGCACAACGGCGGGATGCCGAGCCAGGTGAACATGGGCGCGTTCGAGGTCGGCAAGAGCCTGGGCGTGACTGAAGGCGCCGTGGTGTTTCGCAACGACGTGCTGGAGCTGATCCAGTACCGGCCCATCACCGAGCAGGTCCACGAGCGACCGCTGCTGGTGGTGCCGCCACAGATCAACAAGTTCTACGTGTTCGACCTGAGCCCGGACAAGAGCCTGGCGCGCTTCTGCCTGCGCAGCAACGTGCAGACCTTCATCGTCAGCTGGCGCAACCCCACCAAGGAGCAGCGCGAGTGGGGCCTGTCGACCTATATCGAGGCGCTCAAGGAAGCGGTGGACGTGGTCACGGCCATCACCGGCAGCAAGGACGTGAACATGCTCGGCGCCTGCTCGGGCGGCATCACCTGCACCGCGCTGCTGGGCCATTACGCCGCCCTCGGCGAGAAAAAGGTCAACGCCCTGACCTTGCTGGTGAGCGTGCTCGACACCACTCTGGACACCGACGTGGCGCTGTTCGTCGACGAACAGACCCTGGAAGCGGCCAAGCGCCACTCCTACCAGGCCGGCGTACTTGAAGGCCGCGACATGGCCAAGGTCTTCGCCTGGATGCGCCCCAACGACCTGATCTGGAACTACTGGGTCAACAATTACCTGTTGGGCAATGAACCGCCCGTGTTCGACATCCTGTTCTGGAACAACGACACCACGCGGCTGCCGGCGGCGTTCCACGGTGACCTCATCGAAATGTTCAAGAACAATCCACTGATCCGCCCCAACGCACTGGAAGTGTGCGGCACGCCCATCGATCTCAAGCAGGTCACCGCCGACATCTTCTCCCTGGCCGGCACCAACGACCACATCACGCCGTGGAAGTCCTGCTACAAGTCGGCGCAGTTGTTTGGCGGCAAGGTGGAGTTCGTGCTGTCGAGCAGCGGCCATATCCAGAGCATCCTCAACCCGCCAGGCAACCCCAAGTCGCGCTACATGACCAGTGATGACATGCCGGCCAAGGCCGAAGACTGGCAGGAAAATTCAACCAAGCACACCGACTCCTGGTGGCTGCACTGGCAAGCCTGGCAGGCCGAGCGCTCGGGCAAACTGAAAAAAGCCCCCACCGTGCTGGGCAACAAGGCCTACCCGGCCGGTGAAGCGGCGCCCGGCACCTATGTGCATGAGCGGTAAGGGATGCAGCTCGTCTGCTGCGGGGTGGGCTTGCTCACGAATACATCCCGCCAGCCGACACGCTGATAACCCCCTGTGGGAGCGAACTTGCTCGCGATGACGGTGTATCAGGCAACAGCGATGCTGGCTGTGATGCCCTCATCGCGAGCAAGCTCGCTCCCACAGGGACGGGTTATATGAACGACAGCGATTCACCTGATAGGGCTTGAAGCATGCCGCAACCGTACATCTTCCGTACCGTCGATCTGGATGGCCAGACCTTGCGCACCGCGGTACGTCCCGGCAAGCCTCACTTGACGCCCTTGCTGATTTTCAACGGCATCGGCGCCAACCTCGAGCTGGTGTTCCCGTTCATCCAGGCCCTGGACCCGGACCTGGAAGTCATCGCCTTTGACGTGCCCGGCGTCGGCGGTTCATCGACACCCAACCGGCCGTATCGCTTTCCGGGCCTGGCCAAACTCACCGCGCGGATGCTCGATTACCTCGATTATGGGCAGGTCAACGTGATCGGCGTGTCCTGGGGGGGCGCCCTGGCCCAGCAGTTTGCCTACGACTACCCGGAGCGCTGCAAGAAGCTGGTGCTGGCGGCCACGGCTGCCGGGGCGGTGATGGTGCCGGGCAAACCGAAGGTGCTGTGGATGATGGCCAGCCCCCGGCGCTACGTTCAGCCTTCCCATGTGATGCGTATCGCACCGCTGATCTATGGCGGTTCGTTCCGCCGGGACCCGAGCCTGGCGGCCAGCCACGCGGCCAAGGTTCGTTCAGCGGGCAAGCTGGGTTATTACTGGCAACTGTTCGCCGGCCTCGGCTGGACCAGCATCCATTGGCTGCACAAGATCCATCAGCCCACGCTGGTGTTGGCCGGCGATGACGACCCGCTGATTCCCCTGATCAACATGCGCATGCTGGCCTGGCGCATTCCCAACGCCCAATTGCACATCATCGATGACGGCCATCTGTTCCTGATCACCCGGGCCGAGGCGGTAGCGCCAATCATCATGAAGTTCCTGGAAGAAGAACGTCAGCGTGCCGTGATGCATCCGCATCCCTCGCCGCTGGGCGGCGGCTGAAACCGCCCATTAGCGCCTGGCAGGACGCCGGATCGCGCAGCGACCCGAAACAGCGACTATGTTGTCTGGTTCGGTGTGTTTGTTTTTAGCCTGATGACGAAGGAGTTGACTCATGCGCGACAAACCGGCGAAGGGTTCCATGCCCGCCCCTGCCAGCTTCATCAATGCACAAAGTGCGGTCACCGGCCTGCGTGGCAGGGACCTGCTGTCCACCTTGCGCAGTGTGGCCGCACACGGTTTGCGCAACCCGGTGCACAGTGCCCGCCATGCGTTGAAACTGGGCGGTCAATTGGGCCGTGTGTTGCTGGGCGAAACCCTGCACCCCACCAACCCCAACGACCCGCGCTTCGCCGACCCCACCTGGCAGCTCAATCCGTTCTATCGCCGCAGCCTGCAGGCCTACCTGAGCTGGCAAAACCAGGTCAAGAGCTGGATTGACGAAAGCGACATGGGCCAGGACGACCGCGCCCGCGCCCACTTCGCCTTCGCCCTGCTCAACGACGCCGTATCGCCGTCCAATACCTTGCTCAACCCACTGGCGATCAAGGAGCTGTTCAACTCCGGCGGCGCCAGCCTGGTTCGAGGCATCAGCCACCTGGTGGACGACCTGCTGCACAACGACGGCTTGCCGCGCCAAACCACACCCCATGCCTTTGAGGTCGGCAAGACCCTGGCGACCACACCCGGCGCGGTGGTGTTTCGCAACGAATTGCTCGAACTGATCCAGTACCGGCCCATGAGCGAAAAGCAATACGCCAAGCCGTTGCTGATCGTGCCGCCACAGATCAACAAGTTCTACATTTTCGACCTCAGCCCCTCCAACAGCTTCGTCCAGTACGCCCTGAAAAACGGTTTGCAGGTGTTCATCATCAGTTGGCGCAACCCTGACGTACGCCACCGCGAATGGGGCCTGTCCAGCTATGTCGAGGCCACGGAAGAGGCCATGAACGTCTGCCGGGCGATCACGGGCGCTCGTGAGGTCAACCTGATGGGCGCCTGTGCCGGTGGCATGACCATCGCCGCCCTGCAAGGCCACCTGCAAGCCAAGCGCCAGTTGCGCCGAGTAGCCAGCGCCACCTACCTGGTGAGCCTGCTGGACAGCCAGATCGATAGCCCGGCCACGCTGTTCATCGACGAGCAGACCCTCGAGGCCGCCAAGCGCCGCTCCTACCAGAAGGGCGTTCTCGATGGTCGCGACATGGCCCGCGTGTTCGCCTGGATGCGCCCCAACGACCTGATCTGGACCTACTTCATCAACAATTACCTGCTGGGCAAAGAGCCGCCAGCTTTCGACATCCTCTACTGGAACAACGACTGCACCCGGCTGCCGGCGGCTTACCACGGCGATCTGTTGGACTTCTTCAAGCACAACCCACTGACCCACCCCGGTGGCCTGGAAGTGTGCGGCACGCCCATCGACCTGCAGAAAGTGACGGTGGACAGCTTCAGCGTGGCCGGCATCAACGACCACATCACGCCCTGGGACGCTGTCTATCGCTCGACGCTGTTGCTCGGTGGCGACAAACGCTTCGTGCTTTCCAACAGCGGCCATGTCCAGAGCATTCTCAACCCGCCGGGCAACCCCAAGGCCAACTACATCGAAAGCGCAAAAATGAGCAGCGACCCACGGGCCTGGTACTACGACGCCACCCACGTCGAAGGAAGTTGGTGGACGCAATGGCTGGGCTGGATCCAGGAACGCTCCGGCGCCCAGCACGAAACCCAGATGACCCTGGGCAACGCGAACTACCCGCCTCTGGACGCCGCCCCCGGCACCTATGTTCGCGTGCGCTGAAGGCCCTACCCCACGGTCAGGCGATTGGCCGTGGCACGACTTGATCATTAAGAAGACCGGATGAAAACCCGCGACCGCATCCTTGAATGTGCCCTGCAATTATTCAACGAAAAGGGCGAACCGAACGTATCCACGATGGAAGTTGCCAACGAAATGGGCATCAGCCCAGGCAACCTCTACTACCACTTCCATGGCAAGGAACCGCTGATCCTCGGCTTGTTCGAGCGTTTCCAGAGCGAACTGGCACCGCTGCTGGACCCACCGGCGGATGCGCAGTTGGCACCGGAAGACTACTGGCTGTTCCTGCACTTGATCGTCGAGCGCCTGGCCCAGTACCGGTTTTTGTTCCAGGACCTGTCGAACCTGGCCGGGCGCCTGCCGAAGCTGGCCAAGGGCATCCGTCAATTGCTCAATGCCCTGAAGCGAACCCTCGCCTCGCTGCTGGCGCAGCTCAAGGCCCAGGATTTACTCGTCAGCGATACCCAGGCCCTGGGGCAACTGGTGGAGCAGATCACCATGACGTTGCTATTCTCCCTGGACTACCAGCGGATCCTGGACCGCGAGGGCGAGGTTCGTCTGGTGGTCTACCAGATCATGATGTTGGTGGCACCGCACCTGCCGCCCGCGACCAAGGTGGCGACGGAGCGGCTGGCGTTGCGATACCTGGAAGCGCACGACTGACGACCAGCTACGGAAGATCCATTGTGGGACGAGCTTGCTCGCGATTGCGGTGTATCACTCAAGATCAATACTGCTGACCCGCCGCTATCGCGAGCAAGCTCGCTCCCACATTGTTTTCTGGGTGACTTCAAGGTTTGAGATTGACCTGCGTACAAACAAAAACGCCCGACCTTCACAGGCCGGGCGTTTTTGCATGTCCCGCAGAATCAGGACTGGGTGGAAGGCGTCGTTGGAGCCGCCGCTGGTGCTGGAGTGGCGACCGGAGTCGGAGCGGCGGCGGAGTTCGTCGTGCTCGCCGGGGTTGCCGGTTTGGCGGCCGCGGTTGGCGCCTTGGGTGCGGTGGCTTTTGGCGCGGCCGTTTTTTTCACGGCAGGCTTTTTCGCCGCTGCGGGTTTGGCCGCCGCTTTTGCCGCCGGCTTGGCTGCAGGCTTAGCCGCTGGCTTGGCCGCAGCGGGTTTAGCTGCAGCAGTCTTGGCCGCTGGCTTGGCAGCCGGTTTGGCGGCGGGCTTGGCTGCCGCTTTCGCCGCTACCGGTTTGGCCGCCGCCTTGGCAGCAGGTTTGGCCGCAGCGGTTTTAGCCACAGGCTTGGCCGCTGCTTTCGCCGCTGGTTTGGCGGCGGGTTTTGCCGCAGCTTTGACCAGTGGTTTTGCTGCCGTTTTAGCGGCCGGTTTGGCCGCCGCCGTCTTGGTCGCCACGGGTGCGACTTTGGCGCCGGTGAGTTTTTCGATCTGCTTGGTCAGGGTATCGACCTTGTTGTGCAGCGCCTTGACTTCATTACGGCTCGGCACGCCCAGGCGCGAGATCGCGCTGTTCAGGCGCTTGTCGAAAGCCCCTTCCAGTTCGTCCCATTTGCCCAGTGCCCGATCTTTCACGCCACCGATGCGCGACTTGGCGGACTCGGCAGAGTCCTTGGCGGCATCGACTTGTTTGCCGACTGCCGTCTTGGTGAGTTTTTCGGCCTTTTCGCCGTCCTTAACCAGGGACTCGAAGAGCTTGCTGCCGTCAGTGTCGATCTTCGAGTACACGCCTAAACCAGCAAGCCAGATTTTGCGGGAATATTTTTCAATCTTCCCGGCCCACGAGCTGCCCTCTTTTTCTGTGATTTTTTTACCAGCCATCCCGTTCTCCTTAATGTTTACGCGCGACACGTTCGAGCAATGCTGTCAGCTCATCGAGCTTAGCAGAGAGTGTCTCAACGTCATGTTTAGACGGAATGCCGATACGATTCAAGGCACTTGCAACACGAGCATCGAATACCTTCTCGACTTTATCGAGTTGTACTTCAACCCGGGCCTTGAAAGTATTGACGTCACTCTTGGCTTCAATCAATTCGCTGTTGGCCGCTTCAAGTTTCCTGGCAATTTTCTTTTTGCCTTTGGTTTCAATAACTTCGCCAGCCTTAACCAACTCCTGGAAGTACCCGCTGCCTTCCTGGCCGACCTTCGTGTAGGCGCCCAGGCCAGCCAGCCAGATCTTGCGCGCGTACGTTTTCACGTCGCTGAGCGTGGAAGATTCAACGTCGGTTTTTTTCTTCAGAATAACTTTGGCCATGGTGCACCTCACTCGAAAAAAGGTTTGAGGAACTGCCCGCACATGGACGGGCTCAGGCACAAAGTAGTGACAATAATTAGAAACGGCACCCTAACAACTGACACAAACACTGAAGGCGATGACTTCATGTGGGAGCGGGCTTGCTCGCGAATGCGGCGGACCATTCACTATTGATGTCGACTGATCCACCGCTTTCGCGAGCAAGCCCGCTCCCACAGGAGTAGGTGGTGAACTTGGATGTGTTCCACCCCACCCTTTCGGTCGATCAAGCCAACGCCTTATCCAACGCCTTTTCGATTTCCGTCTTGATCGTGCCGCTCATGGCCGACATCAACATGCCCAGTTCCACGTCGACGCGGATCGAATCCTCGCCCACATGCACTTCGCCCTTGACCCCGGAACGCTTGAGTTTCAGGGTATCGCCCACCCACTGCGGCTCCAGGCCATAGCTGTCGGACAGTTTCTGCGCCAGCTTGTCGGCTTTCTCTCGCGCCGCTTCCTTGCCCAGGTCATGGGCACGCTCAACCGTTATACGGGCCATCGGATAACTCCTGTTTTATCGGGACATACCTGAACGTTTCGGACACTGGCTGCGTCAAAACGTCCAGGCGGTAGCCCATCTTACCTTCAGCCTTGCCAAGACAAAGCCCTCCACCGGGATTAGAATGTCCCGCATTCTTTTTTGGTGACCGCGATATGACTGATCAGCGCAAAGGCAGCGATGCCGAACCCACCACTCACTTCGGCTTCAAGAACGTGCCGGAAAGCCAGAAAGCGGAAAAAGTCGCTGAGGTTTTCCACTCCGTAGCCGCCAAGTACGACTTGATGAACGACCTGCTTTCGGGCGGCATGCACCGGCTGTGGAAACGTTTCGCAATCGAGCTGTCGGGCGTGCGCAGCGGCAATCGTGTGCTGGACATCGCGGGCGGCACGGGTGACCTGACGAAGAAGTTTTCCCACATCGTCGGGCCGACCGGCCAGGTGGTGCTGGCCGACATCAACGAATCCATGCTCAAGGTCGGCCGCGACCGCCTGCTGGACCTAGGGGTGGCCGGCAATGTCGAGTTCGTCCAGGCCGACGCCGAAAAGCTGCCGTTCCCCGACAACCATTTCGACTGCGTGACCATCGCCTTCGGCCTGCGCAACGTCACCCACAAGGAAGACGCCCTGCGCTCGATGCTGCGCGTGCTCAAGCCCGGCGGCCGCCTGCTGGTGCTGGAGTTCTCCAAGCCGACCAACGCGCTGATGTCCAAGGCCTATGACGCCTACTCGTTCGCCTTCATGCCGCTGATGGGCAAGCTGATCACCAATGACTCGGAAAGCTATCGCTACCTGGCCGAATCGATCCGCATGCACCCGAACCAGGAAACCCTGAAGTCGATGATGGTCGAGGCTGGTTTCGACCGCGTGACCTACCACAACATGACCGCCGGCATCGTCGCCCTGCACCGCGGTATCAAACCCTGATGCTGCTCACCGGCCTGCTCACCAGCGTCGAACTCGGCATCAACCGGGTGCTGCGCCTGGACAGCACCGCGCTCTCCCGCCTGGCGCACCTGAGCGGCAAGGTCATCGCCGTCGACTGCCGCAGCCCGGCGTTGCAGTTGTTCATCCTGCCCAGCGACGAAGGCCTGATGCTTGCCGCCCACTGGGAAGCCGAAGCGGATTGCACGCTGCGCGCCCCAGCCTCGAGCCTGTTGAACCTGGCCCTGGGCAAGGACAAGACCGCGGTGCTGCACAGCCCTGAAGTCGAGCTCGACGGCGACAGTGGTGTGCTGTTGGAGCTGGCGGCGATTCTCCAGGACCTGGAACTGGACTGGGAATACGAAGTGTCCCGCTGGATCGGCCCGGTGGCGACCCAGTTGCTCAGTGGCCATTTGCACAGCCGCCGTCGCTGGTATCGCCAGGGCTTCGCCAGCCTGGGACAGAATCTGAGTGAATACCTGGCCGAAGAATCGCGTACCCTCGTAGGCCAACGCGAGGCCCAGGCCCGTTTTGATGAACTGGACCAGGTCAAGCTTGACCTGGAACGTCTCGAGGCGCGTTTCGAGCGCCTTTCCCGATCCCTTGAAACCAAGCGATAACGCATGAAGCTGCTTGCCGTCCGCCGTTTGTTGCGCATCCAGCGCGTCGTGATTCGCTACCGCCTCGATGACCTGCTGTTCGCCCTGCCGCTGCCCTGGTTTCTCCTGGCGCTGCGCTTCGTGCTGCCGTGGCGCTGGTTCCCCCGACGAACCCTGGACCTGACGCGTGGCGCGCGCCTGCGCCTGGCCTTGCAGGACCTGGGACCGATCTTCATCAAGTTCGGGCAGATCCTCTCGACCCGTCGCGACCTGCTGCCCGAAGACATCGCCGATGAACTGATGCTGTTGCAAGACCGCGTGCCGCCGTTCGATTCCAAGCTGTCGGTGGCGCTGATCGAGGAACAACTGGGCAAGAAGATCAGCGAAGTTTTCAGTCGTTTCGACGTCGAGCCCCTGGCCTCGGCCTCCGTGGCCCAGGTGCATGCCGCCCAGCTCAAGAGCGGCGAAGAGGTGGTGGTCAAGGTCATCCGGCCGGGCCTCAAGCCCATCATCGCCCAGGACCTGGCGTGGCTGTTCATCCTCGCCCGCGCCGCCGAACGGTTGTCGGCCGATGCCCGCCTGCTGCACCCGGTGGACGTGGTCCAGGACTACGAAAAAACCATCTACGACGAACTCGACCTGCTGCGCGAGGCCGCCAACGCCAGCCAGTTGCGCCGCAATTTCGAAGGCTCGCCGCTGCTCTATGTGCCGCAGGTCTATTGGGACTGGTGCCGCCCGAAAGTACTGGTGATGGAGCGCATCTACGGCATCCAGGTGACCGACCTGGCGACCCTGGCCGACCAGCGCACCGACATGAAACTGCTGGCCGAGCGCGGCGTGGAAATCTTCTTCACCCAGGTGTTCCGCGACAGTTTCTTCCACGCCGACATGCACCCGGGCAACATCTTCGTCAGCACCGTGCAGCCGTGGAGCCCGCAATACATCGCCATCGACTGCGGCATCGTCGGCAGCCTGACCCCCGAGGACCAGGACTACCTGGCCCGCAACCTGTTCGCCTTTTTCAAGCGTGATTACCGCCGTGTCGCCCAACTGCACATCGATTCGGGCTGGGTGCCGGCCGAGACCAAGCTCAACGAATTCGAAGCGGCGATCCGTACTGTGTGCGAACCGATCTTCGAAAAACCGTTAAAAGATATTTCCTTCGGCCAGGTATTGATGCGCCTGTTCCAGACCGCGCGACGCTTCAACATGGAGGTTCAACCCCAGTTGGTGCTGTTGCAGAAAACCCTGTTGAACATCGAAGGCCTCGGTCGCCAGCTATACCCGGACCTGGACCTGTGGAACACCGCCCAGCCGTTCCTCGAGCGCTGGATGCGCGAACGCGTCAGCCCGCGGACCCTGCTGGGCAACGTGCAGAGCCAGTTCGAGCAGATCCCGCACTTGGCCAACATGACCCGCGACCTGCTCGAACGCATGTCCCAACCCCATGCCCACGACCCGGCGCCACCCTGGCACCGACGCAAGGACGACTGGCTGTTGCGCCTGCTTGGCGCGGCTCACCTGGGCGGCGGCGCGGTGCTGGCGACCGGCGGGCCGTTGAGCGAAATGGGTCACTGGCCGGCCGGTATCATGATGGCGGTCGGTCTGTATCTGGTCGTTCGCCGATAGCCAGCACCGGTTCGCGCTGGCACACTGTTTCAACGCTGGGCCCGCCGACGTCAGGTGCGCGGCCCTTGGTCGGAGTCAACGATGAAAAACTGGCAGGACGAGATCAAGTGGGACGCTGACGGCCTGGTGCCGGCCATCGCCCAGGACCACAAGACCGGGCGCGTATTGATGATGGCCTGGATGAACCGTGAAGCACTGGCCCTGACCGCCGCCGAGAACCGCGCCATCTATTGGTCACGTTCCCGTGGCAAGCTGTGGCGCAAGGGTGAAGAGTCCGGGCATGTGCAGCACCTGCATGAGATGCGCCTGGACTGCGACGGCGACGTCATCATCCTGATGGTCGAGCAGGTCGGCGAGATTGCCTGCCACACCGGCCGTCAAAGCTGCTTCTATCGCGTCTTCGAGAACGGCGACTGGAAAACCGTCGACCCGGTGCTCAAGGACCCGCATGCCATTTATTCAGGACATACCCATGAGTGACACCCTGACCCGCCTGGCCCAGGTGCTGGAAGAGCGCAAGGGCGCCGCGGCCGACAGCTCCTATGTCGCCAGCCTGTACCACAAGGGCTTGAACAAGATTCTGGAAAAAGTCGGCGAAGAATCCGTCGAGACCATCATCGCTGCCAAGGACGCCGCCATCAGCGGCGACTGCAGCGACGTGATCTACGAGACCGCCGACCTGTGGTTCCACAGCCTGGTCATGCTGGCCCAACTGGGGCAGCATCCGCAGGCCGTACTGGATGAACTGGACCGTCGCTTCGGTCTGTCCGGGCACGTCGAGAAAGCCTCGCGCCCGTCCGCCTGATCCATATTTTGAGAGGAGTAGCCACATGGGTATCTTTGACTGGAAACACTGGGTCGTCATCCTGGTCGTCGTGGTGCTGGTGTTCGGTACCAAGAAACTGAAGAACCTCGGCACCGATGTCGGCGAGTCGATCAAGGGTTTTCGCAAGGCCATGAACGATGACGAGAAACCGGCCGATCCGACGACAAACCAGGCTCAGCCCGCACAACCGACCCAACCGGTACACCCACAGGCCACCCAGCCTGTGAATGCGCCGAATACCATCGACGTGCAGGCCCAAAAAGTCGAAGAGCCCATCCGCAAAGACTCGTGAGCACTGACTAATGTTTGGGATCAGCTTCACTGAACTGCTGCTCGTCGGCCTCGTCGCCCTGCTGGTACTGGGCCCCGAGCGCCTGCCGGGTGCTGCGCGCACCGCCGGTCTCTGGATCGGGCGCCTGAAGCGCAGCTTCAATGCGATCAAACAGGAAGTTGAACGTGAAATCGGTGCCGACGACATCCGTCGGCAACTGCACAACGAACACATTCTGTCCCTGGAGCAGGAGGCGCGAAAAATCTTCACGCCCACCCAGCAGGAACCGACGCCAGTTCAGCCTGTGGCCGAACCGACGGTGCTTTCCCAAGCGCCAGAAGGTGGCGCGTCGGTGGCTGAACCAGCGCCAGTGTCACCGACGGTCGCGGATACAGCGCCGCCAGCTGTCACTGCGCCTAACGATCCTACTTTGCCGCCGCGAGCCCCATGAGCGATATTCCTGAAAACGACCAGCCGATGCCGCTGGTATCGCACCTCACCGAGTTGCGCACCCGCCTGCTGCGTTGCGTCGCGGCGGTGTTCATCATCTTCGCCGGGCTGTTTTCCTTCACCCAGCAGATCTACACCTTCGTCTCCACGCCACTGCGCCAGTACCTGCCGGTAGGCGCGACAATGATCGCCACCGACGTGTCGTCGCCGTTCCTGACCCCATTGAAACTGACCATGATGGTCTCGCTGTTCCTGGCGATCCCGGTGATCCTGCACCAGATCTGGGGCTTCATCGCACCGGGCCTGTACAAGCATGAAAAGCGCATCGCCGTGCCGCTGTTGGTGTCCAGCATCCTGCTGTTCTACACCGGCATGGCCTTCGCCTATTACCTGGTGTTCCCGCTGATCTTCAAGTTCTTCGCCGCCGCTACCCCGGCGGGCGTGGAGATGATGACCGATATCAGCAGCTACCTGGATTTCGTCATGACGCTGTTCTTCGCCTTCGGCGTGGCGTTCGAAATCCCCGTGGCCGTGGTGCTGCTGGTGTGGATCGGCGTGGTCGACGTGGCCTACCTGAAGAGGATCCGCCCCTACGTGATCATCGGTTGCTTCGTGGTCGGCATGATCCTGACTCCGCCGGACATTTTCTCCCAGACCCTGCTGGCGGTGCCGATGTGGCTGCTGTTCGAGATTGGCATCCTGTTCGGCGGCTTGGTGCGCAAGCGCCGGGAAGAAGTACCCGAGGACCAGCCGGTCGACGACCACAACGACCAGCCGCCAGCGACCCAGGCGTGAACCTGCTGCTGCTCGAAGACGCCGATTTCATCGGGCCTGACCGCGTCATCCTGAGCGATCGGCGGTTGACCCACATGCAGGAAGTCCATCGCAGTGCCGTCGGTGACAGCCTGCGGGTCGGGCGCATCGGCGGGTTGATGGGCTCGGCCCAGGTACTGCGCCTGGAGGCTCGCGAGGCCGAACTGCAGGTGACCCTCGACCAGCCGCCACCGGCCAAACTGCCGCTCACGCTGGTACTGGCCCTGCCCCGCCCGAAAATGCTCCGCCGAGTGTTCCAGACGGTCGCCACCATGGGCGTGCCGCGGGTAGTGCTGGTCAACAGTTATCGTGTGGAGAAAAGCTTCTGGCAGACGCCATTCTTGGAGCCCGAGGCGATTCGCGAGCAATTGATCCTGGGCCTGGAGCAAGCCCGGGACAGCGTGCTGCCGGAAATCATCATCGAAAAACGCTTCAAACCCTTCGTCGAGGACCGTCTGCCGGCCATCACGAACGGCACCCTCGGCCTGGTCGGCCACCCTGGCAACCATCCGCCCTGCCCGCGAGCGCTAACGGAACCAGTGACCTTGGCCATCGGCCCCGAAGGCGGTTGGATTCCCTACGAGATCGACCTGCTGGGCAAGGCCGGCCTGCAACCGGTACAGCTGGGCGAACGGATCCTGCGGGTCGAGACTGCCGTTACGGCCCTGCTCGCACGCCTGTTCTGAGCCCTTTGGTTTACCACGGTATTCCAAACGCATCTAACTCATTTCTCCTGTTATTCCTTTATGGGCCGATAGTGCTTTACACAAAGCAGTTCCGCCCTTCAAGGGAGTATCAGCATGTTCCAATGGTTAGGTAACGTAGGCGTTAATCGCAAACTTGGCTTCGGTTTCGGCCTGGTGCTGTTCTTGACCTTGATGATCGCTTTCACCGGATGGATCGGCCTGGGCCGCGTGATTGCCCACGGAGACATGCTCGGGCTCATTGCCAGCTTGAACGACCAGACCAAGGACCTGCGTACCGCGCGCATGGACTATTTTTCGACCCGCGGTGAAAAGGGCCCAGGGGAAATCAACGATCTGCTCGGAAAATTGGAGCCTGGGCTACAAACCGCCCGTCAGTCGATCGAGCAGCCAGCCGACATGGTGCTCCTCGACAAACAACTGGGGGCTATCGCCGACTACAAGGTTGCGTTCGCCGATTTGACCCGCGCCATGGCCAGTCGCGAGGATGCACGCAGCAAACTAGGCACCAATGCCGATAACGCCGTAGCCCGTGTCGCCAGCGTTGAAAACGCCATGCGGCAAAGCGCCGACGTTGCTCAATTCGACAGTGTGGTCAGCCTGAGCAAGGCCATCCAGCAAGCCCGCTATCAGGTTCGCGGCTACACCTACAGCGGCCAGGCCGACGCCGAACAGCCTGCCCTGGATGCCATCGATAGCGCGTTGAAAACCCTCGCCAGCTTGCCGGCCCAACTACCAGACGAACACGCCGCCAACCTGCGGCAGGCCAACGAATCGTTCAAGACTTATCGTGCAGTAGTCGGCCAGTTCCATGATGCCCAGACCGCAAGCGCTGCCGCGATCAAGCGCATGTCCGACTTAGGGGTGGTGCTACGCGAGGCCAGCGGAAATCTCACCCAATCCCAGACCATCGTGCGCGACCATGAAGCCAGCGAAGCCAAGATTTTGCTGGCATCGGCCGCCGCGCTGGCCTTCCTATTCGGCGTGATCGCGGCCCTGGCGATCACCCGGCAGATCGTCACCCCGCTGGAGCAGACCCTCAAGGTCGCCGAACGCGTGGCGGCAGGCGACCTGACCCACAACCTCAGCTCCGAGCGACGCGACGAACTGGGCCAGCTGCAACGGACCATGCAGAGCATGACCGTGGGCCTGCGGCAATTGATCGGCGGCATCAGCGACAGCGTCACGCAAATCGCCAGCGCCGCCGAACAACTCTCCGCCGTCACCGAGCAGACCAGCGCCGGGGTCAACAGCCAGAAAGTGGAAACCGATCAGGTCGCTACCGCCATGCACGAAATGACCGCCACGGTGCAGGAAGTGGCGCGCAATGCCGAGCAAGCGAGCGAAGCAACGGCCGCCGCGGACCAACAGGCTCGCGAAGGCGAGAAGGTGGTCGGCGAAGCCATCGCCCAGATCGAGCGTCTTTCCAGCGCGGTGGGCAACTCCACCGAAGCCATGGGCCACCTCAAACGCGAGAGCGACAAGATCGGCAGCGTCCTGGACGTGATCAAGTCCGTAGCCCAGCAAACCAACCTGCTGGCCCTCAACGCGGCCATCGAGGCGGCCCGGGCCGGTGAAGCCGGGCGTGGGTTTGCGGTGGTGGCCGACGAGGTGCGCAGCCTGGCCCAGCGCACCCAGAAGTCCACTGAAGAGATCGAGCAACTGGTCCTTGGCCTGCAGACCGGTACCGAACAGGTCGCGACTAGCCTGGACAATAGCCGCAGCCTGACCGACAGCAGCGTCGAGCTGACCCGCCGTGCTGGTGGCTCCCTGGAAAACATCACCCGTACCGTCTCGGCGATCCAGTCGATGAACCAACAGATCGCCGCCGCGGCCGAGCAACAGAGCGCCGTGGCTGAAGAGATCAACCGCAGCGTACTGAATGTTCGCGATGTGTCCGAGCAAACAGCCGCTTCCAGTGAAGAAACTGCCGCCTCCAGTGCCGAGCTGGCGCGACTGGGGGTTCATCTACAGACGCTGGTGGGACGCTTCAAGGTCTAAAAATATAACCCCCGTGGCGAGGGAGCTTGCTCCCGCTTGGGCGCGAAGCAGCCACCAGCGCCGTCAGACTTCGCCACGGCTTCGCAGCCGAGCGGGAGCAAGCTCCCTCGCCACGGAAACGCTTTACGTCTATTTTTCTACAGATCCCGCCCGAACCGCCGATACAGGCCAGATAAAACCAATCAGCGCTACAAGGGAGTATCAGCATGTTCCGGTGGCTTGCCCAGGGTCTGGGAAACGTAGGCGTTAATCGCAAACTCGGCGCAGGCTTCGGCCTGGTGCTGTTCCTCACCTTGATGATTGCATTCACCGGTTGGTCCGGCCTGGGCAATGTCATCAGCCGGGGCGACAAGCTGGGGTTCATTGCCAGTCTCAACGACTTGAGCAAAGACTTGAACCTGGCCAGCATCGACTACAACACCACGCGGGGCGAGAAAGGACCGCAACCGGTCAACGACCTGCTGGGCAAGCTCGAAGAGGGCCTGAAGACTGCTCGCCTATTGATCGAACAACCGGCCGACGTGGCGCTGATCGATGCGCAACTGGCCGCCGTCGCCGAATACAAGGGCGCCTTCGCCCAGATGACCCGCGCCACCGTCAGCCGCGAAGACGCACGCAGCAAACTCGGCGCCAGCGCCGACAACGCCGTGGCCCGCGTCGCCGAAGTTGAACAGTCGACGCTGCAAGCCGGCGACGTCACCCCGTTCAACAGCGTGGTCACCCTGAGCAAGGCCATCCAGCAAGCTCGCTACCAGGTTCGCGGCTACACCTACAGCGGCAAGAGCGACGCCCAGCAACCCGCCCTCGATGCCATCGATGTCGTGCTCAAACTGCTTGCGCGCCTGCCAGACCAATTGCCCCAGGAACACGCCGCCAACCTGCAGCAGGCCAGCGACTCGTTCAACCTCTATCGCGCGGCTGTCGCCCAGTTTCGCGACTCGCAAATCGACAACGCCGCTGCCCTCCAACGCATGAGCGAGCAGGGTCAGATCCTGATGGATGCCAGCCAGAAATTGACCGTGTCCCAAACAGCCGTGCGTGACCGCGACGCCGCCCAAGCAAAGATGATCCTGATCCTAGCGGCCGCCCTGGCGCTGCTGTTTGGCGTGATCGCTGCGCTATTCATCACCCGGCAGATCGTGGGCCCGCTCGGCCAGACCTTGAAGGTTGCCGAACGCGTCGCCGCCGGCGACCTGACCCACAACCTCACCTCCGACCGTCGCGACGAACTGGGCCAACTGCAACGCGCCATGCAAAGCATGACCGTGGGCCTGCGACAATTGATCGGTGGCATCAGCGAAGGTGTGACCCAGATCTCCAGCGCCGCCGAACAACTCTCGGCCGTGACCGAGCAGACCAGCGCCGGGGTCAACAGCCAGAAAGTGGAAACCGATCAGGTCGCCACCGCCATGCACGAAATGACCGCCACGGTGCAGGAAGTCGCGCGCAACGCCGAGGAAGCCTCCGAAGCCGCCGTCGCAGCCGACCAACAGGCTCGTGAGGGCGACAAGGTCGTCGGCGAAGCCATCGCTCAGATCGAACGGCTGGCCAAGGAAGTGGGCAACTCCACCGCAGCCATGGGCGATTTGAAACGTGAAAGCGACAAGATCGGCAGCGTCCTGGATGTGATCAAGTCCGTGGCCCAGCAAACCAACCTGCTGGCCCTCAACGCGGCCATCGAAGCGGCCCGCGCCGGTGAAGCCGGGCGTGGTTTCGCGGTGGTGGCCGACGAAGTCCGCAGCCTGGCCCAGCGCACCCAGAAGTCCACCGAAGAAATTGCAGAACTGATTGTTGGCCTGCAAAGCGGCACCGAACAGGTCGCGACCATCATGGACAACAGCCGCAGTCTGACCGACAGCAGCGTCGAACTGACCCGCCGCGCGGGAGGCTCGTTGGAAAACATTACTCGCACGGTTTCGGCAATCCAATCGATGAACCAGCAGATCGCGGCCGCGGCCGAACAGCAGAGCGCCGTGGCCGAAGAAATCAACCGCAGTGTGCTGAACGTACGCGACGTGTCAGAACAAACTGCATCGTCCAGCGAAGAAACCGCCGCCTCCAGCGCCGAACTGGCCCGGCTGGGCGTGCACTTGCAGACGTTGGTGGGACGATTCAGGGTCTAGGGGGTACAAGGACCGGTAGCCGTCAGCGAACGCCTGGGCAAGCTCCAAGAGAGCGTACAAGCGGCCTGATCCTGGACTCGTGAAACGAAATCGGCCAGGTCGCGGCGATCCAGGCAATAAACCGGCGGACCGCCGCCGCGGCTGAGCAGCAGAGCCCTGTGATTGGGGAATCAATCGCAGTCTGCTGAACGTCCGCGATGTGTCCGAACAGACCTCCGCCGCCAGTGAAGAGACCGCCGCCTCCGGCGCCGAACTGGCTCGGCTTGGGGCGCATTTGCAGACGTTGATGGGGCGCCTCAAGGTTTAGCGGAACCTTTCGCGAGTGTTGCATACTTTGGTGGGTCTATATCCGCCGCTGCGGTAACGGCCACTTCGAAAAACTCGAATACCGGCCCGACGAAATTCACCAAAACGCGTTTACCTCTCGTCCCCGCCTAGACGGAGCAGTGCCCTCACTGCAGCATCGCTCCGGGCTGCCGAATAGAACCATTCATGGCCCATTCGGATGTCTCAGCCCTATTCGCAAACGGTGTGCAACCCAGAACTCAAAGTTCGTCTCGTGGCAAAGGTCTGCAGCCTAAATCCTGAGCAAAGCGAAGCAAATAGCCGTCTGGATCCTGCACAAGGAAATTGCTCTCTCCTTGAAGTTGTTTATTTTCCCTATACAAAAATTCCTCTATGGGCTTTCGCAACGCGTGCCCGGATAGCACGAGCGTTCTCGCCAAAGCGTTGACATCAGGGCATTCGATTGAAAGGTTAATCCCGCGTCCATAGGGTTTTTCGAGCGGCTCAACTCGCCAGGGTGATACATCGGGACGGCCCTGCTCCAACATCAATTGACTTCCATGATATGAAATGAAAGCAAAGCCGTCTTCCGGCCTTTCGTACTCAATATTAAAACCGATCACTTTGCAGTAAAACTTTAGACTATATTTAATATCAGAGACTATCATCTCTGGCAAAAGCGCATTGAAGTCAACCATAAAACCCCTTCATCCTTGAATTAATTAACTCAGTTAAAAATCATTATTGGCCACACCCAGGAAAACCCCTTTTTACCGAATTCACTCCTTGAAGACTCAGTTTTTTCCCAGGTAGAAAATGTAGACGACTATCCAACAAAAGAAAATCCTTCGCTTTGTGTCTAATTAAGACCGACAAATCTGTCTGGAAGCCAGACAAAACTTGACACTCATGTAACAAATCAAAAAAGTTACAAACCACGTCGAAAATAAATTTTATACTTTTCGATTTGCGAATATTTATAGTTTTCCTTAGATTCGCCTCCGCCCAAAACGGAGTGAGAACATGGCCGAAATTATTATTGGCTCCGACCAACCCACCGGATTGGTTTGAATGAGTGTAAAGCTATATCACCTTTATTCATTGGCATGTTCACTGATTGCCGATGCACCTCCGCGCCCGGTTCTAAAATAACTTCGACATCAGCAGCCTTATTCATACAGCCCCAAAATCCAAACTACGACTCAGCACAGGCAGACTAGGAAAATGGACAACTTCGTCGCGACAGAAGAAACTTATGATTGGAAGCGAGAACACGGCACTTCACCAACGATAAAAAAAATGGCATGCCAAGTGCGCATGCGAGGTACCGACAATCAAATACTTCAAGGTAGAGCCTTGGGGCTCTGGTCCAAGAACGCAGAACAAATGAACACTTTTTTGCGTCAATCAGTGGAGGACATAAGAAAATTCCAGTTACTGAAAATAAAAAAACTGGTTGATAATGCCTTCGCAAACGTCCCCTTCTATCGTGAACTTTATACCGCCTGCGGCTACGAACCTGGAAGTATCTCCAGCTTCTCAGACTTCGAACGACTTCCCATCGTAAACAAGGCCCTCCTCAATAGCTTTGAACCAAGCAAGATAGTCAACGACGCCGAACACCTCGAGCATGCCAACACCTCCCGCACATCAGGGTCCAGTGGAAATCCGTTCACCGTATATAGCGACGATAACGACATCATCCTCGACCACTTACAAGTGCTCCGTTTCTACAATTCGTGCTTGAAAACTCCGTTACAAGAGAGCGATTGGATATATCTGCTCCACCACGAAGGCTTGGCGTTCTCTTCCCTTCATGGCAAATATAGAACGTTCCAACTACCAGACCTGCTACCTGACACACCGTTAGGCGAACACCTGTCCTATCTGCGTCCCAGGGTACTTGTAACACTGCCAAGCTACCTTCCTTTGATACTTCAACACAAAGAACATGTGAGAAGCAGTGGGGTGGAGGCTATCTTGACTAACTCCGAGTCCAGTACCCAGCAAGAGCGTGACTATTACTCTAAAGCGCTAGGTCTCCCAGTGTATGACGAGTACAGCTCCGAAGAAATAGGAATGATCGCGACCCAATGCACTCACGGCAATTATCACGTCATTGAGGACGGTGTGTATTTGGAAATTGTGAATGCCGACAGCCGGGGCTTCGGTAATGTCGTCTGTACAGATCTCAATAATGAGCTTATGCCATTGATCCGATTCGATCATGGCGATGTAGCCAAAAGAAATACCTCTAATAGCCTTTGCGAATGCGGCAGTGCATGCACCTCCTTGGAAGAAATAAATGGCAGGCGTGATGATACCTTTCGCACTCGGGGACTGGAGGTCGTTCCAAGCGCTTCTCTGTTGGCCGCTATAGATGACATATTGATTACACCTGACAAGACCTTGAAGCATTTCCGTCTGATACAAAAAAACTCAGAGACCGTGGAGTTAATTACCCAATATTCAGGCGCCCCGCATAAAAGCATGCCGGAAATATTACAGGAGCTGAGAGATCGAATTTCCTTTTTATTTGGCTATTCAATTACGCTGCTGCACCGAGAGGTACATGAGTGGCCCATGCAGAAATCCTACAAACGCAGAAGTATTGTTCGGGAATGGGAACTCAATTAAACATGTCATTGATCAAGGTGATAAACGCATCCTTATCCCTTCACGGAAAAACATTTTTCTCGGACCTGAACCTGACCATTAACAGAGGCGACCAACTGGGAATCGTTGGTGATAACGGAGCTGGAAAAAGCTCACTGCTTCGCAGTATCGCAAAACAACAAGAAGAATATGAAGGCGACATAATACATGCTCGAGGGTTACGCTGCCTCTACGTAGAACAGGGATACCCTGCTCAATGGGACGAGTCGACTGCGATTGAAATATTGGAAAATATTTTATCTGACGCAACGAAAGAGCAATGGAAAGTTAGCTATACCCTTGAGCTTTTTAACTTTCCAGAAGGTTACCGAGCACTTCCATTCGGCCAACTAAGTGGCGGTTGGAAAAAAATCGTAATGATTGCCGAGGCGGCCATCTTGCAACCAGATGTATTGCTACTGGATGAACCAACAAACCACCTGGACCGTTCCCACATAGAGAACCTTATTCGTTTGCTTAGGGAAAAACATATTGCAGATACATTTGCTGTAGTCAGCCACAACCGTGACTTCCTGGATTTAGCTACGAAGAGTACGCTTTTTCTTCATGACCAGCGTTTTTCTCACTTCAAAACCAGTTTCACTCATGCAAGAAAACTGCTTTCAGAACAGGAGCAGGCTTTGTCTGAATACAGATCAGTCAAATCCAATGAAATTCAAAGATTAAAAAAAAGTGCAAACTTCCAACGTCAACTGGGTGTAAATAATCATAGCGACAACGCTTCTCAAAAGGCAAAAAAAATAGAGCGCAGGGTCAAGAGCCTTGAAGCCAGCATGCCCATCGCGAGATCTTTGCGCAAACAAGACATCACATTGGCCACTGATGAATTAAATGTAAAAAAAATCCTCCATATAGAAAACTTCAAGTTACATTCACCCCTAGGACATTTCCTTTTTTCCATAAAAGAACTCGTCATCAATAGAGGCGATCGAATCGTTATTTTGGGCAAAAACGGTTCCGGCAAAAGCACCTTGCTAAAGGCCATTATTGACGGCACGGCCACGGAGATAAGGCGCAATCCCTCCATAAAAATAGGCATTCTTGATCAAAATTTCTCTGCATTACCAAAAGCATTCAGCGCACTGGAGTTCTTCTCAAGCAATTTTGAAATTGATCAGCAGCAAGCAATCAATAAACTCGCCTCCGCGGGATTCTCCTATTTGAGTACCCAAAAAAAAATGGGGCAACTCAGCTACGGCGAGCGCAGTCGACTCGCTCTCCTGGCATTGAGCTTGCACAACCCAAACTTTTTAATTCTGGACGAACCTACAAACCACCTGGATATAAAGTCCCAGGAGGCACTGGAAAGCGAAATCCAGCGACTGAACGCCGCTGCGATAATCGTTTCCCACGATGCAAGGTTTATTAAAAACATTGGAAATCGCTATTTTGACATAACCAACGGCGTACTCAAGGAGTGTTACTAGAGCACGAACACAGAGATTCGTAGCTCACACCTCATACCTGCTAAACACTCCAAATACTTGCACAGACCTATTATCTATGAACGATTTAATCAGTTTGAATTCAGTCTGCAAAAATTATTCTCTAGCCAGAGAAACTAAAGGTCTAATGGCATGGAGCAAGCAACTAATAAAACCACAATACGACATATTTCAGGCACTGGATTCGATAGAGCTCACGATTAAAAATGGCGCCGCCGTTGGATTCATTGGACCAAACGGAGCGGGCAAATCCAGCTTGATCAAGATACTGTGTGGAATACAAAAACCTTCGTCCGGACAAGTAAGGGTTCTCGGCTGCGACCCAAGTCTTCGTGAAAAAAAATTTCTCAAGCAAATAGGAGTGGTCTTCGGCCATAAAACATCACTCTGGTGGGATCTACCAGTCAAAACAAGTTTTGATACCTATAAAGAAATTTATGGTATTGCAGACGCTGACTACCTTCGTCGGCTTTCAGAACTATCTGATGCTTTGAATCTGGTCAAGGTCCTTCACAAACCCGTTCGCAACTTAAGCTTGGGCGAACGCGTAAAATGCGAGCTAACCCTTAATCTCTTGCATTCTCCAAAACTGATTTTTCTGGATGAGCCAACGGTCGGTCTGGACGTAACGTCCAAATATGAAATACGCAGATACCTGAACCACGAAAGAAAAACAAACAACCTTTCGGTATTTCTAACGAGCCATGACCTCGGCGATATAGAAGCCTGTTGTGACGACGCCATTATCATAGACAAAGGGCGCATTCGCTTTGACGGCTCCATGCACGAATTAAGCCGGACTTTTAGGACTAATGTAAAACTAACCGTAAGCACTCAAGACATCACTCATAGCGAGAAAGGGCTTCTGGCATTCAAAAAAGCTCTTGAAAATTTTTCAGAGGTCAGCATTCTTAATGATGGATCAAACCAGACCTCCTACATCGTACCTCGGTTATCAATCAGCGCCATCTTCAGTTTATTCAAGGAGGGAATCTACGACTTGGAAGTCTCTTCATTGGATTTTGAAAATAGCGTGGTCAATCTTTTCAAAACCTGGTCTGACGAGTAATCATGAATATTACCGCCTGTTACAAGCTCATTCAAACAGGGTTGCTCTCGGCGTATCGAGACAGATCCATGTTAATCACCGACCTACTTATCGCCACGGGCGTACCATTTTTTATACAGTTCGCCATATGGAGTTTTGTTTACCACGGAGGCACCGCAGAAACGCTTCCGCAATATACGTTAAAGGAAACATATCTTTATTATGTTTCGGTACTAGCGCTCAATCGTTTGAACAACACCTACGACCTGATTTTTAGAGTCTCCACAAATGTTCATGAGGGACAACTGGAAGGTATCTTCATTAAGCCTATAAGCTATTTTAAGTACAACCTGTTTATTTTTCTGGGTGAAAGCATTCTTTATTATGTTCCGATATTGATTATCGCAGCTTTCGTCATGATTTCAGGTTCTATAGGCCCTGGAGTCATAGGTTTCATAATATTGAGCCTGATCAATCTGTTGTTCTGTTTTCTACTCGGATTCTTAATGTCTCTGTCTACGTTTTGGCTAACTCGTCCCGACATGACACTCAGCTTCCAAGCTATTTTGGCGAACGTAATTGGTGGAACGTTGCTTCCGTTGTCTTATTGGCCGGAATTTCTTCAGCCTTTGATGCGATATAATCCATTTAGATTACTCATCAGCGGTCCAGCAGAATTCTTGCTGCGCCCAAGCAGCGAACTACTTATAGAGCTCTTAAGTCTTTATGCTGTCTGGTTTCTGACTATGTTGGCAGCCTGCAAGATCGGCTTTAAATTAGCTAGCAACCGGTACTCGGGAGTAGGAGGTTAAATGCACGCACTCATATTGATCAGAAACGCGGCAAAAGAAGCGGGCAAATACAAAACCAATCTTTTCGGCAGTACGCTTGCGTTAGTGACACTTTATACTTTACAGTTTGTTTTTTTTGATGTCATTAGCACTTTCGTTGTCACTGAAGAAATAAACACCAACTGGTTACTCATTTTCTTCATGTCATACACGTTGGGAGGTTTGCTAACCAGCTTCTTTAGCTCCGCTATTGCCGGTTTTTTTCGACAACTCACACAGGGCCGGATTGACATGTTGCTGGTGCGACCAGTTAACCTGCTGATACTGATTTTATTCCGTTGGTGCCAAGTTCACTATCTATGGAGCGCATTGCTCATGACGGCTATTTGCGGGCTTTCGAATAAAATAGATTTTTCACCGTTCTTAGCGAATCCATTAAACGCTGGCTTGTATTTGCTTGTTATGCTCATGGGAGTGGTCGCAAGCGTTACCTTTATTATGGCGCTAAACTCATTTTCATTTGTTACCCAGCGCGACCTACCTGTCGACTATATTCATTCGTCCATTTTTACGTTTGCGCTGTTGCCCGCGACATTCTATTCCAAGATCTTGCTATATTTTTTGATCGCAGCCTTACCAATGATCGTATTTGCATCTGTTGCACTAGATGCTTTGTTTAATGGACTCACGCTGTTCGTATCAGCCTTTATTATGGTGGTAACCCTCACGTTTTTTGTTACCATCAAGCAGGTTTACAATCTATTTAGGCGATTCGACAGCATCGGTGGATGACAGATAGCGATTAGGCAGCGGAGGTTTAAATCAAGCCCATGAAAGCGTTACCTCATGGGCTGGTTTAAGGAAGTCTGGATAACAAATCGGGGGCGTCAACGACGCCCCCCAAGATTTATCTTTATATAGTTCAAGTCACAGCTAGAGCCATTCTTATCAGAACACTCGCTTACGAAGCCGGGTAGCTGTGCCCATGCTCTTCAGTATCTACCTTCAGGGAAAATCGATAACTTGCTTCACCGCCTTGGCAAAGATAGCACTGATTGTTCCTTGCTCTTGCGCGGCCAAGTGAGACGTTACCAGTAGATTTTTACTAGGCAGAGAAAGCAGGCCATACGGATCTTTAAATTGACCTCTATTTTTTACCCATTCATTGTAGTAACCATCGATATAGCAAAATGCTTCCTGGTGAGTACAGAGAAAATCTTTAAGTGCCACTGGACAAATGATCCAGGGACTGGACATATTAAAGATCTTAATGGCTGGTCTCGCACCTTTTAATACATCCTCATTAATCAAATATCGCGTTTCAGGACATGCTGCAAGATGAATGCATACAACGTCCATGGTACCCACAATATCCTTCGGAAACGCATACGTCATGCTCAGATTTTTTTCAAGTTCGGGCTTTCTAGTTCGAGACCAGTAGGTCATTCTCGAACAACCACGTAGATGTAGCTGATGCGCCATCTCGGTGCCAATAGCACCCATCCCTACAAACCCGATGCTTAAGTCCGATAGAGAAGGCCTCGGTGTTTGAATCCAGCCCCCCCCCTCTTTCACGCCCTCAATACTTTCAGGAACCTTTGCCAGGCAAATGGTGAGCATGGCCAATGTAAACTCTGTCACTGCCTGGACATTCATATAAGGAGTATTGGACAGGTGTATAGTTTTTTTTGTAGCGTAGTCAACATCCACAAAACCTGCTATTCCCGTCCCCATGACGACCACGTGCCTCAGTTGAGTGGCCTTATCAATCAATCGAACCGATAAATATTCCGGTCCGCCCAAAATATAAGCGTGCACGTCTGGCAACAACTCTAAAAGCTGTTGCTCGTCAACAGGACGTCTAATATGGATGGGTTCGATGTTGTTTGGAAATACCGCTCTATCGATGTCAAAATCCCCTGTAATCAGGACCTTTTTCATTCTGAAACCTTCTCTGCAGTGTTGATTCTATTGGCCGGCTCCAGTTCGAGTAAAGCTTGCCTCAAGCGTGAAATAGAATGATCGAACTGATCATCGGGCTTCAATAAAGCAATTCTTATACGGTCGCTTCCTGAAACCTCATGGCTGCTCCAATAGAAATACCTTCCTGGCAGTACGGCCACGTCATAAGTTGCTAGGTAGTCAGTTAACTCAAGATCCGAGAGACCCGTTTGCTTTATGTTAAGCCACATGACTGTCATGACCGACTGCGGATGCTCTGCATCAATATAAACCCTTGTTCCTACGAGTTGCGAGCGGACCATTTCCGAGTTTTTGGTAATAATCGAATGCATGTAAGCGAGGCCGCCTTTCCTCAATGTCGCTTCGATAAATTCGATGATCACTCTCAGTGTAAAACTTGAACAGCAAAGATAGATCTCCTCGTATATGGTTCTGATATCCTGAGCCAAATCATCGCTGTATGAGAGCAGACTGGCTTTGGCATCCAATGTCGGCCACTGTTTACCGGTATCCTCTAGAACGATAAACGATGCATTCTTTTCAAGCAGAAGCGCATACTCGTCGAGCGGAGCTTTATGGCAAAACCGAAAGGAAGTATCGAGTATTAATACTATATTTAGTCTGCAACACAAATCAGTGATATTTTCCATCATGACCGCGTCGAAAACGAAACCTGTGGGATTATTCGGATTGACGATGAACAGAGCATTCAGATCTTTGTCTCGAATGACTTTCTCTAGTAGCTCTATGTGGTAGAACATTTTTTCCGGAAGAGCTTCAAGTTCGACTTCCCTACGTCGAAGTAGCTGAGCGAGGTTATCAAATGTCGGCTCGATCAAACCGACTTTAAACTTTTTTGAACGCGCCCATGCACCCACTATATCTATACTGTTTGACGCAGTGGGACAGACCGAAAAGTATGTGTGTCGTTTTAAACCCGCCAGCGCAAAATAATCTGCAAAAATATCTTTAAAGGCCATTTCCATTTGTGGGATAGAGGTCGCGACCGCAGCATCCCATAAATCCGGCAAGTTGAATAACACGCCTCTAAAATGCTTTTTCGCGGAAATATAACTATGACCGTCTGCAAGGTTATACTTTACCGACAGCCCAAAAACCTCATGTTCAGTGAGGCTCTGGCTTTTGTAATCAGGCAAATAATTCATCAGACTTCCACCGGGTAATTTAAAATATTAACCTAACCTTAGTTTCCTGAGTTGCCTTCCATGACGTGCCGAACCTTAATAACCAGACGCCCACATGTAAAGTTCATCTACCAATAACTAGTTATCCAAATATGTCCCACTTTCACTACTCTTAGCGGAGCAATACTTCAAGACATGTATTTTGTAACATTACTTTCTCGCACGACTGAGAATCATGGAAGTTAAAACACTATCGTCAATTGCGCTTTTTTTGGCACTTGTACAATCAGTAATAACACGTTTAAAAAACGCCTCTCGTTAGCGTCTCTAAATATATCAAGGTAACACTTTGCATATCTTTAACTTTCTGGAGTCTGCCATTACAGATTTCCAACCCATTATCTTCGAGGAAGACGCGTGAAATTTGTAAGTTACACGTCACATCCAGAAACCTAACAGTTCTGATAGTAGACAAACCCGTTCATATAGACAGAGACTGGAATGAGTCGTCTGGCTTCTGGAAAATGATCATGGATACCACTCCTGACCGGCTTCTTATTGAATATCGATACGATGCTCTCGATCGCTTGGTCGGCTACGTGCCCGGCGATCAGTCCCAAGGCAGTCGTTTTTATCAACGAAACCGGCTGACTACGGAAATCCAAGGACCCCTTCAGCTTCAGATTTTTCAAAGCATGGAAGTGCTACTGGCGGAAAGCCACAATGGAAACAGCCAGGTCACTTCATTGTTGATGACCGACCAACATGGCTCAGTGCTGACAGCCTTCGGCACGAGATCAGCTTATACGCCGTACGGTCATCGTCCAAAGGCGGGAGGGTTGACCAGTATTCTGGGCTTCAACGGCGAACGGGCTGATTCAACCACCGGTCACTACCTGCTGGGGAACGGACACCGTGCTTTCAATCCGCGGCTCATGCGCTTCAACAGTCCCGACAGCTTGAGCCCCTTTGGGAAAGGCGGCTTGAATAGCTACGCTTACTGCGCGGGCGACCCGGTCAATCGTAGGGATCCCACAGGGAAATGGAGTGTACATGGATGGTTTGCTAATGCGCTCTTGGAAGCCTTCAATGAGTTCGCGGTTCCTTACATTCCCAAGCGAGCGGTCACATGGATTCCCGGGGTAGGAAATCGCAAGTTTGGGCGAGCTGTAAAAAGAATCAGTCGCGTTGGCGCTGTCTTGTCTTCGTTAGCGTATCTCGGGTTGAACCGCGTTGAGGCCCACGTCCCCGGCCTTACTGCCCAGCAATATGATCTTGGGTTCGCTGGTTATATGTTGGTTTCTACTGTTAGCATTTCCAGTGCTATTGCTTCAACTCTGCATAAAATAGCGATAAAAGGATCAGAAGCCGCTGGCGCAGTTCTAATTGCTTACCGCGCTTCTCGTTCTCAAGTGTCTACGATCACCCCACAAACTACATCCGCCGCGCCTAATGTACCTATTCCTTCTACGGAGTTACCTAACTCCCCCGCCGCCGGACAGGTAAGCGCTGCCGAAGATATACGCACTTCATGACGTGCATCAAAATCCTTGTGAGGGCCCGCAAAACAGGAATCACATCCAACAAAAAGCCCCGCTTCCTTTCAGAAGCGGGGCTTTTTGCGTATCAGGCCACTTGAGGCTGCACGCTCACTGGCTGTAGCGGTAGCAACGGTGCATGAGGGTCGGCCTTGACCGACTCTCGCCATGCCGCCAGCCACTCGGGATGCGCCTCGCTCCAGACCTGCTCGTGCAGGCGAGACAAGGCCACCGGGTCGCTCAGCAGGGCCAGCCGCTCGGCATTGCTGAGACCGGCAGGGCCGACCTTCAGGGCGTGACGAACGCGTTCGACTCGCAGCCATTCGATCGGCTCGGCCTTGCCGTGACGTGAGGTCGCCAGCGCATACGCCAAGGCGTTCTGTTGTGGATCGACCACCGCCCGGATGAAACCGTCGTTCAGGGCATGCCAACGGTTCTCATGGGTGTACTGGTCAGTCGACAGCAGCTCCTGCGGCGGTGCGTATTCCTCAGGGATCAGGAACAGGCTTTCATCACGGGATTTCAAGCCCAGGCCTACGCGGCTGGAGATCACCGACACCGGAATCGACAGCATCAGCGAACCCACGATCGGCACCAGCCACCAGAGGAAGCTCGGGTTCAGCCAGATCACCAGCAAGGCCCAGAAGAAGCCCAGCAAGGTCTGTGGGCCGTGGCGCTTGACTGCTTCGCTCCATGGCGTGGAGTCATCGTCCCGTTTGGGCGAATTCCAGGTCGCGGCCCAGCCCAGGAAAGCGGCGAGCACGAAGCGGGTGTGGAAGATCATCCGCACCGGCGCCAGCAGCATGGAGAACAGCATCTCCAGCAGCATGGACAACGTCACCTTGAACTTGCCACCGAACGCCTTCGCCCCTTTCGCCCATATCAGCACGATGCTCAAGAGCTTGGGCAGGAACAGCAGCACGATGGTTGTCGAGAACAGGGCGATGGCCTTCTCCGGATGCCATTGCGGCCACAATGGATAAAGCTGGCGTGGCTCGAGGAAGTACTGCGGCTCCATCAATGTGTTCACCGCCAGCAGCGCGGTTGACAGCACCAGGAAGAAGAACCACAACGGCGCCGACAGGTAGGACATCACGCCGGTCAGGAACACCGCACGGTGCACCGGGTGCATGCCCTTGACCAGGAACAGCCGGAAGTTCATCAGGTTGCCGTGGCACCAGCGACGGTCACGCTTGAGTTCGTCCAGCAGGTTCGGCGGCAGCTCTTCGTAGCTGCCCGGCAGGTCATAGGCAATCCACACGCCCCAGCCGGCACGACGCATCAGCGCGGCTTCGACGAAGTCGTGGGACAGGATCGCGCCGGAGAACGCGCCTTTACCCGGCAACGGCGCCAAGGCGCAGTGATCGATGAACGGCTTCATGCGGATGATTGCGTTGTGACCCCAGTAATGGGATTCGCCCAACTGCCAGAAGTGCAAACCGGCAGTGAACAACGGACCATACACCCGGGTGGCGAACTGCTGCATGCGCGCATACAGCGTGTCCATGCCCGATGCCCGCGGCGCGGTCTGGATGATGCCGGCGTCCGGCGTGGCTTCCATCAGGCGCACCAGGCTGGTCAGGCATTCGCCGCTCATCACTGAGTCCGCGTCGAGCACGACCATGTACTTGTAGTCGCTGCCCCAACGACGACAGAAGTCGTCGAGGTTGCCGCTCTTGCGTTTCACACGACGGCGACGACGGCGGTAGAAGATCTTGCCGAAGCCCCCGGTTTCACGGCAGACGTCTAGCCAGGCCTGCTGTTCGGCCACGCAGATATCGGTTTCGTTACTGTCGCTGAGCACGAAGAAGTCGAAGCGATCCAGGTCGCCAGTGGCGGCCACCGACTCGAAGGTCGCGCGCAAACCGGCGAATACCCGCGGCACGTCTTCGTTGCAGATTGGCATCACCAGCGCAGTGCGGGCGTCCTTGGGAATGGGCTCGTTGCCAGCGCTGGCGCCGGAGATGCGGTATTTGTCATGGCCGGTGAGCAATTCGAGAAAACCCATCAACGCCGTCCAGAAACCCGCCGACACCCAGCAGAACAGGATCCCGAACAGAATCAGGATGCTGGTCTGCAATGCATATGGCAGCACTTGCGTGGCCGTCTGCAGCAACGGTTGGTGCAAGACTTCGTCCAGATCCACCAGCGACCAGCCCTGGTACGGCATGATGCCTTTCATGTACCAACCGGCAACGATGGTCTGGCCGAGCATCAGGATCAGCAGGATGTAGCGGCGGATCGAACCCACGGTACGCCAGCGTGCATGAGGCAGCACGCGCTCATCCTTGGGTGGCTTCGGCGGATTGGTACGCCCGGTCAGGCGCCGCCAACCGCGCACCAGGATATTGGTGCGCCACGGTTCCGGCACGACCTTGGTGCGGCGAATCGGCGGTGTCGCCTTCAAGCACACCCGGCCGTTGGCATCGAGGGCCAGCATTTCGGCGTCCTCGAGTTCCTCGGCAGTGCTCAGCGTCAGGCGTCGGCCCACCGAGGCTTGCGCCGCCTCGTTGGGAGCGTCGAATGTCGAAGAAGCCAGGCGCTTGTGCAATTCGCTGAATGACGTGCAGCCCGCCAGCTCGGCGCGCTGCTCGTCGGTCATCGGCAAATGGGCCAGATACTCACTGAGAGATTCTGGTTGTACGGACGTATTACTCATCGGCAGGCAACTGGTAGCTCCAGGTCTCGGTCAGGACTTGTTCAGTCTGTTCCGGTTCCTGTGGGGTTGGGGTCGGCTCGGCGGCGGCGGTGGACGACTTGACGGCCTTGGCCTCTTTCTGCTCGCCGGCCTGCTCGTTGGCTTGCTCTTTTTCGCTCTGCTGCTTGGCGACCTTGTCGGCCTTGGCCAGCGTGGTCACGGAATGCGCGGTGGCTGGCAGCTCGACAGGGACAAGCGGCCGGACCAATGCGGCACGCATCTCGGTCGCTTTGCTCGGGTCCTTGATCTTCAGGCGCAGCGTCAGGCGCCAGCCCTTGGTTTCAGGGTTGTAGCGCACGCTGTTCTCGACGATCTCGGCGTTGTCGCCAACGCTCACCTGGCTACGCACCTCGGCCTCTTCAGGCAGCGCTTGCAGGGACGGCCCTTCGAAGTCCACGAGGTAGGCCACGCTGCCGTCCGGTTGACGGATCAGGTTGGACTGCTTCACGTCACCGGTCGAACGCAGGGTCTGCTTGACCCAGGCGCTGTCTGGCGAGTGCAGGTTGGCTTCGTCGAGGGTCCAGTGCAGACGGTAGGCGAAGTCCAGTGGCTGGCCTGGCTCAGGCAGTTTTTCCGGGCTCCAGAACGCAACGATGTTGTCGTTGGTTTCGTCGGCGGTCGGGATTTCCACCAGATCGACAGTCCCTTTGCCCCAATCGCCTTTCGGTTCGATCCAGGCGCTTGGACGTTTTTCGTAACGGTCATCCAGGTCTTCGTAGTGGCTGAAGTCACGACCACGTTGCAGCAGGCCGAAACCACGCGGGTTTTCCACCGAAAAGTTGCTCACGGCCAGGTGTTTCGGGTTGTTCAGCGGACGCCAGATCCACTCGCCGTTGCCGGCATGGATGGACAGGCCGCTGGAATCGTGGAGTTCACGACGGTAGTTCAGCACCTTGGACGGCTGGTTGGCGCCGAACAGGAACATGCTGGTCAACGGGGCGATGCCCAGCTTGTTGACACGATCACGCAGGAACACCCGTGATTTCACGTCGACAACAGTGTCGGTGCCCGGACGCACGGTCAGGCGATAGGCGCCAGTGGCCCGTGGCGAATCCAGCAGGGCGAAGATCACCAGGTGCTTGTCGGTCGGTTTCGGACGCTGGATCCAGAACTCGCGAAAGCGCGGGAACTCCTCACCGGATGGCAACGCGGTGTCGATGGCCATGCCACGAGCGGACAAGCCGTAGACCTGGCCCTTGCCGATGACGCGGAAATAACTCGCGCCGAGCATGGTCATGATTTCGTCTTGCTTGTCGGCCTTGTTGATCGGGTACAACACGCGGAAACCGGCGTAGCCCAGCTGTTCGGTGGCCTTGGGATCGAACTTCACGTCGCCGAAATCGAAACGTGTCGGGTCGTACTTGATCTCGTCGACGGTGGTCGCGGTGATTTCGTTGATCTTCACCGGCGTGTCGAAATGCATGCCCTGGTGATAGAAGGACAGCCGGAACGGGGTCTTCTGGTCGGCCCATTCAGCTTTTTCGGTGCGGAAACGAATTTTCTGATAATCGGCGAATTTCATTTCGCGGAATTCGTTCGGCAAATTGCTGCGCGGGGCTTCGAACTTCTGCCCGGCCAATTCTTGTGCCTTCGCCGATACATCATCCAGGCTGAATGCCCACAGTTGGCCCGCGCCGAACAGGCACAACAGGGCCGAGCCCGTTACCAGGGCGCTTCTCAACCGTTTGGCAGTCATTTTTGGTGCATTACAGGGACTAACAATCACGAGCAACCCTCGCCGAAAACTGATCAAAAAACCAACGGCCAGATAAAGTATCTGCACGGTAACGGTGCTGAAAAACCGCTCCTGCGGACCACTCTTGCCAAGTTGGCGAGCATTGTTCCGACTCCGACGGGGCAAAATGATTCCCCAAACGGTCCAGGACAACTCTCTACCTAAGTCAAATGGACCAGCGAACGCTGATCCCCCGTAGCGCGCGATTATCTAGTAGCCCGCGTGACAACGCATCAGGGGTAACGAAGTATTTATCGAGAAAACTCACCGTTTAACCTCGAAACAGAACTGAAAAGATGTTTCAAACGCTTTCAGGACTGTAACAGGAAGGTTACCGGGCCATCATTGACCAGATGAACCTGCATGTCGGCGCCGAATCTACCTGATGCCACAGTGCCATGCACCTGTTTCGCCTGACTCAGCAAATAGTTGAACAATTCTTCGCCCAGGGCTGGAGGCGCAGCCGTGGAAAAACTTGGGCGCAGACCGCTTTTGGTGTCCGCCGCCAAGGTGAACTGCGACACCAGCAGCAACCCACCATCGACATCCACCAAGGACAGGTTCATCTTGCCCTCGGCGTCGCTGAACACTCGATAGTTAAGCAGCTTGTGCAGGAGTTTGTCGGCGCTGGCCCGGGTATCCCCGGGCTCGACGGCCACCAGCACCAGCAAGCCCTGGTCCACGGCCCCGACGATCTCGCCCGCCACCTCGACCCGGGCGCCGCGCACCCGTTGCAACAGCCCCTTCATGCTTCTTCGGGCGGCAAGTCGAGCAGGCGCCGGGCCATTTGCGCGGCCGCGCGCACCAACGCGTCGGTAATCCCCGGCTCGGAGGCGGCGTGGCCGGCGTCGCGGATCACCTGCAGTTCGCTGTTGGGCCAGTTCTGATGCAGCTCCCAGGCATTGTCCAATGGGCAGATGACGTCGTAGCGGCCGTGCACGATGACGCCTGGCAAATGGGCGATCTTGCCCATGTCGCGAATCAACTGGTTGGGCTCGAGGAAAGCGTTGTTGGTGAAGTAGTGGCATTCGATCCGGGCAATCGACAGCGCCCGCTGCGGCTCGGAGAAGCGATCGACCACCAGCGGGTTCGGACGCAGGGTGGCGGTACGACCTTCCCAGGTGGACCAGGCCTTGGCCGCGTGCATTTGGGCGATCTGGTCGTTGCCGGTCAGGCGCTTGTGGAAAGCGCTGAGCAGGTCGTCGCGCTCGTCCAGCGGGATCGGTGCGATGTAGTCCTGCCAGTAGTCGGGAAACAGGCGACTGGCGCCAGCCTGATAGAACCACTCGATTTCCTGCGGACGGCAGAGAAAGATTCCACGCAAGATCAGGCCATGCACCCGCTCCGGATGGGTCTGGGCGTACGCCAGGGCCAGGGTCGAGCCCCAGGAGCCGCCGAACAGCACCCATTTGTCGATACCCAGGTGCTTGCGGATACGCTCCAGATCTTCGACCAGATCCCAGGTGGTGTTGTTTTCCAGGCTGGCGTGGGGGGTGGACCGACCGCAACCGCGCTGGTCGAAGGTGACGATGCGGTACAGGTTCGGATCGAAGTAACGACGGCTCTGCGCATCGCAGCCGGCACCCGGGCCGCCGTGAATGAACACCACTGGCAGGCCTTCAGGGGAACCGCTTTCATCGACATAGAGCGTGTGGGTGTCATCGACAGCCAGATCGTGCCGGGCATGGGGTTTGATCTGCGGGTACAAAGTCTGCATTGCGCGCTCCGTAAGGGGTCGAGTCATCCCTGTAGGGACTTCTATTTAGTCTGCCGTCCGGCATCATAAACCCGAATGCCCTTAATGAGCATGTCCCCTGCGCAGTCAAAGCATGTCAGCCAGATACGCCAGCAGCGCGCGATACATCCGATCGACCTCCGGCACCTGGCCCCGGCCACGCAGGCAACCGTGGACCAGCCCGTTGCCGACATACAGCACGGCGTCTCCCCCTGCGGCGTTCAGCCGCTCGCAATAAAGGACGCCGTCGTCCCGCAGTGGATCCCATTGCGCGACGACAACCAGCGCTGGCGGCAAGCCGTCCAGGTTGTCGATGAGTAACGGCATGGCATAAGGCGAGGGACGAGCGCCACCCAGGTACAGCGCCTCATAGCGCTCCAGGTCGCGACTGCTCAGGAGCGGGGCATCGGAGCACTCGTGACGCGACGGCAGATCCGCGGGACCACCGAGCGCCGGATAAATCAAGACCTGGGCCCGAGGCAACGGTTGCCCGGCATCGCGCAAGGCCAGGCATAACGCGGCGGCGAGATTGCCGCCGGCACTGTCACCGACCACCAGCCGGCGACGGGGGTCGATGGCAAACGGGGCGTCCGCCAAGTGGCGCCACACCGCGAGGCAATCGTCGAAACCGGCCGGAAACGGATGCTCCGGAGTCAGCCGGTAATCCACCGCTACCACCAACGCGCCCAACTCAGCGGCCAGTTCCATGCAGATGAAGTCATGGGAATCCAGGTCCCCCACGACCCAACCGCCACCGTGCAGGTAAAGCATGCATGGCCAGCCGGCGAGCGGTGCCGCACGTTGCGGGTAATAGGCCCGCACCGCCACGCCGGCCAGTTCGAAATCCTCGATGGCCAGCGTCGGCGGGCAGGGCGGAGTGAACGCCCGGCACATCTGGCTATAGGCCTGGCGCGAACCAACGAGGCTATCGTCCGGGCTGGTGAAGCTCTGGGTTTTGTCGATGAAGGCTGACATTGCCTGGGAGAGTGGGTAGGTCATCTTGGTTTGCCGTGGTGTGGCTCGGAGGCTTTTGTGGCGAGGGAGCTTGCTCCCGCTGGGTGGCGCAGCCGCCCCAAGAATCTTGTGAGCGCTGCGCACTCAAGCGGGAGCAAGCTCCCTCGCCACAGGGGTTATCAGTGCCCAGAAAATCGCCTCAGTCCTTGAGACTGGCCTGCACCGCCGCCACGCCATCCTTGCCATCGAAGCTCGTGACACCCGCCAGCCAGCGCTGAAGATCCTCAGGATGCTCGCGCAGCCATTGGCGGGCGACGTCCTGGGGTGTCTTGCGCTCCATGATCGGCACCATCAACTGACTCTCCTGGGCAGCGGTGAAGGTGAGGTTTTCCAACAGCCGGCTCACATTCGGGCAACGCTGGGCGTAGTCCGGCGCAGTCACGATGGACACGGTCGCGGCGCCTTCGTTCGGACCATAAACGTCCTCGCTGCCGGTCAGGTAGGTGATGTTCATGTTGATGTTCATCGGGTGCGGGGTCCAGCCGACGAAGACCACGAACTCCTTGCGGTTCACCGCCCGCTGTACCGCCGCCAGCATGCCTGCTTCGCCGGATTCGATCAGCTTGAAGTCCTTGAGGCCGAAGTGGTTGGTCTCGATCATGGTCTTGATGGTGGTGTTGGCGCCGCTGCCCGGCTCGATGCCGTAGATCTTGCCGCCAAGCTGATCCTTGAACCGAGCGATGTCGGCAAAGGTCTTGAGCCCCGCCGCCGCCACGTAATCCGGTACGGCCAATGTGGCCTGGGCGTCGGCCAGGCTTGGTTTGTCCAGTACCTTCACCTGGTTGGCCGCCAGGAACGGAGCGATGTTCTTGTCCATCGCCGGCTTCCAATACCCCAGGAAGATGTCGAGCCGCTTGTCGCGGATGCCGGCGAAGATGATCTGTTGCACGGCGCTGGTCTGCTTGCTGTCGTAGCCCAGGCCGGCGAGCAGTACATCGGCCATGCCGCTGGTGGCGATCACATCGGTCCAGTTGACCACGCCCATGCGTACGGTCTGGCAGGACGCAGGCTCGGCGGCCATCGCCCCGGTGCTGAGTAGAACGGTACCGCAGAGGAACGACAGACAGCGTTTGAACAGTCTTTTCATCGCGAGGGTCTCGTGCGGCAGCGGATTATTGTAGGGCGGTGTCTTGGCGCACCGTGACCGGAACATTACGCAGCGTCGAGGGGGTCAAGATGAACTGTGGCGACTCGGTTTTGCACGGTGGCGACAGTCCCGTACGAGGCTCAAGGACAAACACAATCCCCTCGCCACAGAGGTACACGCGGTGTTTATTTTTTGTAAGCCTGCCGCCCCCACGCCAACAAACCTTCCAGCAGTTGATTGAGCACTACCTGGGTCGGCGCCGCCAGATCCGGGCGGTAGTTGAACGGTTCGAATTCTTCCATGTAGGTGCTCTGGCACAGTTCCAGTTGCACCGCGTGGATGTCTTCGGCCGGGTTGCCGTAGTGCCGCGTGATGTGTCCGCCCTTGAAACGCCCGTTGAGCACATGGGTGAATTGGCCGTGGCGGGCGCAGATGGCTTCGAGCTGGCTGGCCAGGGTCGGGTCGCAACTGGCACCGTTGAATGTACCGAGGTTGAAGTCCGGCAGCTTGCCGTCGAACAGGTGCGGGATCACCGAACGGATCGAGTGGGCGTCGAACAGCAAGGCGTAGCCGAATTCGGCCTTGAGCCGCGCCAGCTCCTGCCGCAGCGCCTGGTGGTACGGCATCCAGACCTGCTGCAGATACGTCGCCCGTTCCTCGGCCGACGGTTCCAGCCCTTCGCGAAACAACGGCACGCCATCGAACAGCGTCGCCGGGTACAAACCGGTGGTGGCGCCGACGTACATCGGTTTGTCATCGGAGGGGCGATTCAGGTCGACGACGAACCGTGAATACTCGGCGGCCAGGGTGCTGGCGCCCAGCTCATTGGCGAATTCATAGAGCGTGGGAATGTGCCAGTCGGTGTCCGGCAGGCTCTGGGCTTCGGGAATCAATCCGGCCTTCACCGCCGGGGTCAGGCGCAGGCCGGCGTGGGGCATGCTGACCAACAGCGGCATGCGCCCTTGCTTGAAATTCAGGACCTTCTCCACAACCATTCTCCTCAATCGATTTCAACGCCGTGACGCACGACGCGTTTTTCCAAATCGCCACCGAGCCAGTACGCCAGGTCGGCCGGACGGTCGATGTGCCAGGCGACAAAATCCGCGACCTTGCCGACTTCCAGCGAACCGTGGGTGGCGGCCATGCCCAAGGCCTGGGCCGCATGAATCGTCGCCCCTGCCAGGGCTTCTTCCGGGGTCATGCGAAAACAGGTGCAGGCCATGTTCAACATCAAGCGCAGCGACAGCGCCGGCGAGGTGCCGGGGTTGAGGTCGCTGGCCACGGCGATCTTCACGCCGTGTTTGCGCAAGGCGTCCATGGGCGGCAGTTGGGTTTCCCGCAGGAAATAAAACGCCCCCGGTAGCAACACCGCCACGGTGCCGGAAGCGGCCATGGCCTTGGCGTCGTCCTCGGTCATGAATTCCAGGTGATCGGCCGACAGCGCCTGGTAACGCGCCGCCAGGCTGGAACCGTGCAGAGACGACAATTGTTCGGCGTGCAGCTTCACCGGCAGCCCCAGTTGTTGCGCGGTGATAAACACCCGTTCGACCTGCGCCGGGGAAAACGCCAGGTATTCGCAAAAGGCATCCACCGCATCCACCAGCCCCTCGGCCGCTAGGGCCGGCAGCATCTCGGTGCAGATGTGTTCGATGTAGTCATCGGCGCGATCCTTATACTCCGGTGGCAAGGCGTGGGCCGCCAGGCACGTACTGCGCACACTGACCGGTAACTCGACGCCAAGACGGCGAATGACGCGAAGGATCTTACGTTCGCTGGACAGGTCCAGGCCGTATCCGGACTTGATTTCCACCGTGGTCACGCCGTCGCGCATCAGGCTTTTCAGGCGTTTGGCGGCGCTGGCGAACAGTTCGTCTTCACTGGCGGCGCGGGTGGCGCGCACGGTACTGGCGATGCCACCGCCGGCCGCCGCGATTTCGGCGTAGCTGACGCCTTGCAGGCGCTGTTCGAATTCACCGCTGCGGTTGCCGCCAAATACCGTGTGGGTGTGGCAGTCGATCAACCCTGGCGTGACCCAGGCGCCCTTGAGGTCGTTGACCGCCGGGTAGTGCCCCGTCGGCAATTCGGCACGCGGGCCGATCCATTGAATGTGCTCGTCCTGGGTGACGATGGCGGCGTCTTCGATGATCGAGTAGACGCCTTGGGCCATGGTGGCGGCGTGGCAGTTTTGCCAGAGGGTTTTCATCCCGGTTTCCTCGTCGCGTTCAAAATCGAATCGCGAGCAAGCTCGCTCCCACAGGGGTTTTGAGTGCATCGGAAATCCTTGTGGGAGCGAGCTTGCTCGCGATGAGGCCCTTACAGGCTCGGCAACAACTGCGCCGTGACCAATTCGTTCAGGCACCGACTCGCCAGCAACTCACTGGCGGCATTGATGTCCGGCGCAAAGAAGCGGTCCTTCTCATAAAACGGCACTTCTGCACGCAACAGACCACGGGCCCGCTCCAGTTTGGAAGAGGTCTTCAAACCGCCGCGTAGATCCAGCCCCTGGCATGCCGCAAGCCATTCCACCGCCAGGATCCCACGGGTGTTCTCGGCCATTTCCCACAGGCGCTTGCCGGCGGCCGGGGCCATGGAGACGTGGTCTTCCTGGTTGGCCGAGGTCGGCAGGCTGTCCACCGAATGGGGGTGGGACAGCGCCTTGTTTTCACTGGCCAGGGCCGCTGCGGTGACCTGGGCGATCATGAAGCCGGAGTTCACCCCACCATTGGCTACCAGGAACGGCGGCAACTGCGACATGTGCTTGTCCATCATCAACGAAATCCGCCGTTCGCTCAGGGAGCCGATTTCGGCAATCGCCAAGGCCATGTTGTCGGCGGCCATCGCCACCGGTTCGGCGTGGAAGTTGCCCCCGGAAATCACGTCACCCTCGGCGGCGAACACCAGCGGGTTATCCGACACAGCGTTGGCTTCGATCACCAGTACTTCGGCGGCCTGGCGGAACTGGGTCAGGCAGGCGCCCATCACTTGCGGTTGGCAACGCAGGGAGTACGGGTCCTGGACCTTGTCGCAGTTCTGGTGCGAATCAGACACTTCGCTGCGCTCGCCCAGCAGGTCACGGTAAGCGGCGGCGGCATCGATCTGGCCTTTCTGGCCGCGAGCGGCATGGATCCGCGCGTCGAATGGCGAACGCGAGCCAAGCACCGCTTCCACCGTCAGGCTGCCCAGGGCCAGGGCACCGGCAAACAGGTCTTCGCCTTCGAACAGGCCACGCAGGGCAAACGCAGTGGAGACCTGGGTGCCGTTGAGCAGCGCCAGGCCTCCCTTGGCGGCCAGGGTCAGTGGCGCAAGGCCGGCGACTTTCAGTGCTTCGACGGCCGGCAGCCATTCGCCTTTATAGCGCGCCTTGCCTTCGCCCAGCAGCACCAGGGACATATGGGCCAGCGGGGCCAAGTCGCCGGAAGCACCGACCGAACCTTTAAGCGGAATATGCGGATAGACCTCGGCATTGATCAGCGCAATCAGCGCATCGATCACCTGCCGACGGATGCCGGAAAAGCCCCGGCTCAGGCTGTTGACCTTGAGCACCATGACCAACCGCACCAGCGCATCGCTGATCGGCTCGCCCACGCCGGCGGCATGGGACAGCACCAGGGAGCGCTGCAGGTTTTCCAGGTCCTCGCTGGCGATGCGGGTCGAGGCCAGCAAGCCAAAACCAGTGTTGATGCCGTAGGCGGTGCGGTTCTCGGCCAGGATCTGCTCGACGCAGGCGACGCTGGCTTCGATCTGCGCCGACGCGCTGGCGTCGAGGCTCAAGGTCACGGGTTGCTGATAGATGTCACGCAATTGAGCCAGGCTCAATTGGCCGGGAATCAGGTTTAAGGCAGTCATGTATTGCTCCTTTTGAGAGTTTTGTTTTTTCACCCGCCAGTCGCTCCGGAATGTTCCGTTATCCGTCACCTTCGCTTTGGGGCGATGCCTTGTGGGCAATGGGTGTCTTGGCACGCTGGCGTTTTTCGATCAATTCAAATCAGGTAAAGCGTTGTGCAGCACAAAGGGATCTTTGAGCAACCCGGCGGCACTGGCGATGTCCGGCGCCAGCCAGCGGTCCTGGTCGTAGGCCGGAACGCGCTCGCGCAGCAGCTTCCAGGCAATGTCGGTGCCGGCGCCGAAACGCTGGGCCTTGAGAAACTCAAAAGCCTGGGCCGCCAGCAGGTACTCGATGGCGAGGATCTGCGTGCAGTTTTCCAGCGCCCGGTGCAGCTTCAGGGCGGCGTTGGTGCCCATGCTCAGGTGATCTTCCTGCAAACCGGAGGTGACGAAATTGTCCAGCACCGCCGGTTGCGCCAGTTGCTTGTTCTCCGCGCACAGCGACGCGGCAACGTATTGCACGATCATCATCCCCGAGTTCACGCCGGGATTGGCCACCAGGAAGGCTGGCAAGCCACTGACGTGGGGGTTGATCAGGCGGTCGAGGCGGCGTTCGGCAATGGAGCCGATTTCGGCCATGGCAATCGCCAGCAAGTCCGCCGCCAAGGCCACCGATTGGCCGTGGGGATTGGCCTGGGACACGACCCGGAAGTTCTCCGGCGTACCCAGCAACAGCGGGTTGTCGGTGACCGCGTTGAGTTCGGTTTCGATCTGTTGCCGGGCGTGGGCCAACTGATCGCGAGCCGCGCCGTGCACTTGGGGAATCGAGCGGATGCTCAAGGCGTCCTGGGTGCGAATGCCCAGGCTCGAGGCGATGACCTCGCTGCCGTCGAGCAAGGCCCGCAAATTGCTCCCGACCTGTTGCATGCCCGGGTGCGGCTTGAGGGCAATGATCTCGGTATCGAACGCGGCAATCTGGCCGCGCTGGGCCTCGAAGCTCATGGCGCCGATCACGTCGGCCCATTGCACCAGCCGCGTCGCATCGGCCAGGGCCAGGCAGCTGAGGCCGGTCATGCACGGGGTGCCGTTGACCAGGCACAAACCGTCCTTGGCGCCTAACTGCACCGGTTGCAAGCCTTCGGCAGCCAAGGCCTGCTGCGCCGAAACGATTTGGCCGCGATAACTGACCTGGCCGACGCCCAGCAGCGCGATGCTGATGTGGGCCATGTGAGTCAGGTAACCCACCGAACCCTGGGACGGCACTTGCGGTGTGATGCCCCGGTTGAGCAGGGCGAGCAACGCCTCGACCACCCGACGATGGATGCCGGACTTGCCCTGGCTGTAGTTGAGAATGGCGGCGCAGAGGATCGCCCGGGTCTGTTCATCAGTCAGCGGCGCGCCGACGCCACAGGCATGGCTGAGCAAGGTGTTGCGTGACAATTGGCTGAGTTGTTCGTCCTTGAGCGAGACATTGCACAAGGCCCCCAGGCCGGTGTTGACGCCATAGGCGCGCTCGCCGCTTGCGACGATGCGCTGGACAATGGCCTGGGCATTGTCGATCCGCGCCCAGGCCTGGGCCGATAGCTCGAGCTCGGCACCGAAGCGGGCGACGGCGACCACATCCTGCCAACGCAACGGGGTGTCGGCGATTACGATTTTTTCAGCCTGGGACATCCTCAACCTCGTCTGTACAACTTGAATATTGATGCAGCTGGGCCGGCCCTATCGCGAGCAAGCTCGCTCCCACAGGGATTTCCTTTGGGCACAAAAAGTGTGAACAAAAGAGGTCCCCTTGTGGGAGCGAGCTTGCTCGCGATGGGGCCAGCCTTGCCACCACAAACCCTTCAAACCACCGCAGCCCTGCGCTGCACAAACCGATCGACATACTCATCCGCCGGCGAATGCAGGATTTCCCGGGGCGTGCCGACCTGGATCAGCTTGCCGTCCTTGAGAATCGCAATGCGGTTGCCAATGCGCACGGCCTCGTCGAGGTCATGGGTGATGAAGACGATGGTCTTGTGCAGGGTCTTTTGCAGCTCCAGCAACTGGTCCTGCATTTCCGCACGGATCAGCGGGTCGAGGGCGCTGAAGGCTTCGTCCATCAGGATGATATCGGTGTCCGCCGCCAAGGCCCGGGCCAGGCCGACGCGCTGTCGCATGCCACCGGAGAGCTGGTGCGGGTATTTGTTCTCGTAGCCCTTCAGGCCCACGGTGTTGATCCAGTGCAGCGCCCGCTCGGCGCACACCTGCTTGCTCTCGCCACGCACTTTCAAGCCATAGGCGACGTTGTCCAGCACGCTCTTGTGGGGCAGCAGGCCGAAGCTCTGGAACACCATGCTGATCTTGTGCCGGCGAAATTCGCGCAGGGCGTCCATGTCCAGTTGCAGGATGTCTTCGCCGTCCACCAGGATCGCGCCACTCGTAGGATCGATCAGCCGGTTGAAGTGGCGCACCAGGGTGGACTTGCCGGAGCCGGACAGGCCCATGATCACGAAGATCTCACCGGTGCCGATGCTCAGCGACAGGTCGTTGACACCGACCACGCAGCCGGTTTCGGCCAGCACCTGGTCCTTGGTCTTGTTCTGGCGGATCAGCTCCAGGGCTTCCTTGGAGCGATTGCCGAAAATCTTGAAGACGTTCTTGACTTCGATCTTGCTGACGGCTGCGTTGCTCATTTGCTCACCTCATGCCGAGGACGACCATAGGCCTGGGTAATGCGGTCGATGACCACGGCGAGAATCACGATGGCCAGCCCCGCTTCCAGGCCGCGCCCGACGTTAAGGGTCTGGATGCCCACCAGCACGTCTTCGCCCAGGCCACGGGCGCCGATCATCGAGGCGATGACCACCATCGACAAGGCCATCATGGTGGTCTGGTTGATCCCGGCCATGATGCTCGGCAGGGCCAGGGGCAGTTGCACGCCGAACAGCTGTTGCCAGCGGTTGGCGCCGAAGGCGTTGATGGCTTCCATCACTTCGCCGTCCACCTGGCGGATGCCCAGGTCGGTCAGGCGGATCAATGGCGGCGCGGCGTAGATCACCGTGGCGAAAATCGCCGGGACCTTGCCCAGGCCGAACAGCATCAACACCGGAATCAGGTACACGAAGCTCGGCATCGTCTGCATGATGTCCAGCAACGGCATCAGCACCGAACGCAGGCGGTTGCTGCGTGCCGAGAGAATGCCCAGGGGAATGCCGATCAACACCGAGATCAGCGTCGCCACCAGCATCAGGGCGAGGGTCTGCATCAGCTTGTCCCACAGGCCTACCGCACCCACCAGGAACAACAGGCCGACGATGACTGCCGTGGCCACGACCTTGCGGGTGGCGTGCCAGGCAATGCCGCCGACGATGGCCAGCATCAGCCACCAGGGCGCCATGCGCAGCAGGCCTTCCAGATTGACGATGGCCCACAGCAGGGTGTCGGAGATGTGCCGGAACACATCGCCATAGTTGGTCACCAGGGAGTCGACCCAACCGTTGACCCAATCGGCGATGGAGAAGGTAAAGCTTTCGGGAAACATAAGAGACTCTCGATCAAGTGGATGCGGTGAACGTCCCGGCCAGCCCCACGGTTGGCCGGGAAAGATTCGACCTACAGAGCCGCGTCGATTTTCTTGGCAGCGTCTTCACTGACCCAGGCGTGCCAGACTTCAGGATGTTCCTTCAGGAAGATCTTCGCCAGTTTCGGCGACTCGATCCGCTCTTTGGCCATGCGCCCCAGGTTCTGGTTCAGGATATCGATCGGCAAGTTGACCTTTTCCAGCACCGCCACCAATTCCGGGGCTTCGTCGTGGAACGTCTTGGACAGGCCGACCTTGATGCTCACGCTTTTATCCACACCCGGTTTTTCTTCCAGTTTCACCAGGTCCACCTGACCCATCAGTGGCGTTGGCGACCAGTAGTAGAACAGGATCGGCTCGCCACGCTTGTAGCTCGACAACACTGCGGCATCCAGCGCCGGACCAGTGCCGGGACGGAAGTTGGTGTAGGTCTTTTCCAAGCCGTAGCTTTTCAGCATTTCGCTGTTGTCCAGCTCACAGGTCCAACCGGCCGGGCAGTTGTAGAAGCGGCCCTTGGACGGTTCTTCCGGGTCCTTGAACACGGCGGCGTACTGGCCCAGGTCGGCAATGTTCTTCAGGCCCGGGGCCTTGGCTTCGAGCTTGCGCTTGGCGTCGCCTTCAACCACGTAGCGCGGCACATACCAGCCTTCGATGGCGCCCACCACCGGGGCACCGACGCCGACCACCTTGCCGGCCTTCTCGGCCTTGTTCCACACCTCGCTACGGCCGACCCACTCTTCGGCGAATACCTGGATGTCGTTGCTGCTCAGGGCGTTTTCCATGGTGATGGAGTTGCCCGGCAGGCTGTCAGTCTTGCAGTCGTAACCTTTTTCCAGCACCACTTGCAGGACGTCGGTCAGCAGCATGCCGCTTTCCCAGTTCAGGCCGGCGAACTTCACCGGTTTGCCCGACTCGCACCAACCCGCTGCTTGCGTGGCGCCGGCGCTGGCCAACAGGCCCATGGAAAGCAATGTGGTCAGCAGGGTCTTGTTCGACTTCATTATGTGACGCTCCTAATCAGTTGGATTGGCTTACGGCAGTCAAGAGGCATCCAGCCCTGTCAACGTCCCATCAGACCGCTTGAATGCGGCCCGCCCTGCTCGGTTGTGCGTCAACCGCGTCCTGCTCGAGCGGCAGGATCAATTGATCGGGTACTGCGCTGTGCCACTTCTTGGCGAGGACGTAATACAGCGCCGCCGGGACCACCAGGCCGATGATCCAGGAGATATCCACACCGCCCATGGCTCCCACCAGCGGACCGGTATAAAACTTGGTGGCAATGAACGGCAGTTGAACCAGTACACCGAAGACATAGACGCTGATACCCAAGGCGTTCCAACGACCGTAGCGGCCGTTCGGATCGGCCAGTGCCGGCACGTCATAGCGCTCGCGCGTGATGCAGTAGTAGTCCACCAGGTTGATCGCGCTCCAAGGGGTAAAGAACGCCAGCAAGAACAGGATGAAAGACTTGAACGCACCGAGGAACGAGTGCTGGCCGAGCAGCGCGATCAGGGTCGCGGCGCCGACGATGACCAGCACGAAGACCAGACGCTGCAAGCGCGTGACATTCAGGTGGCCACGGAAACCGCTGATAATGGTGGCAATGCACATGAAGCTGCCGTAGGAGTTCAGCGTGGAGATGGTGACCTTGCCGAACGCGATGCTGAAGTACAGCAGCGCAGCGGTGGCGCCGGTGCCCCCCAGACCAACGATGTAGGCCACTTCGTGACCGGCGAACTGCCCGTTGGCCGAGGCGGCGGCAAACACGCCGAGGATCATCGCCACCTGTGCGCCTATGACCGAGCCGGCGCCCGCGGCAAAAAAGGTTTTCACCGAGGACGTCTTGCTCGGCAGGTAACGCGAATAGTCAGCCACATAGGGGCCGAAGGCGATCTGCCAGGAGGCCGCGAGCGATACCGCCAGCAGGAAGCTGCTCCAGCTGAAGTGGCGGATTTGCAAGAGTGCGCCAACGTCGGTCTGGCTGATCAGGCGAGCGAACAGGTAGACAAAGGCAATCACGCCAATGACGCTGGCGACACGGCCGATGAAGTGAATCACCCGATAACCGAGCACCGTGACCAGCACGATGACACTGGCGAACATGAGGATGCCCGCGCTGTCGCTGACGCCAAACAACTGGCCCAGCGCCTGGCCGGAAAGCACGGTTCCCGTCGCGGTGAAACCCAGGTACATCAGGCACACCAGCACGATCGGGATGGCCGCGCCATACACACCGAACTGCACCCGGCTGGAGATCATCTGCGGCAGGCCAAGCTTGGGCCCTTGCGCGGCATGCAAGGCCATGACGCCACCGCCGAGCACTTGGCCGATCAGCAAACCGATCAACGACCAGAACACATCACCGCCCAGCACCACCGCCAACGCACCGGTGACAATGGCAGTGATTTGCAGGTTGGCCCCCATCCAGAGGGTGAACTGGCTCAATAGCCGACCGTGTCTCTCCGCTTCCGGGATGTAGTCGATCGAGCGCGTCTCGATCAACGGCTTGCTGCTTGCGCGTGTGCGGGTGACAGCCATGGTTCAACCTCTGTGGATTGTTTTGGGGCTCTATGGTGGAACAGCCCCCTGTGGGAGCGGGCTTGCCCGCGAATGCGGTGTGTCAGTCAACACATGTGTCGGATGTAAAACCGCCTTCGCGAGTAAGCCCGCTCCCACAGGGGAATTCGGGTTATTTGCCGGTGATCATCGGCAGGTTCAGCCCCTGTTCCTTGGCGCAATCGATGGCGATCTGGTAACCGGCATCGGCATGGCGCATCACGCCAGTGCCCGGGTCGTTGTGCAGTACGCGCGCAATACGCTCGGCCGCTTCGTCGGTACCGTCGCAGACGATCACCATGCCCGAATGCTGGGAGAAGCCCATGCCGACGCCGCCACCGTGGTGCAGCGACACCCAGGTCGCGCCGCTGGCGGTGTTGAGCAAGGCGTTGAGCAGCGGCCAGTCGGAAACGGCGTCGGAGCCGTCCTGCATGGATTCGGTTTCACGGTTGGGGCTGGCCACGGAACCGGAGTCCAGGTGGTCGCGACCGATGACGATCGGCGCCGACAATTCGCCGCTGCGCACCATCTCGTTGAAGGCCAGGCCCAACTTGGCGCGCTGCCCCAGGCCGACCCAGCAGATCCGTGCCGGCAAGCCCTGGAAGCTGATGCGCTCGCGGGCCATGTCCAGCCAGTTGTGCAGGTGAGCGTCACCGGGGATCAGTTCCTTGACCTTGGCGTCGGTCTTGTAAATGTCCTGGGGGTCACCGGACAGCGCAGCCCAACGGAACGGGCCGATGCCACGGCAGAACAGCGGACGGATATACGCCGGGACGAAACCAGGGAAGTCGAAGGCATTTTCGACGCCCTCTTCCTGGGCCATCTGGCGGATGTTGTTGCCGTAGTCGAAGGTCGGCACGCCCATTTTCTGGAAGGCCAACATGGCTTTGACGTGGACGGCCATCGATTGCTTGGCGGCCTTCACCACGGCAGCGGGCTCGGTCTTGGCGCGGGCACGGTATTCGTCCCAGGTCCAGCCGGCCGGCAGGTAGCCGTTGAGGGGGTCGTGGGCGCTGGTCTGGTCGGTGACCATGTCCGGGCGCACGCCACGGCGGACCATTTCCGGCAGGATTTCAGCAGCGTTCCCACACAGCGCGATGGAAATCGCCTTGCCTTCGGCAGTGTATTTCTCGATGCGCGCCAAGGCATCGTCGAGGTCTTTGGCTTGCTCGTCGACGTAGCGGGTCTTCAGGCGGAAATCGATACTGACCTGCTGGCACTCAATGTTCAGCGAGCACGCGCCGGCCAGGGTCGCGGCCAGGGGTTGGGCACCGCCCATGCCACCCAAACCGGCGGTCAGGACCCAACGGCCTTTGAGGTTGGAATCGTAGTGCTGGCGACCGGCCTCGACGAAGGTTTCATACGTGCCTTGGACGATGCCCTGGCTGCCGATGTAGATCCAGCTACCCGCAGTCATCTGGCCGTACATGGCCAGGCCCTTGGCGTCGAGTTCGTTGAAGTGCTCCCAACTGGCCCAGTGCGGCACCAGGTTGGAGTTGGCGATCAGGACGCGAGGGGCGTTGCTGTGGGTCTTGAACACGCCCACCGGCTTGCCGGATTGCACCAGCAGGGTTTCGTCGTCATTCAGGTTGGTCAGGCTTTCGACGATCTTGTCGTAGCACTCCCAATTGCGCGCCGCGCGGCCGATGCCACCGTAGACCACCAGTTCCTTTGGGTTCTCGGCCACTTCCGGGTCGAGGTTGTTCATCAGCATGCGCAGCGGCGCTTCAGTCAGCCAGCTCTTGGCGGTCAGCGTGTTACCGCGAGGGGCGCGGATTTCAACGTCACGGTATTTTTCGGGTTTGCGGGTAGCGTCGGTCACAGCAAAAACTCCTCAGCGATCAATCCAGACCAGCCCGGGCAGTGGGCAGCGATTTTCTACGAACGTTGCGTTGAATATCGGCGACTCATACGCATACGTCTTTACTTGTATGTACAAGCATATGCAATCAAGCGGCCAACTTGTTGAAGACACGTTTGCAGGATGACTTGAGGATTGGCTGAAAGGCCCGTGATTGAGCGGTTTGAGAGCCAGATGAAATTTCTGAAGGAAGGATTTATGAAGGAGACAAGCAGGTTATGGCAGCCCGGTTCTGCGCCACGCTGGGGCGTTTGGTAACAAATTAGTGCGCGCAGGAGGAAACGGTGAGATGGCTTTTGTGGCGAGGGAGCTTGCTCCCGCTGGGCTGCGCAGCGGCCCCCAAGAAGCGACGGGCGCTGCGCACCCGAGCGGGTGCAAGCTCCCTCGCCACTAGAGCGCTTCGCCGAAAATCAGCGGACCGTCAGCTCAATCACACAGCATTGGCCGTGGCTGGTGATGTCCAGCAGCCCGGTGTTACCGCTCAACTGCAAGCAGTCGTAGAGGCCCAGGACAACGGTGGACTCGCCAATCTTGATGGTCAATCCCGGGGCCACGCTGAACACCAGCAACGTCCCCGCTTCGCTGAAGAATCGCTGCTGCCCCCCCACCCACTGCAATCGCGCGCGGTAACGCTGCGGTGCATAGATCAGGTTGAAATCCCGAATGGGGCCGCCCAGCAAGGTGCAATGCACATGGCTCTCGCCACTGAAGGCAAAGGGGTCCAACGGATGCAAAGGTCGCGTGGCCTGGCCATCGACGTTCAGCGTCATGCCGTCCCCCTGCAAGACGCTGATGATCCGCTCGTAACCGGCAAACGTGGAAAAACCACCCGACTCGGCAATATCGGCAATGGACAGGCGCCAGCCGAAGCCGTCCAGGCCCGTGCCGGCATCGCGAGAGATTTCCTCGGTGCTGCCACCGCCGTTTTTCCATGGCATGCGGGGGTAATCGGCTGCGCGTAAAACCTTCAACTGGCTCATTTATGAAAGCGCCCTTCCAGACTGTGACGGGAACCCGGATGGATCAGGCGCGCGGCGGTCACCGGCTGGCGTCCGGACCAGGTGCGGCGACGGATCAACAGGCACGGCTCGCCCCGCTCGATCTGCAGCAGCTTGCATTCGCTCGGCTCGGCCAGAATCGCCTCGACCACATGCTCACCCTCGGTCAGCGGCGCGACCTGATTCAGATAGGCGTAAGGCGTCTGCAAGGTGAAGTCCTGCTTGAGGTAGTCCGGCGCCACCAGTGCGTTGACGAAACGGTCCTCGATTTGCACAGGAATGTCGTTCTCGAAATGCACGATCAGCGAATGGAACACCTTCTGGCCTTCACGCATGTCCAAGGCCAGGGCTCGCTCGGAACCGGCGGCTTCTTCTTCCAGAGTGATGACCTTGCAGGTGTGACGGTGGCCGCGGGAGGCGATCTCGTCAGCGATGTTATGCACTTCGAACAACGCGGACTGGCTCTTGGGCTCGGCCACGAATGTGCCGACCCCCTGCATGCGCACCAACAGGCCGTCGGCGGTCATTTCCCGCAAGGCACGGTTGATGGTCATGCGACTGAAGCCCAACTGGCTGACCAGCTCGCTTTCCGACGGCACGCGGTAGTGCGGCGGCCAGTTTCCACTGTCGATCTGCTGGGTGATCATCTGTTTGACGCGGGCGTACAAGGGCGCCGGACTGTCACCCATGTGTGCGGCCAGCGGCGGTTTGGCAGGCGGAGTCGGCACGGCGGTTCCCTGTTCTGCGAATAAGGTTGCTAGCTTGCCGGAGTTTACCGGCCAGGCAAACGTCTGTATATGTATATACAAATTACGCACGATGAGGTTGAACCATGTCCGCCTTCTTTGCCGAACGCGCACTGCTGCCTAGTGGATGGGCCAATGCTGTACGTCTTGAAGTCGACGCCAAGGGCGTCCTGACTCATGTCCAGGCCGATTCTCACGCAGACGGCGCCGAACGGCTGAGCGGGCCGCTGTTGCCGGGTATGCCGAACCTGCACTCCCATGCCTTTCAACGGGCGATGGCCGGGCTGGCGGAAGTGGCGGGCAATCCCAACGACAGTTTCTGGACCTGGCGCGACTTGATGTACCGCCTCGTCGGAAAAATCAGCCCGGAGCAACTCGGCATCATCGCCCGCCAGCTGTATATCGAAATGCTCAAGGCCGGCTACACCTCGGTCGCCGAATTCCATTACGTGCACCATGACACCGACGGTGCGTCCTACGCCGACCCGGCGGAGCTGGCCCTGCGCATCAGCCACGCCGCCAGCGCCGCCGGCATCGGCCTGACGCTGCTGCCGGTGCTCTACAGCCATTCCGGTTTTGGCGGCCAGGCGCCCAACGACGGGCAGCGCCGGTTCATCAACAGCACCGAAAACTACTTGAAGCTTCAGTCACGCTTGCAACCGATCCTGGCCGGGCAACCGTCCCAGTTCCTGGGCTTGTGTTTCCACTCGCTGCGCGCCGTGACACCAGGGCAGATCCAGGACGTGCTGGCCGCCAGCGACCGTGATTGCCCGGTGCACATCCACATCGCCGAGCAGCAGAAGGAAGTCGATGACTGCCTGAGCTGGAGCGGCGCCCGCCCGCTGCAATGGCTGTACGAAAACACTGAGGTCGACCAGCGCTGGTGCCTGGTTCATGCCACCCATGCCAACGCCCAGGAAGTCAGCCTCATGGCCAAGAGCCGGGCGATTGCCGGCCTGTGCCTGACCACCGAAGCCAACCTGGGGGACGGGATTTTCCCGGCCGTGGATTTCCTCGCCCAGGGCGGGCGCCTGGGTATCGGTTCCGATAGCCATGTGTCCTTGAGCGTGGTCGAAGAATTGCGCTGGCTGGAATATGGCCAGCGCCTGCGTGACCAACGGCGTAACCGCTTGTATCGGGCGGATCAGCCGATGGTCGGCCGCACCTTGTTCGACGCGGCATTGGAAGGCGGCGCCCAGGCCCTGGGGCAACCGGTCGGCGCCCTCGACATCGGCAAGCGCGCCGACTGGCTGGTGCTCGATGGCAACGATCCGTACCTGGCCACGGCCAATGGCGACGGGATTCTCAATCGTTGGTTGTTTGCCGGCGGCGATCGTCAGGTGCGGGATGTGATGGTCGGCGGCCGGTGGGTTGTGCGGGATGGGCGTCATGCCGGCGAAGAGGAAAGCACCCGGGCGTTTACCCAGGTATTGCGCGAACTACTAGACTGACGCGGATAAAAATGTGGGAGCGAGCTTGCTCGCGATGAGGCCTTCACATTCAACACTGAGGTTGGCTGAAAATCCGTCATCGCGAGCAAGCTCGCTCCCACATGGGTTCTCAGGAGCCGATCAATTCGAGGTCTTGGCCATCTGCCGATCCGACGCGCGCCAGATCAGTCGTGTCGTGTCATAACCTTGCTGGCGCGCCTTGCTCAGCAGCTCCTCGCGCACGACGCTATTGACGGTCGGTGTGCGGGACAGCAACCACATGTAGCGACGGCTCGGGTCGCCGACGATGGCTGTCTTGTAGTCATCGCTGACGTACAGCACCCAGTATTGCCCTTTCGCCACGCCCGGCACGATCCGTGAAAACCAGTTGTCGAACTCGACCCAGAGCTTGTCGGTCTTGCCCGGTACCTGCGGCGTGGCCGTGCCCCTGGCTTCCTCCCACTGCCAGTCCGAGGTCAGGCAGCGATTGAGCACAGCCACGTTGCCGTCTGGCTTGAGGATGTAGTGAGCTTCCGATTGTGCGCAATTGCGCTGGAAATACATGGGCAGACGGGCCAACTCATACCAGGTCCCTTGGTAACGCTTGAGATTGACGCTGTTGACCGTCTTGGGCGCCAACGGATCTTCGCCAGAAGTGGCACAGCCGGCCAATACCAGGCCAGCCAAAAGCACAAAAACTAACCGCATCATTATTCTTCTCCCGCAGGCCTCTGGCCTCGGTTTACTTCAGGCCTTGGCCGGAAAACATCAACACTTTGTCACCGGCGTACTGCACGCTGATAAAGCTTTTCTGGTCGCCCCAGGTACAGCTGGACATGCCGAGCGCGCCTGAACAATCGGTCGGTTTCCCCAGCAACGTTTCGACTTCGGCCTTGGGCATGCCAGCCGACAATTTCGAATAGTTTTCCTGGTTGACCTTGCTGCATGCGGTCAACACGACGCACATAAACAGCAGGGCGATAGATCGCAGCGACATGGTGTAACTCCTGGAACGGAAGGGAGGTGGCAGGGTGCCAACCTGATCCTTAGAAGAGAAAACCCCTATCTGGTTCCCTGACGTCCCCAGTATTTATTGGCTGTACAGAGGTGTTTCGTCGATGAATCGCCCGGTTTGTGACGCCGTCGTACCTTCCGTCGGGATTGGACCCTTGACGCCTGATGGGCCGGGCTTTTGCGCCGATAAAAAGTAACAGCGCAAAAGCCTGCGCTATGGCAAATTGACAGCCCTCCTGACCCGTCCCTCCGCGGTAGTGTTCTTAATGACCAGAAACATGAAATTCAGCCATAAAATCCTGTTGGCTGCCGCCCTCGTGGTGGCCGTTGCATTCGCCTGTTTCATCCTGTTCAACGACTATCGTCAACGCCAGAGCCTGCATGCCAGCACCGAGACCTCCATGCAGGAACTCGGCAGCCTGACCAGCCGGAACATCCAAACGTGGGTCGACGGCCGTATCCAATTGCTGCAATCACTGGCCCAGCAGATCGCCGTGGACGGCAGCAGTGCCGACAGCCTCAAGCGCGCCGTGGGCCTGCCGGCCTACACCGAAAACTTCCAACTCAGCTATTTCGGCGGCACCGACGGCGTGATGTTCTCGGTACCGGCCGGCAATCGTGCCGCCGACTACGACCCGCGCGCCCGTGGTTGGTACAAGGCCGCCAACAGCGCACAGCGAACCATTGTCACCGAACCGTACATCGCCGCCTCATCAGGCAAACTGGTGATCACCGTCGCCACGCCGGTACAGCACCAGGGCCAGATGATTGGCGTGGCCGGTGCGGACATCGACCTGTCCAGCGTCAGCGCCATCATCAACTCGCTGAACTTCGGCGGCCACGGCCACGCGTTCATCGTCAGCGCCGATGGCAAGATCCTGATCCACCCCGACAGCAAGCGCGTGCTCAAGACCCTGGCCGAGGCCTACCCCAACGGCGCGCCGCAAATCAGCCCGGGCGTGAAGGAAGTCGACCTCGACGGCAAGACCCAATTCATCTCCTTCACGCAGGTCAATGGCGTGCCGGGAGCCAACTGGTATGTCGCGCTGGTGCTCGACAAGGACACCGCCCTGGCGATGCTCAGCGAGTTCCGCACCTCGGCGCTGATCGCCATGACCATTGCCGTGGTGTTCATCATCGCCCTGCTGGGCATGCTGATCCGCGTGCTGATGCAGCCGCTGTTGACCATGGGCCGCGCCATGCACGACATTGCTGAAGGCGAAGGCGACCTGACCCGGCGCCTGGTCATTCACGGCCACGACGAATTCGGCGCACTGGGCACGTCGTTCAACCGCTTTGTCGAACGCATTCACACCTCGATCCGCGAAGTGGCCTCGGCCACCGGCCAGGTCAACGAAGTCGCCCTGCGCGTGGTCAGCGCCTCCAACTCGTCGATGTTCAATTCCGACCAGCAGGCATCGCGCACCAGCAGCGTGGCCGCGGCCATCAACCAACTCGGCGCCGCCGCCCAGGAAATCGCCCAGAACGCCGCCCTCGCCTCTCAACATTCCAGCGAGGCCCGCAACCTGGCCGAGGACGGCCAGCACGTGGTGGATAAAACCATCGCGGCCATGCAGCAGCTGTCGGCCAAGATCAGCGACTCGTGCGGCAACATTGAAGTCCTGAACAGCAATACGGTGAACATCGGCCAGATTCTCGAGGTGATCACCAGTATTTCCCAGCAGACCAACCTGCTCGCCCTGAACGCCGCCATCGAAGCTGCCCGGGCCGGTGAAGCCGGACGCGGCTTCGCGGTGGTGGCCGATGAAGTACGCAACCTGGCTCACCGCACCCAGGATTCGGCGCAGCAAGTGCAGAAGATGATCGAAGAGCTGCAAGTCGGCGCGCGGGAAGCCGTGCTGACCATGACCGACAGCCAGCGCCAGAGCGAAAGCAGCGTCGGCATCGCCAACCAGGCCGGCGAACGCCTCGGCAGCGTGACCCAGCGCATCGGTGAAATCGACGGCATGAACCAGTCCGTGGCTACCGCCACTGAAGAACAGACCGCCGTGGTGGAGTCGATCAACGTCGACATCACCGAGATCAACACGCTGAACCAGGAAGGCGTGGAAAACCTGCAAGCCACCTTGCGCGCCTGTGCCGACCTCGAACAGCAGGCGGCGCGGTTGAAGCAGTTGGTGGGTAGTTTCCGGATCTAGTGCTCTCAAGGGCCCTTTCGCGAGCAAGCCCGCTCCCACAGTTGACCGAGTATCGTCAGGGAAACACGATTAACTGTGGGAGCGGGCTTGCTCGCGAAGACGGCATCAACCTCGCAGAAAATTCAGAACCTGGACCCAGGTCTGTTCAAAAACTCCATTTCCTCAGCCGTGGACTCACGCCCCAACAGCGCATTGCGATGGGGAAACCGCCCAAACCGCGCAATGATCTTCTGGTGCCGCTCGGCATAATCCAGGTTGTCTTCAAACACCGCCCGTTCCGCCTCCGGTTGCTCTCGGACCAGATCGATAAACCGCGACACGGCCTCGTTCTGCACCGCCAGGTTCTCGCAGTGTTCGAGCACCAAATAGATGAAGACGCGCTGGATCGGCTTGAGCTGTCGTTCGAACCCCGCCGCCAGGCCTTGGGCTACCAGCGCTTGAGCACGCAAGTCGCCGGAAAAGCTTTTGGGGGTATTGCGAAAGATCATCCGCGGGAATTGATCCAGTAGCAGCACCAGGGCCAGCCAACCTTCCGGGCGTTGCGCCCAATCGGTCAATCCGCCGGCCAGTGCCTGCTCGACCCGATCGCCGAAGCGCTCTTGCGCCTGGCGATCATGGCCTTTGCCGAACCACAGCTTGCCCTTTTCAGCCGCTATTTCGTCCGGTGTTTCGCCTGAACCAAACCACCAATCGAGCAACGGCTGCCAGGGCTCGGCCATGGTTTACTCCTTGTGGTAAGCCGTGGCGCGAGCCACTTCTTCCTTCGAACCGAGGAACACGGCCACACGCTGGTGCAGACCTTCAGGCTTGATATCGAGGATGCGCTGATGACCGTCGGTGGAAGCGCCGCCCGCCTGCTCCACCAGGAACGACATCGGGTTGGCTTCGTACATCAGGCGCAGCTTGCCCGGCTTGGACGGCTCGCGGCTGTCGCGCGGGTACATGAACAGGCCGCCACGGGTCAGGATCCGGTGCACATCGGCAACCATCGCGGCGACCCAGCGCATGTTGTAGTTCTTCTTCAACGGGCCTTCTTCGCCTGCCAGCAGTTCTTCGACGTAGCGTTTTACCGGGGCTTCCCAGTGACGCTGGTTGGACATGTTGATGGCGAATTCCTGGGTGGTCTCAGGAATGGTGATGTCTTCGTGGGTCAGTACGAAGCTGCCCATCTCGCGGTCCAGGGTGAAGCCCTTGACGCCGTCACCCAGGGTCAGCACCAGCATGGTCTGAGGGCCGTAGATGGCATAACCGGCGGCGACCTGCTCGGTGCCCGGCTGCAGGAAGGCCTTTTCATTCAGGGCTTCGTTCTGGCTCAGGTACTCGTTCGGGCAGCGCAGTACCGAGAAGATGGTGCCGACCGGCGCGTTGATGTCGATGTTCGACGAACCGTCCAGTGGGTCGAACACCAGCAGGTAGGCACCCTTGGGGTATTTGCCCGGGATCTGGTAGGCATTGTCCATTTCCTCGGACGCCATGCCGGCCAGGTGACCGCCCCATTCGTTGGCTTCGAGCAGGATTTCGTTGGACAGCACGTCGAGCTTTTTCTGCACTTCACCCTGCACGTTTTCGGTGCCCATGCTGCCCAGGACACCACCCAACGCGCCTTTGGAGACGGCGTGGCTGATTTCCTTGCATGCACGCGCCACCACTTCGATTAAAAAGCGCAGATCGGCAGGGGTATTGTTGCTGCGGGTCTGCTCAATCAAATAGCGACTCAAGGTAACGCGGGACATGGACGGCTCCGAAGAATAGGGGGCGGAAAAACCAGCGCAGTTTAGCGCGAGTCGGGACTTAATTCCTCCTATGAGACGGGGAATGGAGGATTGAGTTCACGGGGTGGTAGTCGCTTGTGGATTTTGGCTCGCTGGCAGACCGAATCGCGAGCAAGCTCGCTCCCACAGTTGACCGAGTTGTTTCGACGAACGCGGCCTACTGTGGGAGCGAGCTTGCTCGCGATGAAGTCACCTCAACTCTTGACCGGCGGCTTGCGCAGCAGGCTGAACGCCATCGCCGCGAGGAACAGCACGCTCAGCAGCAATACCGCCCACAAGCCGATTTTCTTCCAGTTGGTATCGACCGTCGCAGGCGCGGTTGCGGTTGCAGGGGGCGCAGTTGGCGTCGACGTGGCCGCGCCGTTCACCGTCGCCGTCCCCAGCGTCGCCAGGCGCGACGGTTTGTAATCAGGCACCAGCGTGCTCAATGGCAAGCTGGCCGCTTTGACTGTCGCGCTGCCCAGCGCCAGGCGGTAAGGCCCTTCGCCCCGTGCCAGGAACACCACCTGGGTCGGGCGCACGGCAAAGCGCAGGGCCGGGGCTTCGGTTCCCAGGCCGCCGCCACGCTCGTCCACCGTCAGTTTCAATTGCTGCACGGTCTGGCCGGACAGCTGCAATTGGTTTTGCAGCACATCCTGGCCGTTCTGGGTCAAGCGATAGAGCAAACCACTGGCCAACGGCTGCCACGGATGGCTGCTTTCACGGCGACCGGCCAGGGTCACCGGCGCCAAGCTGTTGGCCTGGCTCAGTTCGACCTGCACTTGCTCGATGTTCAGCCCCATGGGCAACTGCCAGGTGTACTCACCGGCCTTGGTCGTGCTGCCGGCCAGCGGTTGCGACCAGACCAGCGGCAACGGCAGGCTTTCGCGGCTGGCGCTGTGCAGCTGGGCCGAGGTCAGCACCGGCGCGGAGGACGGCGAATCCCACAGCAACCGCAGATAGCGCGCCGGTTGCCCCGGCAGATTCACTTCATGCTGCTCGACCCGCTCATCGGCAAAGGTCAAGCGCGCCACCTGGCCTTCACCCCAGGATTGCCAGTGCTGCAAGTCGTCACTGGCTTCGATGGTGAACCGCTGGAAGCCGTCGCGCTCGCTGGTCCAGTCGAGGACCAACTGCTGCAACGGTGCCTTGATCGCGCTGGCATCCAGCAACCAACCGCGCAGCTCCTCTTCCCCCGCTTCGAGCCGACTCGATGGCTGGACTTCCACCAGCGTGCCATTGGCGTTCGACTGCACACGTATGCTGGGCGCGCGCTCGTGGTCATCAGCGGCGTTGTACAGGGGGAACCACTTCACATCGGTAAGGGTGCGGTTTTCCTGGCTCTGGGCCGACTCGCGCACCAATGCGTAGGCCTGGGCCTGCCCGGCGGCATTGAAGACGCGCAGGTCGCTCAGGTCGGTCTGCCGCGCCTGCAACTGCACGTCAAGTGGCAACGGCAGGCGATACCACGGCCCTTCGCCGCTCAGGGCCAACGGCACTTGATGGGCGAAATCCGCCGGTTGCTCCTGGGCGGTAGCTGACAACGCCACCCACAATCCAACCACGCCCAGCCCGATCCGATTCAACTTGCGACTCAAGATGACACTCCCTCACTGACAGGCATAGGCGGCTCATCCTGGGCGACCGTCTCCGGGCGCTTGGGCGGCAGCGGCGCGAAGTAGCCCACCACCAATAGCAATACACCCACGCCGATGAACGACACGATCCGCGCCAGACCGCCACGGTTACTCAATTCGACAAAGAACAGCTTGGCCACGACCACGGCGATCAACGCCGCACCGATCAGCCACACTTCACGCCGATGACGCAGATGCCCGCCGATCATCAGGCCAAGGGCGATCAAGGTCCAGACAATGGACAACCCGGCCTGCACGAACATCGACTCGAGCAGCGCGTCCAGCTCGTAGGGCACCCCCATCCATTGGTGAGCAGTGCGCATCACCAGGGCGGTAAAGAACGCGAACAGCGACACACCGGCGATCAACTGAGCGATGTGCCCGATGCGATTCCAGCGGTTCGTCGATTGTTCCACGGCGTTGCGAGCCCACACATAGATACCGAACAAGGCGAACAGCAGGCCCAGCTCCAAGGGGTTGAGCAACGGCACATAAGGCAGTGGCTCTGAGTTGCCATCGCTGAAGGTGTTGGTTAGCCAGAACCAACCGAGCATCAACAGCGCCATGGGTGCCGCCGCATAGACACGATATTCCCGGGGTTGTGCCGAAACCGGCCATGGCAAGGTACGCGGCGTGGCCATCAGCACCAGATAAAGACCTGGCAGGATCGCCCAGGCCAGCCAGCGCCAAGCGTTGTACTGCTCGGACAGCAATAGCAGGCCGTAACGCAACTCCAGCATCAACACCGCCATCAGCAACCAGCAACCGAGTACGTGGGCCGTACTGCGCGCCCGGGCCGGCAGCATCGGCGCCAGGCGCTTGAGCGAGAGAAAATGCACGGCAAATACCGCCAGCCAGGCCAGCCAGCCGAAATGCCCGGCCGGGTGATAGTGGCTGTGCCACGTCGCCACCAGTACGCAGCCCACCGCCGGGATCAACAGGGTGCACAGCAGCCCCAGCGCCGGCCATTTCAACCGCAGCGACAAAACGCTCCACACCGCCACGCTGATGGCCGCGATCAACAACAGGAAGCCGCCTTGCAGGTTCGCCGGGGCAAAACGCAGCACTTCGCTGATCCATGCCAGCGCCCACCAACCCGCGCCCCAGATCAGCAACAGCTCGGACAGGCGCTGCAAGCTCAAGGCGTCCAGCTCCTGCGCCGCGTGCGCCCGTTGCAGGCGCCATGCACCCACCAGCGCTGCCAACCCCAGGACCAGCGGCGTCCAGAAGCCGCTATGGGCCAGGGGCCGCAGATCCTCGGCATTGAGCGGCCCCAGCAACACCGGCCCCGCCGTCAGGAACGCCGCACCGCCCAGCAGTTGCAACAGCAGACCGAAGACAAAGCTCACGCGCTGTTTCAGGTACAGGCTCAGCCAGATGATCAACAGGCCACTGGCCGCCCATACCCCGCTCGCCGTTTGCCAGGGCAGGACGAACAGCACCGCGAGATTGATCAGCACCAACCCCGCCAGCAGCACCACCGACAAGCCGCGCAACAACCGGACATCGTTGCGCACCATGTCGTCGCGCGCCGCCAGCAACATGCCGCCGATCAATGCCAGGCCGATCAGAGAAGCACTGAGCAAACCGTTCCAGCCCGCGCTGAACACCGCCGCCGAATCACCCTCGGCGCCTTGCAGGCGCAACAGGAACAGTGCGCCGCCGAGCAATTGCACCGCGAACGCGGTGAACAGGAAGCTGCGCGATTGCAGGCGCAGGCCGACAAACAGCGTCGCCAATCCGGCCAGGGCCCAGGCGATTGCCGTGCCGTGGGCGAAGAAGAACAACGGCGCCAGCAGATAGAGGAAACTCAAGCCCAGCACCGCCAGCACCGGCAGGCCTTGGCGCTCCCAAGCCGCCGTGTGTTCGGGGGCTGCCTTGCGCAGTTGGTAGAACGTGAACAGCAAAGCGCCGCCGAGCATCAACGCTCCCAACGGTGAACCGTCGAGCAGGCTGCCTTCGCCAGATCGCAATTCGCTGAGGAAGGCCAGCGCCGAGCCCAATTGCAGCAGCAAAGCAAAGACTCGGGCGAAAGGTCGTTGCTGGCGCAGGCCCAGCCAGAAGATCCCCGCACCTTCCACGGCCCAGGCCGCCGAGGTCCAACGGGCGTCGAGCCCCAAGGGGATTGCCAGGCTGGCAAAAATCACCCCCAGGGCCAAGCAGGTTTCCGCCAACAGCAGGGCACGGCCGCCCATCAATAACCGCGCCAGCCCCATGTAGATCATGCCCAGGGCCAGGGCGCTGAATGCAGCGGCGAACTCCAGGTGCTGCACCAACGCGAACTGCAAGCCGAAACCCACCAACGGCGGGCCGAACAGCATGCTGCCGTCCACGTAATCGCCCTTGCGCGCCGACCAGCGCAACAACGCGTCGCGGCTGCCGTCTTCGGGGGCATCGCTCATTTCCAGCAGCTTGCGGCGGGTGAACAGCAAACCAATCGCCAGGTAGATGAGGAAGAACAGGATCAGGAACGGCTCGGTGCTCCAGAGCAGTTCTGGCGTGTAGGAACGCAGGCCCCAGGCGAAACCGATGCCGAAGGTGCCGACAAAACCGATCAGGTTGAGCAAGCGCCAGGCCTTGAACCAGGCTATCGCGAGGATGCCGGCATTGAGCAGGATGAAATAGCTGAACAGTGCGACGTGGTTGCCGCTGCCGGTGGAGGTCAGGATCGGCGCGGCAAAGCCGCCCAGTGCCGCCGCCGCAGCCAGGCCCAGGGCATTCTGGGTCACCGCCAGGATCGCCGAGAACACCGTCACCGCCACCAGCAAGCCCAGGGCCGCCTTGGAATCGAGCAACGGATGCAAGCGCATGGCGGCAAACACCGTCAGGTACAACACGGCGATCCCGGTGCCTTGCAACATCAGCGCATAGTTATTGTTGCGGTGGCGCAGCCACCAACCCAGGCCCAACAGGCCCAACGCACTGGCCGCGACGCCGGCGTAACGCAACTCGATCGGCACCACCATGCCTTCGGTGGCATAACGCAGCAGGAACGCCAGGCCGAGGAACAGCAGCACCACGCCGACCCGCAGCACGGTATTGCCGCCGAACAGCCAGTTGCGCGCACCGATAATGGCGCGGTCGAACAGATTCGGACCACGCGGGGCCGCCGGCTCCGCAATCATTGGCTCCAGAGGCAGAGGGGCAAAATCACGGTCGGCACGCCGACTGGACGTCTCTGGCGCGGGCTTCCAAATGTCATCGGGCAACGGTTGGCTGGCCTGGGTGGCCATCGCGGGAGCGGGTTCGAGGTCTGACGGCAATTCCCAGACGAGCTCCGGTTCGGTGCGCGTTGCGGGCTTCGCGGCCTGGGGCACGACAACCTCGGGCGCGGGGGCCGGATCACTTGGTTCGGCCACCTTGCCGCTTTCGAGTACCGCCAGACGGGCCTCCAACGTGAGCAAGCTCTGCTGAGCTTCTTGCAACAAAATCTGTTGCTTGGCCGCCTGGACACCCAGGCGCCCCAACCGAAATGCCTGGGCGATGCCAAGCCCCACCAGTGCGCCTATCAGCGCATCGGCGAACGACGCGTCCACCACCCAGCCCAGTGCCAGGCCCAACAACGTCAAGATCCATTGCATGGTTGATATCCCTAAGCGGCCCGTTGCGGGCATGACCGGGGTGATGCGATGCCTGGATCAGTCTAGTGCCCCCCCCAAACCCTGTGGGAGCGGGCTTGCTCGCGAGAGCGGCATGACAGACACCTTAAGGTTGACTGATACACCGCTATCGCGAGCAAGCTCGCTCCCACATTGGAATGTTGGCGCTGCCAATGACAGAGTCCGGCCGCACAGCCCGGCGAAACTGGCGCCTAGTATATCGACGAAGCCCAATCGCCGTTGGGCTTCGCTCACATTTCTTGCAGCAAATGCTACTCCAGGGCTTTCCAGATGTCGGTGGCGTATTCACGGATGGTCCGGTCCGAGGAGAACCAGCCCATGCGAGCGGTGTTGAGCACCGCCGAACGCCACCATTGCTTGGAGTCATGCCAACGCTCTTCGACCTTGGCCTGGGCGCTCCAGTAGGCGTCGAAATCGGCGCACACCAGGAAGCGGTCGTAGTCCACCAACGAGTCGACAAGCCCGGCGTAGCGCATCGGATCATCCGGCGAGAACACCCCGCCCCGTATCGCCTGCAATACATCGTTCAGGCGATGGGAGGCGGCGATGTCCGGCGCAGCGCTGAACTCACCGTTTTGCTTGCGCGCTTCCACTTGCTCAGCCGTCAGGCCGAAAATGAACATGTGCTCACCGCCGACGCGCTCATGCATCTCCACGTTGGCGCCGTCCATGGTACCGATGGTCAGCGCGCCGTTGAGGCCGAACTTCATGTTGCTGGTGCCCGACGCTTCGAAGCCGGCCGTGGAAATCTGCTCCGACAGGTCCGCCGCCGGGATGATGCTTTCGGCCAGACTGACATTGTAGTTGGGCAGGAACACTACCTTGAGCAAACCACGCACGGTCGGGTCGTTGTTCACCACCCGGGCGATGTCGTTGGTCAGCTTGATGATCAGTTTGGCCTGGTGATAACTGGCGGCGGCCTTGCCGGCGAAAATCTTCACCCGCGGCACCCAATCCACTTCCGGCTCGGCACGAATCGCCTGGTACAGCGCCACGGTGTGCATCAGGTTGAGCAACTGGCGCTTGTACTCGTGGATCCGCTTGACCTGCACGTCGAACATCGCCGCCGGGTTGACGGCGATGCCCAGTCGCTCGTGGATCAGGTAAGCCAGGGCTTTCTTGCTGTGCAGGCGCTGCTCGGCGAACTGCTTGCGAAACGCCGGCTTGTCGGCGAACGGTTCCAGCTCGATCAGCCGCTCCTCGGGGTTGTCGAGCACACTCGGGCCGAGGGCGTCGACCATCATCGAAGTCAATTCGGCGTTGGCCTGGAACAACCAGCGGCGGAAGGTGATGCCGTTGGTCTTGTTGTTGATCCGATTCGGATAGAGTTTGTGCAGCTCGGAGAACACCGTGCTGCGCATCAGTTGGGTGTGCAGCCCGGACACGCCGTTGACGCTGTGGGAACCGAGGAACGCCAGGTTACCCATGCGCACCCGGCGACCGTTGTCTTCTTCGATCAGCGAAACCGAGCGCAGCACGTCGAAATCGTGCACGCCTTTGGCCCGCAGCGAATCGATGTGCTGGGCGTTGATCAGGTAGATGATCTGCATGTGCCGGGGCAACATGCGCTCCATCAGCCCCACCGGCCAGGTCTCCAGGGCTTCGGGCAGCAGCGTGTGGTTGGTGTAGGACAGCGTGTCCTGGGTGATCTGCCAGGCCGCATCCCAGGCCACGTCATAGACGTCCACCAATTGCCGCATCAGCTCGGCCACGGCGATGGACGGGTGTGTGTCGTTGAGCTGGATCGCCGCGTGATCGCCCAGAGTCAGCACCGAGGTGTGCATGTTGCGATGGCGGCGCAGCAAGTCCTGCAACGAGGCGGCGACAAAGAAATACTCCTGGCGCAGGCGCAGTTCCTGGCCGGCTTCGGTGCTGTCGGCCGGGTACAGCACGCGGGAAATACTTTCGGCCCGGGCCACTTCCGCCACGGCGCCCAAGTGGTCGCCGGCGTTGAAGCGCTCCAGGTGCAGGTCTTCCACGGCCCGGGCGCGCCACAGGCGCAGGGTATTGACGCTGGCACCGCGCCAACCCACCACGGGGGTGTCATAGGCGATGGCCCGCACGGTTTCGGCCGGGGACCAGACTTGTCGGGTCTTGCCGGTGTCGTCGGTCACGGTCTCGACGCTGCCGCCGAAGCCGATCGGGTAGACCACCTCTGGCCGCTCGAACTCCCACGGGTTGCCGAAATCCAGCCAATGCTCGGTCTGTTCCTGCTGCCAGCCGTCGACGATGGCCTGGCGAAACAGGCCGTGTTCATAACGAATCCCATAGCCATGGCCGGCGATGCCCAGTGTGGACATGCTTTCCATGAAGCACGCCGCCAAGCGGCCAAGGCCACCGTTGCCCAGCGCCGCATCGGGTTCGAGCAGGCGGATGCGCTCCAGGTCCACGCCCAGCTCGGTCAGGGCCTCCCGCGCGGTGTCCAGCAGGCCGAGGTTGCTCAGGCTGTCGTAGAGCAAGCGACCGATGAGAAATTCCAGGGAGAGGTAATAGACGCGCTTCTGGCCCTTGCGGTAGATCTGCCGCGTGTGGTCCATCCAGTGTTCGACCATGTGGTCGCGGGCGGCGAGGGCAATGGCTTCGAACCAATCGTGATCAAACGCATGATCCGGGTCCTTGCCGACGGCATAAGTGAGTTTGGTCAACACGGCGTCGCGAAATGCCGCGACTTCAGCTTCGCGAACAAGTGGTTCTTGAGTCATTGATGAGACCTCGAACGAGCATGGAATTGTCTGAGCCTAGTCGGTCTGACAGACGGCACAGGCTCTGGTTCGGTGGTTTTTCCCTGTGACGGAGAATCGTCGTCAGAGAATTGCCGGATAAGCGAATGAATGCAGGGGCCGTGCCGGTCCAGGAGCGGTTTGTCCCGAATGAAAAAAAACCGGCGGATGGTCGTTCAAAATTTCACCAGTCCCGGTATGATCGCGCGCCCTGATGCATGCTGGTAAACCGTGATGATGAAGCCCAACCTGATCGCCGCCGCGGAGATCGACCGACTCGATACCTGGGCCAAGTACTCCGCCCCGATGTGCGGTTCCTGCGTGTCGAGCTGCTGCACACTGCCGGTGGAAGCCAAGATCAAGGACCTGATCCGCATCGGCATCGTCGATGAGTTCGAACTGGGCGATCCGCCGAAGAACATCGCCAAGCGCCTGCAAAAGGAAGGGATCGTCGAGCGCTACAACCAGAAGTCGGAAATTTTCACGCTCCAGCGCATGAGCAACAACGATTGCCTTTATCTGGACCGCAAGAGCCGGTTGTGCACCATTTACGAGAAGCGCCCGGACACCTGCCGCAACCATCCGCGGATTGGGCCACGGCCGGGGTATTGTGCCTACAAGCCCAAGGAAGTGGAGCGCGAGCGGAATCCGCGGACGCTGGACAAATTCTGATCGGCTGCTAGTTTCTGCGGCGTTTGGCCGATCGCCTTCGCGAGCAAGCCCGCTCCCACAGTGGAACTATGTCGGACACAAAGTCTGTGTCCACTGAAAATCCATTGTGGGAGCGGGCTTGCTCGCGAAGGGGCCCTGACAAGCACCGCACAAATCCCAGGCATAAAAAAACGCCCCTGATCTCACAATCAGGGGCGTTTTTTTAGCCGCTAACTAAGTCGAAACTCAGTTGCCGCTTTTCTTGGCAGCGCGGGTACGCTCGCTTTCGCCAAGGATTTTCTTACGCAGGCGAATCGACTTAGGCGTCACTTCGCACAGTTCGTCTTCCTGCACGAACTCCAGCGCTTGCTCCAGGGTGAACTTGACCGGCGGAACCAGGGCGATGGTTTCGTCCTTGCCCGAAGCACGCATGTTGTCGAGCTTCTTGCCTTTGGTCGGGTTCACGCCCAGGTCGTTGTCGCGGCTGTTCAGGCCGACGATTTGACCTTCGTAGATATCCTGGCCGTGCTCGACGAACAGCTTGCCGCGCGCTTGCAGGGTTTCCAGCGAGTAGGTCAGGGCCTTGCCGGTCGCAACCGATACCAGCACGCCGTTCTGACGGCCGGACATGTCGCCGGACTTCATCACGTCGTAACGATCGAAGATCGAGGTCAGGATACCGCCACCGGAGGTCAGGGTCAGGAACTCGTTACGGAAACCGATCAGACCACGGGCCGGGATGTTGTACTCAAGGCGCACACGGCCCTTGCCATCCGGAACCATGTTGGTCAGGTCGCCTTTACGCAGGCCCATTTGCTCCATGATCGCGCCCTGGGATTCTTCCGGCAGGTCGATGGTCACGTTTTCGTACGGTTCGTGCTTGACGCCATCAACCATGCGGATGATCACTTCAGGACGACCCACGCCCATTTCGAAGCCTTCGCGACGCATGGTTTCGATCAGTACCGAGAGGTGCAGCTCACCACGGCCGGAAACCTTGAACTTGTCGGCCGAGTCGCCTTCTTCAACGCGCAGGGCAACGTTGTACAGCAGCTCTTTGTCCAGGCGTTCCTTGATGTTACGGCTGGTCACGAACTTGCCTTCTTTACCGCAGAATGGCGAGTCGTTGACCTGGAAGGTCATGGAAACGGTTGGCTCGTCGACGGTCAACGGCTTCATCGCTTCGACGTTCAGTGGGTCGCACAGGGTGTCGGAGATGAACAGTTGCTCGAAGCCGCTGACGCAGACGATGTCGCCGGCCGCTGCTTCTTCAACGTCGATGCGGTGCAGGCCGTGGTGACCCATCAGCTTGAGGATACGACCGTTGCGCTTCTTGCCGTCGGCGTCGATGGCAACCACCGGGGTGTTCGGCTTGATGCGACCACGGGCGATACGGCCAACGCCGATCACACCCAGGAAGCTGTTGTAGTCCAGTGCCGAGATCTGCATCTGGAACGGACCGTCACGGTCGACTTTCGGCGCTGGTACGTCGTCGACGATCGACTGGTACAGCGGGGTCATGTCTTCAGCCATGGCGGTGTGGTCCAGACCGGCGATGCCGTTCAGGGCCGAGGCGTAGACGACTTTGAAGTCCAGCTGTTCTTCGGTGGCACCCAGGTTGTCGAACAGGTCGAAGATCTGATCCAGAACCCAGTCCGGACGCGCGCCTGGACGGTCAACCTTGTTGATGACCACGATCGGACGCAGGCCGGCTTCGAACGCCTTCTTGGTCACGAAACGGGTTTGCGGCATAGGGCCGTCTTGAGCGTCAACCAGCAGCAGCACGGAGTCGACCATCGACATCACGCGCTCTACTTCACCACCGAAGTCGGCGTGACCCGGGGTGTCCACGATGTTGATGTGGTAGCCGTTCCAGTTGATGGCGGTGTTTTTCGCCAGGATGGTAATACCGCGCTCTTTTTCCTGGTCGTTGGAGTCCATCACGCGCTCGTCGTTGAGCTCGTTGCGCTCCAGGGTGCCGGATTGACGCAAGAGTTTGTCTACCAGGGTGGTCTTACCATGGTCAACGTGAGCAATGATGGCGATGTTGCGTAGATTTTCGATCACTTGTGTATCTCGATCAGAGGATTCGGTGTGCTGACAGGTCGTGGCAGCGATTTACGTTGAGTCCGACAAAGCCGTTACAGCCTGTCGGCGGCGTCGGGGGGCCGGTGACGCAGGCCACAGGCAAACAGCCCCGGGCACTTAGCTCGGTCGATAAACGCGCACATTGGCATGCCCCTCACTGAGCAAATGGTGGGCATGCAGGCGACTCATCACGCCTTTGTCGCAATACAGCAGGTACTGGCGAGTAGGGTCCAGTTCCTTGAAACGCGCGTTCACGGCATAGAACGGCATCGTTTTTACCTCGATGCCGGCGACACTCAGCGGGTCGTCTTCAGCGTCATCCGGGTGACGGATGTCGATGATGATCTGACCGGCCAGCGCTTCGCCGACTTCTTCAATCTTGATGTCCTGGCCCAATTCGTCGATGACGCGATCGATCGGCACCAGCCTGGCGTTTTCGAGCGCTCGCTCGAGCACCGCCATGTCGAATTCTTTCTCTTCGTGCTCCACCCGCCCGCGCTTGGCCGCCGTCTTCGGATTGACCGAGATGACGCCGCAGTATTCCGGCATGTGCCGGGCAAACTCGGCGGTACCGATTTCGTTGGCCTGGTCGATGATGTCCTGCTTGTGGCTGGCGATCAGTGGACGCAAGACCAGCTTCTCGGTCACGCAGTCGATCACCGACAGGTTCGGCAACGTCTGGCTCGACACCTGGGAGATCGCCTCGCCGGTCACCAACGCATCGATTTGCAGGCGGTCGGCAATTCGTGAAGCGGCGCGCAACATCATACGCTTCAAAATGACGCCCATATGACTGTTATCGACTTTGCCGAGAATCTCGCCCAGGACTTCCTCGAAAGGCACACTCACAAATAACACGCGTTGGGAGCTGCCGTACTTCTTCCAGATGAAGTGCGCCACCTCCATCACGCCCAGTTCATGGGCACGCCCGCCGAGGTTGAAGAAGCAGAAATGGCTCATCAACCCGCGACGCATGATCTGGTAGGCGGCCACCGTGGAGTCGAAGCCACCGGACATCAGCACCAGGGTCTGCTCCAGCGAACCCAGCGGATAACCGCCAATGCTGTTGTGCTGGCTGTGGATCACGAACAGCCGCTGGTCGCGAATTTCGATGCGCACTTCGATTTCCGGGTCTTTCAACGAAATACCGGCCGCACCGCATTGCCGGCGCAACTGGCTGCCGACGAACTTCTCCACATCCATCGAGCTGAACGCGTGCTTGCCTGCGCGCTTGCAACGCACCGAAAAGATCTTGCCGGCCAGTGCGTCACCATAATGGAGCATGCATTTGGCGAGGATGTCGTCGAAATCCCCCAGCGGGTATTCATCGACTTGCAGAAAATGCGCGATGCCCGGCATGCAACTCAGGCGCTCGGTCATTTCCTTCAGGAGCTTGGGTTCGCTGACACGGGTTTCCAGCTCGAGGTTGTCCCACACGCCATTCACCACCACGGCCGGATCCAGGTCTCGGAGCACGGCACGGATGTTCTTGGCCAACTGGCGGATGAAACGCATCCGTACCGGGCGGCTCTTGATGGTGATCTCGGGGAAGACTTTTACGATTAGTTTCATGAAAACAGCGCGCGAACGGCCAGCCGAAAAAGGGGGGCGCGGATTATAGCGGAAATTGCTCAAGGTTTAACCAGTTAATGTGCAGATGGTTTTGCATGCACCAAAACAGGTCATTATCGATTGAGGACGCCACATTGCAGTGCGTTATTGTCTGACAATCTTTGATTTACGCCTTTAAAAGCGTGGATTTGGTGCAAAAAACCCATGCTGGGGCACTGGCATGCAATTTGCTCCCTTGTGAGGCAGGTTGCCTTGGCAGAGTATTCGCGCCGGCATCACCCATATCTAAGGGCACTCCACTACCCGCCCGAAGCCACCCGGAGGACATATGTCGAAGTCGGTTCAACTCATCAAAGATCATGACGTCAAGTGGATTGATCTGCGCTTCACTGACACCAAAGGTACTCAACATCACGTGACCATGCCGGCCCGTGATGCGCTGGACGACGAATTCTTTGAAATCGGGAAAATGTTCGACGGCTCCTCCATCTCTGGCTGGAAAGGCATCGAAGCCTCCGACATGATCCTGATGCCGGACGACGAAACCGCCGTCCTGGACCCGTTCACCGAAGAGCCGACCCTGATCCTGGTCTGCGACATCATCGAACCTTCGACCATGCAAGGCTATGACCGCGACCCACGCGCCATCGCCCACCGCGCCGAGGAATACCTGAAGTCCACCGGTATCGGCGACACCGCTTTCTTCGGCCCTGAGCCTGAGTTCTTCATCTTCGACTCGGTCAAGTTCAAGTCCGATATCTCCGGTTCCATGTTCAAGATCTTCTCCGAACAAGGTTCGTGGATGTCCGACCAGGACGTGGAAGGCGGCAACAAAGGCCACCGTCCAGGCATCAAAGGCGGTTACTTCCCGGTTCCACCGTTCGACTTCGACCACGAAATCCGTACTTCCATGTGCAACGCACTGGAAGAAATGGGCCAGACCGTCGAAGTTCACCACCACGAAGTGGCGACTGCCGGCCAGAACGAAATCGGCGTGAAATTCAACACGCTGGTCAAGAAGGCTGACGAAGTACAGACCCTCAAGTACTGCGTACACAACGTTGCTGACGCCTACGGCCGCACCGCGACCTTCATGCCGAAGCCTCTGTACGGCGACAACGGTTCGGGCATGCACGTTCACATGTCGATCTCCAAAGACGGCAAGAACACCTTCGCAGGCGAAGGCTATGCCGGCCTGTCGGACACCGCCCTGTACTTCATCGGCGGCATCATCAAGCACGGTAAGGCCCTGAACGGCTTCACCAACCCGTCGACCAACTCCTACAAGCGTCTGGTACCAGGCTTCGAAGCCCCGGTCATGCTGGCCTACTCGGCTCGCAACCGTTCCGCCTCGATCCGTATTCCTTACGTGAACAGCCCGAAAGCCCGCCGTATCGAAGCACGCTTCCCGGATCCGGCTGCCAACCCGTACCTGGCCTTCGCTGCACTGATGATGGCCGGCCTGGACGGTATCCAGAACAAGATCCACCCTGGCGATGCTGCGGACAAAAACCTGTATGACCTGCCGCCTGAAGAGGCCAAGGAAATCCCACAGGTATGTGGCAGCCTGAAAGAAGCCTTGGAAGAGCTGGACAAGGGCCGTGCGTTCCTGACCAAAGGCGGCGTATTCAGCGATGACTTCATCGACGCTTACATCGCACTGAAAAGCGAAGAAGAAATCAAGGTTCGCACCTTCGTACACCCACTGGAATATGAGCTGTACTACAGCTGCTGATCCGGTAGCGCCGCCACGCACGGCGTGAAATAAAGAAAGGCCTCCCTCGGGAGGCCTTTTTTGTGGGCGCCGATTACGTGCATGATGCCCCGTCGCCCCCCCCCTAGAAGACGAGACTGCCCATGACTTTGCGCTTCAAGCTCTGCCTTGCCCTGTCTGCCGCGCTGCTGGCCTCCACCGCCGGAGCCGCCTCGACCTCGACTCCCGCCCCCGAGGCACTGACTCCGTTGCTTAACGCCATTGGTGAACGCCTGGCCATCGCCGATCAAGTGGCGCTGAGTAAATGGGACAGTGGAAAACCCGTAGAGGACCGCCAGCGCGAGCGTGAAGTCATCACCGCCGCCGTCGCCCAGGCACCGGCCTATAAACTGAGCAGCGAAACCGTGGAAGCGTTTTTTGCCGCCCAGATAGAAGCCAACAAAATGGTGCAGTACATCAACTTGTCCGACTGGGCCCTGGACGGCAAGGCCCCGGACCTCCCGCGCCCGGACCTGGTGGGGCAGATCCGCCCGCAGCTCGACCGCCTGCAGAAACGCCTGCTGCAACAACTGGCCGACTTCGCCCCCTACCGCACCGATCCGCAGTGCCCGCAATGGCTGGCCCGTGCCACCCACCACAACAAGCAGCACCCGGTACACCGGCTCGCCCTGATTCGAGCGACCGCAGAGTTGTGTATCTCCCCAAAAGCCTGAGGCAAACGACACCGCTCCAATGTGGGAGCGGGCTTGCTCGCGAAGAGGCCAGTACACCAACATCCAAGTGACTGACACACCGCTTTCGCGAGCAAGCCCGCTCCCACAGGCATTGCGCGCAACAACTTGGGCCAATGCCCCTCCCTGACCTATGCTGCAACTCAACACTTTCAGTTTTCGGTCGATTTTATGGGGCGTGGTTTTTCAATCATCCTGTTGTTGCTGTTGGCACTGCCCGCCACCGCGCAGATCTACAAGTACACCGACGCCGAGGGCAATACCGCCTACAGCAACCAGCCGCCCCAAGGCGTCCCGGCCCAGACGGTGGAATTGCCGCCGCTCAACAGCATCGAACGCCAGTCTCCGGCCAGCCCGGACACACCAACGCCTCCCGCCAGCAGCGAAAAGCCGCGCGATGCCTACGAAATCCTGGAACTGACCGACATCCCCACCGACGAAGCCCTACGCGCCAACAACGGCACCTTCACCATTGGCGTGCACGCTCAACCGCGCCTGCGCAGCCCGCATCTGTTCCGGTTGCTGCTGGACGGGCAGCCCTACGGCCAGCCGAGCAACGTGCCGCGCCTGCAATTGGTGAATATTGATCGGGGCGAGCACAGCCTGGCGGTTCAGGTCATCGACGGCGACAACCTCGTGCAGCAAAGCGAAACCGTCACCTTCACCGTCCAACGTGTGCACCAGCCATGATCCGCTGGCTGCTCGCGCTGGGCCTGGCGCTGACGGCGATGCCCGGCGTGGCGCAGGTCTACACCTACATCGATGCCCAGGGCAATCGCGTGTTCACCGATCAGCCACGCCCCGGCAATGCAAAGAAAGTCCAACTGCCACCCGGCAACCGGATGCCGGCGCCGCCCACGGGTACAACCTCGGCGCCCGTGACCGAAGCCCGGCCCGAACCGTTGTTTCATTACGAAATGCTCAGGCTGTTGATTCCCGAGCCGGACGCGACGATACGCAGCACCGCAGGCGAATTGATCGTCAGCGTCACCAGCGAACCAGGCCTGAAAAAAGGCCATCGCTACCGCCTGTTGCTCGACGGCAAACCAACGGGCGCGCCGGGGCCGAGCCCGGTGTTCGCCTTGAGCAACATCGATCGAGGCACCCATCACCTAGCGGTCGAAATCCTCGACGAGCAGGACCGTATCGTCGAACGCACCGCCAACCAGCCCTTCCACATGCAGCGCATGTCCCTGGCGCAGAAGCGCCGCATCAAGCCCTGCGCCACGGCCGATTACGGTCAACGTCCCGAGTGCCCTCTCGCCGAAAAGCCTGAAGAAGAAAAAAGCAGCATCTTGCCGTTCTTCTAACACCTCCCACGCCGGCGCACTATATTGGTGCAATAGCTTGCACGCTACCCAGCTGCAAAACCCATTTTGGTTCGAAAGTACCCGAAAAAGCTGGCAGAACGCCACGCAACCGACCGAAAAACACCCTTTTGAGGCTCTAAACGCTTCTTTTCGGAGCCTTGGTTTGGTTTTTGCATTTTCCTTGCGACAGCGCATTAATCGCGCGCGCAATTTGGGACCGGTCCCGAGTTGCTACGCTCCAAAAGAGGTCCTGATGACCATTAGCGACGCACTACACCGCTTGCTGCTCGACAACCTCACCACCGCGACCATCCTGCTCGACGCCGAACTGCGCCTCGAGTACATGAACCCGGCGGCGGAGATGCTCCTGGCCGTCAGCGGCCAGCGCAGTCACGGGCAGTTCATCAGCGAGTTATTCACCGAATCCGCCGAAGCGCTCAATTCCCTGCGCCAAGCGGTGGAGCAGGCTCACCCGTTCACCAAGCGCGAGGCGATGCTCACCGCCCTGACCGGCCAGACCCTGACCGTGGATTATGCGGTCACGCCGATCCTGAACAATGGCGCCACCTTGTTGCTGCTGGAAGTCCACCCGCGTGATCGCTTGCTGCGCATCACCAAGGAAGAGGCGCAATTGTCCAAGCAGGAAACCAGCAAGATGCTGGTACGCGGCCTGGCCCACGAGATCAAGAACCCTCTCGGCGGAATACGCGGCGCGGCACAGTTGCTCGCCCGCGAACTCCCGGAAGAAAGCCTCAAGGACTACACCAACGTCATCATCGAGGAAGCCGACCGCCTGCGGAACCTGGTGGACCGCATGCTCGGCTCGAACAAGCTGCCGTCCCTGGCGATGTGCAACGTCCATGAAGTGTTGGAGCGCGTCAGCAGCCTGGTGGAAGCGGAAAGCCAGGGTTGCATCACTTTGGTGCGCGACTATGACCCGAGCATTCCCGACGTCTTGATCGACCGCGAGCAGATGATCCAGGCGGTGCTGAACATCGTGCGCAACGCGATGCAGGCCATCAGCAGCCAGAATGAACTGCGCCTGGGTCGCATCAGCCTGCGTACCCGCGCCATGCGCCAGTTCACCATCGGCCACGTGCGCCATCGCCTGGTGACCAAGATCGAAATCATCGACAACGGCCCGGGCATCCCTGCCGAACTGCAGGAAACCATCTTTTTTCCCATGGTCAGCGGCCGTCCGGACGGTACCGGGCTGGGCCTGGCCATTACCCAGAACATCATCAGTCAGCATCAGGGCTTGATCGAATGTGAGAGCCACCCCGGCCACACCACCTTCTCGATCTTCCTGCCACTGGAACAAGGAGCCACATCGACATGAGCCGTAGTGAAACCGTGTGGATCGTCGATGACGACCGTTCTATCCGTTGGGTCCTGGAAAAAGCCTTGCAACAGGAAGGCATGACCACCCAGAGCTTCGACAGCGCCGATGGGGTGATGAGTCGCCTGGCGCGTCAGCAACCGGACGTCATCATCTCCGACATCCGCATGCCCGGCGCCAGCGGCCTGGACCTGTTGGCGCGGATTCGCGAGCAGCATCCGCGGCTGCCGGTGATCATCATGACTGCCCATTCAGACCTGGACAGCGCCGTGGCGTCCTACCAGGGCGGCGCTTTCGAATACCTGCCCAAGCCATTTGACGTCGACGAAGCCGTATCGCTGGTCAAGCGCGCCAACCAGCACGCCCAGGAACAACAAGGCATGGAAGAGGTGCCGGCCCTGGCCCGCACCCCGGAAATCATCGGCGAAGCGCCGGCGATGCAGGAAGTGTTTCGCGCCATCGGGCGCTTGAGCCACTCCAACATCACCGTGCTGATCAACGGCGAGTCGGGCACCGGTAAGGAACTGGTGGCCCATGCCCTGCACCGCCACAGCCCACGGGCGGCGTCGCCGTTCATCGCGCTGAACATGGCGGCCATTCCCAAGGACTTGATGGAGTCCGAGCTGTTCGGCCACGAAAAAGGTGCCTTCACCGGCGCGGCCAACCTGCGGCGCGGGCGCTTCGAGCAAGCCGACGGCGGCACGTTGTTCCTCGATGAAATCGGCGACATGCCGGCCGACACCCAGACCCGCTTGTTGCGCGTGCTGGCCGATGGCGAGTTCTATCGGGTCGGTGGCCATACGCCGGTCAAGGTGGACGTGCGCATCATCGCCGCGACCCACCAGAACCTGGAAACCCTGGTTCACGCCGGCAAATTCCGTGAGGACTTGTTCCACCGCCTGAACGTCATCCGTATTCATATCCCGCGCCTGGCGGATCGTCGCGAAGACATCCCGACCCTGGCCCGGCACTTCCTCAGCCGCGCGGCCCAGGAACTGGCGGTCGAGCCCAAGTTGCTCAAGAGCGAAACCGAGGAATACCTCAAGAACCTGCCGTGGCCGGGCAACGTGCGCCAGTTGGAAAACACCTGCCGCTGGATCACGGTGATGGCTTCGGGTCGCGAAGTGCACATCAGCGACCTGCCGCCGGAACTGCTAAGCCTGCCCCAGGATTCAGCCCCCGTGACCAACTGGGAGCAAGCCCTGCGCCAGTGGGCCGACCAGGCCCTGGCCCGCGGTCAGTCGAGCCTGTTGGACAGCGCGGTACCGGCCTTCGAGCGGATCATGATCGAAACCGCCCTCAAGCACACCGCCGGCCGCCGCCGTGACGCCGCCGTGCTGCTGGGCTGGGGCCGCAATACCTTGACCCGCAAGATCAAGGAATTGGGGATGAAGGTCGATGGTGGGGATGATGATGACGGCGATGAGGGCTGAAAGGCCTTAGCTCTTCGCTGAACACATGGCTTGGTCTTGGCGCGCAACCTGTGGGAGCGGGCTTGCTCGCGAAGGCGGTGTATCAGTCGACTTTGATGTGAACTGACACGCCACCTTCGCGAGCAAGCCCGCTCCCACAATAAAACTGCGTCGACCGCAATCTGGGCACCCTGGCCGGAACCCGGTGCATATGCACCGCGCCAATGCACCGTGAACCGCAAGTGCGCACATCTGGCGAATCTGACCCCCTCGATCCAACCCGAAAATCCAGCCTGTATAAAGCAAAAGCCCCGGAATACGGGGCTTTTGCGTCATAGAAAGCGTTTTTGTGACAAATAACTTAAAACTGGCACGCCCCCTGCAACAGCTAGATCACTACCCAGTTTCGGGGACCTTGGTACAGGCAGGCCGGGGATTCCCCCTTTTATACCGGGCTCAACGAGCCCACTGTTTTGGGGGCCTTGATACAGGCAGGTCAAGGTTTCCCTTCTTTACACCAGGGCTGTGCGCCAACCGCGAGCCCTCCCGTTTTGGGGACCTTGGTACAGGCAGGCCGGGGATTCCCTCTTTTATTGCTCCTGGAGACGGACCTCCAGCCGCCAGCGATCATCCACTTCGCTGCCGGCCCACTCCCCTCGCAATGGACGCGCCGCCACCAGTGTCAGCAACAACCCCTCGTCACTCAAACGCACCCGCCAATTCACATCCTTGCCGTTGAGCTTGAGCTGGCCCTTCTGTGGTCGGCCTTCTGCTTGGAACAGCAGCGCCACTGAACCGTCGACAATTTCACCATGGAGCTTGGGTTCGTTGTTGAACCAGGCCACAAGCGTTCCGCCTGTCACCTCAATCTGTTGCAAGACGCTCGGGTCAGGCGTGGTCAGGCGCCCGATCATCAGCCCGACCATCATGCCGAAGATCGCCAAAGAGCCCATCACCCGAGGCATTAGCTTCGAACGTCGGTCGGTTTGCGGCGTAGAATGCCGCTCATCTTTATCTGCGGAGCCGTGCATGTTTCACGTCATCCTTTTTCAACCGGAAATTCCGCCGAATACCGGCAACGTCATCAGGCTGTGCGCCAACAGCGGCTGCCACCTGCATTTGATCGAACCGCTGGGCTTCGACATGGACGACAAGCGCCTGCGCCGCGCCGGCCTCGACTACCACGAGTATGCCACTTTGCAGCGCCACGCCGACCTCGCCAGTTGCCTGGAGAGCCTCGGGCATCCGCGTCTGTTCGCCTTTACTACCAAGGGTTCGCGGCCGTTCCATGACGCCAGCTTCGCCGCCGGTGACGCGTTCCTGTTCGGCCCGGAAAGCCGTGGCCTGCCGGCCGACGTACTGGACGCCCTGCCCGCCGAGCAACGCCTGCGCCTGCCAATGCGCGAAGGCTGCCGCAGCCTGAACCTGTCCAATACCGTGGCGGTGGCGGTTTATGAGGCGTGGCGGCAGAACGGCTTTCAATAACACCTCATAACAAATGTGGGAGCGGGCTTGCTCGCGAAAGCGGTGTGTCAGGCGACATCGATGTCAACTGGCACTCCCTATTCGCGAGCAAGCCCGCTCCCACATTGGACTTGCGTCAACGCCAGACCGGATTACTGAACGGTCGCGCCGCCTTCTTGTTGCATACGCTGCAGTTCCTGCGCATACAGCGCATCGAAGTTCACCGGCGCCAGCATCAGGGCCGGGAACGAGCCGCGGGTCACCAGGCTGTCCAGGGTTTCCCGGGCGTAAGGGAACAGGATGTTCGGGCAGAACGCGCCCAGGGTGTGGCTCATCGAAGGAGCATCCAGGTTCTTGATCAGGAAGATCCCGGCCTGTTGCACTTCAGCGATGAACGCCACTTCGTCACCGTTCTTGACGGTGACCGACAGGGTCAGCACCACTTCGTGGAAGTCATCTTCCAGGGCTTTCTGACGGGTGTTCAGGTCCAGGCCTACGCTCGGCTCCCACTGCTGGCGAAAGATCGCCGGGCTTTTCGGGGCTTCGAAGGACAGGTCACGTACATAAATGCGCTGCAAGGAGAATTGCGGTGCGGCTTCTTCTTCGCTGGCAGCTGTGTTCTGTTGGTCAGTCATCGCAGATCCTTCTTACTTTCAGGTTCTTTAGTGGGAATTCAGGCCTTGAGCAGCACGTCGAGCTTGCCGGCGCGCTCCAGGGCATACAGATCGTCGCAACCGCCCACATGGGTGCTGCCGATCCAGATCTGCGGCACGGACGAGCGCCCGGCCTTCTGGGTCATTTCGGCGCGCAGTTGCGGCTTGCCGTCGACCTTGATCTCTTCGAAGGCCACGCCTTTGTTCTGGAGCAGGAACTTGGCTCTGGAGCAATAGGGGCAGTAATCGCTGGAATAGACAACAACGTGGGGCATTTCACTTCACCAGGGGCAGATTGTCGGCTTTCCAGCTGGCAACGCCGCCGGACAGCTTGGCGGCGGTGAAACCGGACTTCATCAGCTCACGGGCGTGGGTGCCGGCGTGCTGGCCTTGGGCGTCCACCAGGATCAGCGTCTTGGCCTTGTGTTTTTCCAGCTCGCCGATCCGCGCCATCAGTTTGTCCTGGGGAATGTTCACCGCCCCGACAATGTGACCGGCGGCGTAATCCTTGCTCGGGCGGATGTCCACCACCAGGCCGGCATCCTTGTTGACCAGTGCGGTCAGCTCCCCAGTGCTCAGGCTGCGACCGCCGCCCTGCATCGTGTGGGCAACCAGTAACGCCAGCAGCACGACGAAGATACCGACGAGAATGTAGTGGTTAGTGGCAAATTGAATCAGATGAGCAACCATCGAAGGAGGTTCCAGGGCGTTAAAATGTCGGCCAGTATACACAGCACGCAAGGCCGGCCAAACCCCGCCCGGCGGTGACGCCGCCGGAACTTACCTTTAAACTGCCCGTCCCTTTTCCATCGTCTTCTTTTAACCCGCCACGAGTGGATTCCATGACTACCACGCCTAAACCTTTGGTCCTGATGATTCTCGACGGCTTCGGTCACAGTGACAGCCACGAATCCAACGCCGTGTATTCGGCCAACAAGCCTGTACTGGACCGCCTGTGGGCCACCGTGCCCAACGGCCTGATCTCCGGCAGCGGCATGGACGTCGGCCTGCCGGACGGGCAAATGGGCAACTCCGAAGTCGGCCACATGAACCTCGGCGCAGGCCGCGTGGTGTACCAGGACTTCACCCGCGTGACCAAATCGATCCGCGACGGCGAGTTCTTCGAAAACCCGACCATCTGCGCCGCCGTGGATAAGGCCGTGGCCGCCGGCAAGGCCGTGCACTTCATGGGCCTGCTGTCCGACGGTGGCGTGCACAGCCACCAGGACCACCTGATCGCCATGGCCGAGCTGGCTGCCAAGCGCGGCGCCGAGAAGATCTACCTGCACGCGTTCCTCGATGGCCGCGACACCCCGCCGAAAAGCGCCACCTCGTCGATAGAGCTGCTGGACGCAACGTTCCAGGCCCTCGGCAAGGGGCGCATCGCCAGCCTCGTCGGTCGCTACTTCGCCATGGACCGTGACAACCGTTGGGACCGCGTGGCTCAGGCCTACAACCTGATCGTCGACGGCAGCGCCGAATTCAACGCCGCCACCGCCCAGGAAGGCCTGCAAGCCGCCTACGAGCGCGGCGAAAGCGATGAGTTCGTCAAGGCCACCACCATTGGCGAACCGGTCAAAGTCGAAGACGGCGACGCCGTGGTATTCATGAACTTCCGTGCCGACCGCGCCCGCGAGCTGACCCGCGTGTTCGTCGAAGACGATTTCAAGGAATTCGAGCGTGCCCGCCAACCAAAACTGGCCGGTTTCGTGATGCTGACCCAATACGCCGCCAGCATTCCCGCACCTTCGGCCTTCGCCGCCGGCAGCCTGGAAAACGTGCTGGGCGATTACCTGGCGAAAAACGGCAAGACCCAACTGCGCATCGCCGAGACCGAAAAGTACGCCCACGTGACGTTCTTTTTCTCCGGCGGCCGTGAAGAACCCTTCCCGGGCGAAGAACGCATCCTGATCCCCTCGCCGAAAGTCGCCACCTACGACCTGCAACCGGAGATGAGCGCACCGGAAGTGACCGACCGCATCGTCGACGCCATTGAGAACCAGCGTTACGACGTGATCGTGGTCAACTACGCCAACGGCGACATGGTAGGCCACAGCGGCGTGTTCGAGGCGGCGGTCAAGGCCGTGGAATGCCTGGACACCTGCGTTGGCCGCATCGTCGAGGCCCTGGAAAAGGTCGGCGGCGAAGCACTGATCACGGCCGACCACGGCAACGTCGAGCAGATGTCCGACGAATCCACCGGCCAGGCCCACACCGCCCACACCACCGAACCGGTGCCGTTCATCTATGTCGGCAAGCGGGACTTCAAGGTCCGCGAAGGTGGCGTGCTGGCTGACGTGGCGCCGACCATGCTGATGTTGCTGGGCATGGAAAAACCGGCGGAAATGACCGGGACTTCGATCCTGGTCTGACGAAACACATACCCTGTGGGAGCGGGCTTGCTCGCGAATGCGGTAGACCAGACACATAAATGTCGACTGGCAGCCCCATTCGCGAGCAAGCCCGCTCCCACATTGGTCGGCAGTGTTTTCAGGCCAGTTATCACACAGCCCCAAATGGGCGTTTTTTTTGCAGCGTGGGCCGGGCATACTAGGCCGTCCCTTTCCCTGGTGTCGCCCGCCTCTATGCTTCGCGTCCTGATAGCCCTCGCTCTGACCTGCTTGCTCCAACCGGCCTTTGCCGACGAGCGCGCGCAAACCCAACAGCAGTTGGAAGCCACGCGCCAGGACATTGCCGAGCTGAAAAAGCTGCTGGGCAAGCTGCAGGAAGAGAAATCCAGCGTGCAGAAAGACCTGCGCGGCACCGAAACCGAGATGGGCAAGCTGGAGAAGCAGGTCGAGGCCCTGCAGAAAGAGCTGAAGAAAAGCGAATCCGAGCTGCAACGGCTCGATGGAGAGAAAAAAAAACTCCAGGGCGCGCGCACTGAACAGCAAAAACTGATCGCCATCCAGGCCCGGGCCGCCTACCAGAACGGTCGCCAGGAATACCTCAAGCTGCTGCTCAACCAGCAAAACCCCGAGAAATTCGCCCGTACCCTCACCTATTACGATTACCTGAGCCAGGCACGCCTGGAACAACTCAAGAGCTTCAATGAAACCTTGCGTCAGCTGGCCAATGTCGAAAAAGACATCGAGCTGCAGCAGGCCCAGTTGCTGGTGCAGAAAAGCAGCCTCGACACCCAGCGCGAAGAGCTCGAGAAGGTTCGCAAGGAACGCCAGGTGGCCCTGGCCAAGCTCAATGACGACGTGAAGGCCCGCGACAGCAAGCTCAAGGCCCGCGAGCAGGACCAGGCCGAACTGGCCAATGTGTTGAAAACCATCGAAGAGACCCTGGCCCGCCAGGCCCGAGAGGCGGAAGAAGCGCGCCAGAAAGCGCTGATCGCCCAGCAGGAAGCCGAAAAAAAGCGTTTGCGTGAAGCCCAGGCCGACGCAGACGCCGGCGATGCACCGCGCAAACCGGCAAAATCCAGCTCCGGCGCACTGGTTTCCAGTGACGGCGAAACCTTTGGCGGCGCTTTTGCTTCAGCCCGAGGCAAACTTCCATGGCCGGTCAATGGTCGATTGCTTGCGCGCTTCGGTGAAACCCGCGGCGATGACACCCGCACCAAGTGGGACGGGGTGATGATCAGCGCCTCGGCTGGCAGCCAGGTACATGCCGTGCATGGCGGGCGCGTGGTATTCGCCGACTGGTTGCGCGGTGCCGGCCTGCTGGTGATCCTCGATCACGGCAACGGTTACTTGAGCCTCTACGGCCACAACCAGACGCTGCTCAAGTCGGCGGGCGACGTGGTCAAGGCCGGAGAGTCCATCTCCACGGTCGGTAACAGTGGCGGGCAGGATACGCCAGCACTGTATTTCGCTATTCGTCAGCAGGGTCGCCCCAGTGACCCGGCCCAATGGTGTCGTGCGCAAGGATAAGCGCGCCCATCCTATTAAGGAGTTCGTTCGACATGCTGCATTTGTCCCGCCTTACCTCGCTGGCCCTGACGATCGCCCTCGTGATCGGTGCGCCCCTGGCTTTTGCCGCCGAACCGGCCCCGTCGGCCCCCGTCGCCACGGCCGCAACCACCAAGGCGCCGCTGCCACTGGACGAACTGCGCACCTTTGCCGAGGTCATGGACCGGATCAAGGCCGCCTATGTGGAACCGGTGGATGACAAGATGCTGCTGGAGAACGCCATCAAAGGCATGCTCAGCAACCTTGACCCGCACTCCGCCTACCTGGGCCCGGAAGATTTCGCCGAGCTGCAGGAAAGCACCAGCGGCGAGTTTGGCGGCCTGGGCATCGAGGTCGGCAGCGAAGACGGCTTCGTCAAGGTGGTCTCGCCAATCGACGACACCCCTGCTTCCAAGGCCGGCATCCAGGCCGGTGACTTCATCGTCAAGATCAACGGCCAACCGACCCGCGGCCAGAGCATGACCGAAGCCGTGGACAAGATGCGCGGCAAGATCGGCCAGAAGATCACCCTGACCCTGGTACGCGACGGTGGCACACCGTTCGACGTAACCCTCACGCGGGCGGTCATCCAGGTCAAGAGCGTGAAAAGCCAGTTGCTGGAGTCGGGCTACGGCTATATCCGCATCACCCAGTTCCAGGTCAAGACCGGCGAAGAAGTCGCCAAGGCCCTGGCCAAGATGCGCAAGGACAACGGCAAGAAACTCAACGGCCTGGTCCTGGACCTGCGCAACAACCCCGGCGGCGTGCTGCAATCGGCCGTGGAAGTGGTGGATCACTTCATCACCAAGGGCCTGATCGTCTACACCAAGGGCCGTATCGCCAATTCCGAGCTGCGCTTCTCGGCCACTGGCAACGACTTGAGCGAAGCCGTGCCATTGGTGGTGCTGATCAACGGCGGCAGCGCTTCGGCCTCGGAAATCGTCGCCGGCGCCCTGCAGGACCAGAAGCGCGGCGTGGTCATGGGCACCACCAGTTTCGGCAAGGGTTCGGTACAGACCGTGTTGCCACTGAACAACGACCGTGCCCTGAAGATCACCACCGCGCTGTACTTCACGCCCAACGGCCGTTCCATCCAGGCCCAGGGCATTGTCCCGGACATCGAAGTGCGCAAGGCCAAGATCACCAACGAGCAGGACAGCGAATACTTCAAGGAAGCCGACCTGCAAGGTCACCTGGGCAACGGCAACGGCGGCGCCGACAAACCGACCGGTTCCGGCGCCAAGGCCAAGCCAATGCCCCAGGATGACGACTATCAGTTGGCCCAGGCCTTGAGCTTGCTCAAAGGGTTGAACATCACGTCCGGTCGCTGAGATGGGCCTGCGTTTCACCTTCATCCTGCTGTGCCTGCTGGCGGGGGCCGTTAACGCGGCGCCTGCCACGCCCTCTTCGCCGCACAAGGCGTACCTGAGCCTGATCATCGACGACCTGGGGCAAAGCCTGCCCCGGGACCGCCGGGTCCTGGCCCTCCCCGGCCCGGTCACCGCGGCGATCATGCCTGACACCCCTCACGCCGCCGAATTCGCCCGGGAAGCCCATCGCGCCGGCAAGCTGGTCATGCTGCACATGCCCATGGACCCGGCCACCGGGCCGTTCGCCTGGCATCCGGAACTGTCCATCGAAGAACTGGGCAAGCGCCTCGACGCCGCGTTCGCAGCCGTGCCCTACACCAGCGGGATCAACAACCACATGGGCAGCCGCATGACCGCCCAGCCCGAGGCCATGGCGTGGCTGATGGCGAACTTGCAGCAGCGCCACAAGTTTTTCGTCGACAGCCGCACCAGCGCCCAGACGGTCGCCGCCGCCGAAGCGCAAAAGATCGGCCTCGCCAGTGTGTCGCGGGACGTGTTCCTGGACGACGAGCGCACCGAAACCGCCATCGCCCAACAGCTGCAAACCGCCATCGACCTGGCCCGCCGACAAGGCTCGGCCGTGATGATCGGCCATCCCTATCCGCAGACCCTGGCGGTACTCGAACGCGAGCTACCCAAGCTCAAGGCCCAGGGCATCGAATGGATCGATATCAAGTCGATGATCAGCCTGCGCAGCAATCGGGCTATGGCTGGGCATGGGAAGGATGGGGTTTATCGATAGGGCGACAGCGTCGCCGCCATCGCGAGCAAGCTCGCTCCTACAACGGTGTTGCATCGGGCACAAGATTGGCGTTCGCAGCAGATCCCCTGTGGGAGCGAGCTTGCTCGCGATGACGGCGAC